>JAUXPP010000135.1 GCA_030683705.1 Polaromonas sp. | reverse complement strand
GATTCCCGTGCAGGAAGCGCTTTGCGCTTCCTGCACTCCGAACGGGGGCCGGTATCCGGCTATTGGTTTTCTTCCCCCACCCGTCGGGCTGGGCCGAGGAGCGCAGCCGAGAACGGATCAGGACGGGCGATTGTCTGAGCGTGCGAGTGCTAGCCCGGCCCCGTTTTCGGCGAGCACCGCAGGTTGCCCGCAGCGAAGCGGAGGGACCCAGACCATCGGGTCGCCTTCTCTTTGCTCACTTTCTCTTGGCGAAGCAAGAGAAAGTGAGTCGCCCGCCGGGGCGAGACCCGGCTTGCTGGCACCCTGCAGGCAATTGAAGCAAAGACGGCTTCGACAGGCTCAGCCCGAACGGCGGTGGTCATCAGACATGGATCCCGGATCAAGTCCGGGATGACAGCGGCACGGCGAATTCGCTATGAATTCGATAGCTGCTCACGCACGTCTGGCAAGCGTTACAGCCACTTTTGGCTTGCAAACAACCGAATCAGTGCCGGAAGTGCCTGACCCCGCTCAGCACCATCACCACCCCGCGCTCATCGGCGGCGGCGATGACTTCCTCATCGCGCATGCTGCCACCCGGCTGGATCACACAGGTCGCGCCGACGTCGACCACCACGTCGAGCCCGTCGCGGAAGGGGAAGAAGGCGTCACTGGCCACGGCTGAGCCCGCGAGGTCCAGGCCGGCATTGGCGGCCTTGATGGAGGCGATGCGGGCCGAGTCGATGCGGCTCATCTGGCCAGCCCCGACGCCGAGCGTCATGCCGCCGCCGCAGAACACGATGGCGTTGGACTTGACGTATTTGGCGACCTTCCAGGCAAACAGCAGGTCCTGCAGCTGCGCCGGCGTCGGCTGCAGCTTGCTGACCACCTTGAGGTCGGCCAGCGCGAGTTCGTGGTTGTCAGCGGTCTGCATCAGCAGGCCGGAACCGACGCGTTTGACGTCCATCAGGTTGCGGCCCTGCTTCCACGCGGTGTCGCCACCGGGCGGCAGGGCGATCTGCAGGATGCGCACATTGACCTTGCTCTTGAACACCGCGAGTGCTTCGGGCGTGAAGGCCGGGGCCATCAGCACCTCGACAAACTGCTTCGATATTTGCTGCGCCGCCGCTTCGTCCAGCGTGCAGTTCAGCGCGATGATGCCGCCGAAGGCCGAGGTCGGGTCGGTCTTGAAGGCCTTGCTGTAGGCCTCGAGCGCATCGGCGCCGACGGCCACACCGCAGGGATTGGCGTGTTTGACGATGACGCAGGCGGGCCCGGTAAAACTCTTGACACATTCCCAGGCGGCATCGGCATCAGCGATGTTGTTGTAGCTGAGTTCCTTGCCCTGCAACTGCGTGGCCGTGACCAGCGAGCCGGGCGCCGGGTACAGGTCGCGGTACAGCGCGGCCTGCTGGTGCGAGTTTTCACCGTAACGCAAATCCTGCACCTTGATGAAGCGGCCGTTGGCCTGGCCCGGAAACAGGCTGTGGCTGCCATCGGCCTGGATGCCGGAGAGATAGTCGCTAATCGCGCCGTCGTACTGGCTGATGCGGTTGAAGGCGGCCACAGCCAGCGCGAATTTGGTCTTGTCGCCGAGCTTGCCATCGGCCTGCAGTTCTGCAAGCACACCGGCGTACTGCGAAGCGTCGGTCAGCACACCCACGTCTTTCCAGTTCTTGGCGGCGGAACGCACCATGGCCGGGCCGCCGATGTCGCTGTTGTCGATGGCGTCTTCGAGCGTGCAGCCGGGTTTGGCGACCGTGGCTTCGAACGGATAGAGGTTGACGACCAGCAGGTCGATGGTGGCGATGTTGTGCGCCTTCAGCGCCGCCATGTGTTCGGGAAAGTCGCGACGCGCCAGCAGGCCGCCGTGGATGGTCGGGTGCAGGGTCTTGACGCGGCCGTCCAGCATTTCAGGAAAACCGGTGTGGTCGGCCACTTCGGTGACCGGCAGGCCGGCGTCGGCCAGCAGTTTGGCGGTGCCGCCGGTGGACAGCAGCTTGATGTCCAGCGCATGCAGTGCCTGCGCGAATTCCAGGATGCCGGTTTTGTCGGAGACGGAGATTAAGGCGTTCATGTTTTTTGGATGGTCCGGACGATGGGCTTGGTGCTTACTTGATCAGCTTGTGCTCAAGCAGCTTTTTGCGCAGGGTGTTGCGGTTCAGGCCCAGCCATTCGGCCGCGCGTGACTGGTTTTTGTCGGCGTGCTGCATCACCACCTCGAGCAGGGGCTTTTCAACGACACGCACCAGCATGTCGTACATGCCGTCGGGTTCGGTGCCACGCAAGTCCTTGAAATAGCCTTCGAGGCTGTTGCGCACACATTCCTCGATTTGTTTCTTGCTCATGCAAGCTCCCCCTCTGCCTTGTTATGTTGTTCATCGGCGTCACCAGCCGCAGCCACCGGCATGCGGTCCATGCGCCCGCCCAGCGCATCAAAAAAATCGGCCACTGCCTGCCATTGCGCCTGGCTATCCTCCAGCCCATTCATGCGGCTGCGGAAAGCCTCGC
>JAUXPP010000133.1 GCA_030683705.1 Polaromonas sp. | reverse complement strand
AAGATGTTCAGGCCCTTGTTTTCCATCGCGCCCATGTTGAAGTCGCTGGTGGCGACGATCATGAAACGTTCCAGGTCCAGGCTGAGGCCGAAGCGCGCTTCGTCCCAGGCCACCGAATGCATCAGCGAGTTCATCGCGTGTTCGGTCTTGTCCAGGTCACCCGGGCGCACATACACCTGCAGCGTGTGTTCCTGGCCGGCGCGCGAGGTGATGCGCTGCTCGCGGCACACCAGTTGCCCGGCCACCAGCGCAAACAAATAGGCCGGTTTTTTGTGCGGGTCCACCCACTTCGCAAAGTGGCGGCCCTCGGCCAGCTCGCCCTGCTCGACCAGATTGCCGTTGGACAGCAGCACCGGGTACTTCGCCTTGTCGGCGCGCAGCGTGACGCTGTAGCTGGCCATCACGTCGGGACGGTCCAGGAAGTAGGTGATGCGGCGAAAGCCCTCGGCCTCGCACTGGGTGAAGAAGGAGTCGTTGCTGACGTACAGGCCCATCAGCTTGGTGTTTTTCACCGGCGCGCAGGTGGTGAAAATTTCCAGCTCGAAGGCATCCGGCAGGTTGTCCAGCACCAGCTTGTCGCCTTCCATGCGAAAGGAGGTGCCCTGGCCGTTGACCAGCACACGTGCCAGGTTCAGCTCTTCGCCGTCGAGCTTGAGCGGCTGCGCCGGCACGTCGGCATTGCGCCGCAGCGTCATCTTGTTGAGTACACGCGTCTTGGCCGGGTCCAGGTCGAAGGACAGGTCGACGGTGTCTATCCAGTAAGCGGGCGCGATGTAGTCGGCGCGGTTGATCACCGGGGATTGGCCTTCACGCAGCATGGCGGATTCCTAAGTTTGAGTCGGCATGGCAGCACAGCCTGTGGCCTGTGATGCATGGATTGCGGATCAAGTCCGCAAAAACAGTTTTTAAATTCATACGCCCTGCTTCAATGACGCTTCGATGAATTGATCGAGGTCGCCGTCCAGCACCTTCTGGGTGGCCGATGTTTCGTAGTTGGTGCGCAAGTCCTTGATGCGGCTGTTGTCCAGCACGTAGCTGCGGATCTGGTGGCCCCAGCCCACGTCGGTCTTGGTGTCTTCCAGCTTCTGCTGGGCTTCCTGCTGTTTGCGCAACTCGAAGTCGTACAGGCGCGAACGCAGGCGTTTCCACGCAACGTCGCGGTTGCTGTGCTGGCTGCGGCCGTCCTGGCACTGCACCACGATGCCCGTCGGGATGTGCGTCAGGCGCACCGCCGAGTCGGTCTTGTTGATGTGCTGGCCGCCGGCGCCGCTGGCACGGAAGGTGTCGACCCGAACGTCGGACGGGTTGATCTCGATCTCGATCGAGTCGTCGATCTCGGGATAGACAAACACCGAGGCAAACGAGGTGTGGCGCCCGCCCGAGGAGTCGAAGGGCGACTTGCGCACCAGGCGGTGCACGCCGGTTTCGGTGCGCAGCAGGCCGAAAGCGTATTCACCCTCGATCTTGATGGTCGCACCCTTGATGCCGGCGGTGTCGCCCGGGGTCTCGTCCTCGATGGTGGTCTTGAAGCCCTTGCGTTCGGCGTACTTGAGGTACTGGCGCAGCAGCATGCTGGCCCAGTCGCAGGCTGCGGTGCCGCCGGCGCCGGCCTGGAGGTCGAGGAAGCAGGGCAGGGGGTCGGCCGGGTTGTTGAACATCCGGCGGAACTCCATCTTCTCGACCTCGGTCGCGACACTCGCCGCTTCGCCTTCAATGGATTCCATGCCGGCGTCGTCGCCCTCGGCCTTGGACATCTCAAACAGCTCGGTGTTGTCGGCCAGTTCGGCGCTCAGCCGATCGATGACGTGGACCACGTCTTCCAGCGATTTTTTTTCCTTGCCGAGTTCCTGCGCGCGTTTCGGGTTGTCCCAGACTTTCGGGTCTTCAAGCGCGGCGTTGACTTCGTTTAATTTACGTTCCTTGGCAGGGTAGTCAAAGATACCCCCTGAGCTCGTTGACCCGGTTGCTCAGGTCGGCGAGCTGGTTGGCGATGGTGTTGATGCGTTCTGCTTCCATGAGAAATCCTGTGTGGTCTGGGGTCAATCTCCCATTTTCTCATGCTTGGGGAAACCTCAGTTTTTCAGGGGCGCGGGCAGGGGCAACTGGCGCTGGCGCAGCACCTCGCGCAGGCGGTCCGGGTAGTCGGTGATCAGGCCGTCCACGCCCCAGGCGATCAGGCGCTCCATGTCGGCGGCCTGGTTGATGGTCCAGGGAATGACCTTCAGGCCCAGCGCCTGGGCCTGCTGCACCAGCGCCTGCGTCAGCGCGCCGCCATTGGGCGACCAGACCGCGCCGCCGGCGGCCTTGACCATGGCCGGCACGCTGGCGTGTTCGGCGATCTTGAAACCTGCGGTCCAGGCGCCGCTGCTGATGTTGTTGGTGTTGGCGGTCTGGATGCTCAGGTACACCGTGGGGATGGACGGCTCCAGCCGCTGCACGATTTGCAGCGTGCGCCAGTCGAAGCTCTGGATGCTGACGCGGCCCAGCATGCCGGCGTCGCGCACCACCTTGAGCAGCGCTTCGGTCATCTGTTCGGCGCTGGCGGTGTCGGCCGGCTGCTCGGGGTTGAGCTTGGTTTCGATGTTGAAGCGCACGCCGGTCGCGCCCAGCAGTTTCACGCGCTCGAACAGCGCGGCCAGCGTCGGGATGCGCGTGCCGTCCAGCGGCTGCTGGTTGGCAAAGGTGTTGGCATAAGGCGTGCCGGGCTGGATGCGGCCCACGTCGTAGGCCTGCAACTGGGCGAAGTTCAGCGAGCGGATCAGTGGCCCGCGGCCGGCCAGCCACTGGCCGCCGGCATCACGCGTGAACAGCGGGTTCAGGTAAGGATCGTGCGTGATCACCACCACGCCGTCTGCCGTGAGGCCGATGTCCAGCTCCAGCGTGCTGACGCCGATGGCCAGCGCCCGCTCGAAAGCCGGCAGGGTGTTTTCGGGCGCCAGGCCGCGGGCGCCGCGGTGGCCCTGCAGGTCAAAGGCCGCGGCGGGCGGGGCCACCGCGGCCGCCATGACCAGGATCACAAGCAAAATCGGCCGCCAGCGCTTGCCTGGCAAGCGTAAGCAGCTATTAAAAAGTGAGCGGATGGCAGGCCGCCGGAGCGCCGGCACGGCAGGGGAGAAGATGGTCATCGATACATTTTGCCGCGCCCGCATGACAATAGCTGCATGAGCACCCGCTACCCCGTCAATCAGCACGATGATTACCACGCCCATGTGTATTTCGATGCCGGCACGCTGGTTCAGGCGCGCGCGCTGGTTGCCGCGGCAGGGGACGCCCTGGGCGTGCAGGTCGGCCGTGTGCATGAAAAAGAGGTCGGTCCGCACCCGCGCTGGAGCTGCCAGCTGGCTTTCAGCCGCGTGCAGTTCGATGCGGTGATCCCCTGGCTGGACGCCCACCGCGGCGGTCTTGACGTGTTCGTCCACGGGGTCAGCGGCGACGACCTGGCCGACCACACCACGCATGCCTACTGGTTGGGGCGCTCGTGGCCGCTCAAGCTGGCCATGTTTGGCGGATAGGGTTCGCTGGTCATTTCGGACTGGATCCGGGATCCATCCCTGGCTGCTTCTACGGTTGGTAGTGGGTGCGCGTCTGTTGGCCGGGGGTTGCCCGGCGGCAAGTAACTTTCTTTTGTCTCGCCAAAAGAAAGTCACCAAAGAAAAGGCGACCCTGCTGTCTGCGTCCCCTCCGCTGCGCTACGGGGCAACCTGCGGTGCTCGGTCCAGCCGGGGCCGGGCTCGAACTCGCCTTCGGCTCAGACAATCGCCCGTCCTGATCCGTCTGGCCCTGCGCTCCTAGGCGCATACAGAAGGGTGGTGGGATCGGGACCGGATTCGGGCTCCGGCGGGGACGCGCTTTGCGCGACCCCGCCTCCCCGCATCCGTATTCATTCCCCCACCCGTCGGGCTGGGCCGAGGAGCGCAGCCGAAAACGGATCAGGGCGAGCGATTGTCTGAGCGTAGCGAGTTCGAGCTCGACCCCGTTTTCGGCGAGCACCGCAGGTTGCCCGTAGCGAAGCGGAGGGACCCAGACCATCGGGTCGCCTTTCTTTAGGGTACTTTTCTTTGGCGACGCAAAGAAAAGTGCCTCGCCCGCCGGGGCGAGACCCGGCTTGCTGGCATACCTCAACGTAAGAGGAAACAAAAGATAGACCCCCGAATCCAGTCCGGGATGACCGGCAAAGCGCTTGCTCAGTCCCCAGCGATCGCCGGCTCCACTGGTGGCTGCAGCGGCAAGCGCACGGTGAACACCGAGCCCTCGCCGGGCTGGCTTTCCACCGCGATGCTGCCGCCATGCGCCTGCACCAGCTGGTGCGTGATGTACAGGCCCAGGCCCAGGCCGCCGGTCTCGTCACCTTCGCGCGCCGCGGCGCGTTCGAACTGGCCGAAGATGCGTTGCTGGTCGGCTTGCGAAATGCCGCAGCCGCCGTCGCGCACGTCGATGCGCACGCCCTGGTCCAGCGGCGTCATGCGCACGGCGACAGGCTGGCCCTTGCCGTAACGCAAGGCATTGGTCAGCAGGTTGATGACCACCTGCTCGATGCGGAACTCGTCCCAGAAACCGGTGACTTGCTGGTCGGCGTGCAGGGTGATGGCGCAACCGGCCAATGCGGCCTGGTTGGCCAGGTTGCCGACCACGCGCTCGAGCAGCGCCGGCAGGTTGACGTTGCTGGGGCGTATCGACAGGCGGCTGTTGCGCAGCCGGGTCACGTCCAGCATGTCGTCGATCAGGCGCACCATGTTCTTGACTTGCAGCGTGTCGCGCGCCACCATCTTCTGCAGGTAGGCAGTGTCGAAAATCGCGATGTTGCCGCGCTCGAGCTGCATCTTGCGCAACTGCGCCTCGAGGAACAGGGTGTTGAGCGGCGTGCGCAGCTCGTGCGCCACCATGGACATGAAGTCGTCGCGCATCTGCACCGCCTTCTGCAGCTCGGCCTGGGTTGCCTGCAGTTCCTGCAACAGCACTTCCTGCGCCTGGCGGCTTTTCTCGAGCGCCTGCACCTGCCGGCGCGTTTCATTGCGCTGCTGGTAGAGCTCGACAAACACATTGACCTTGCTCTTGACGGCCTCGCTGTCCAGCGGCTTGTACAAAAAATCGACCGCGCCGGTTTCGTAGCCCTTGAAGGCGTAATTCGATTCCTTGCCGGCGGCGGTGACAAACACAATCGGGATGTGGCGGGTTTTTTCGGTGCTGCGCATCAGCTCGGCGAGCTCGAAACCGTTCATGCCGGGCATCTGCACGTCCAGGATGGCCAGCGCAAACTCGTGCTGGAGCAGCAGGTCCAGCGCGGCCTCGCCCGAGCTGGCCTGGTGGATGTCGCGGCCGTCCAGGCGAATCAGGGCATTGAGTGCCAGCAGGTTGTCGGGCAGGTCGTCAACGATCAGTATTTTGGCGGTGTCAGGATGTCGCATGGTTGTGATCAAGTTGAATGAGCAGTTGCCGGATCCCGTCCAGCGTGAGGATCAGGTTGGGCTTGAGCCTGCGGATCGCGGCTTGCGGCATGGTGGGGACCTGGGCTTCGGCCGGGTCCTGCACCGCGGTGAGGCCGCCACGCTGCTTGATGCGGGCCAGGCCCGCGGCGCCGTCGAAGTTGGCGCCGGTCAGCAGCACGCCCGCCAGGCTGGGGCCGTAGGCGTCGGCGGCGGAATCCATCAGGACGTCGATCGACGGCCGTGAATAGTTGACGGGTTCTTCACAGCTGAGCGAAAAAGTCCGGTCCATCTCGATCGACAGGTGGTAGCCGGACCCGGCGAAATACAGCGTGGACGGGGCGATGGCCTCCTTGTCGGCGGCCTCGTGCACCCGCATGCCCAGCCTTTGCTGGAACACGTCCGCCAGCCGGCTGTCGCGCTCCTTCGGCAGATGCAGCACCGCGACGATGGGCAGCGCAAAGCTCCTGGGCAGGCCTGACAGCAGGGTCAGCAGGGCGAATACCCCGCCGGCCGAGGCGCCGACCACCACGGCCTCGACGGCATGTCTTGCGGCGACCTGCTGGATGTTCATGAGGCTGCTCATTCCTCCAGTTTGCGGAAAATCCGCTCGGGCCGGTCCAGCGGCTCAAAACGCGCGGCATGGGCCGAGAAGTCGATGCTTTCCTTGCTGCCCAGGCCCATGAAGCCGCGGTGGCTCAGCGATTCGTGAAACAGGCCCAGCGCGCGGTCCTGCAGCTTCTTGTTGAAATAAATCAGCACGTTGCGGCAGAGCACCAGCTGGGTTTCGGAAAACACGCTGTCGGTGGCCAGGCTGTGGTCGGCAAAGGTGACGTTGTCGCGCAGGGATTTGTCGAAAATCGCCGCTTCGTAGGCGGCGGTGTAGTAGTCGGAAAACGCCTGCTGGCCGCCGGCGGCCTGGTAGTTGGCGGTGTGGCCCTGGATGCTGGCCAGCGAAAAAATGCCCAGGCGTGCCTTGGCCAGCGACTTGGGGTTGATGTCGGTGGCGTAAATCAGGGAGCGCGCAAGCAGGCCTTCCTCCTTGAGCAGGATGGCCAGCGAATACACCTCCTCGCCGGTGCTGCAGCCTGCGACCCAGATTTTCAGCGAAGGATAGGTGCGCAGCACCGGCACGACCTGCTGGCGCAGCGCCAGGAAAAACGAGGGGTCGCGAAACATCTCGCTGACCGGAATGGTCAGGTACTGCAGCAACTGCATGAAGACGGCGGGGTCCTGCGCCACGGCCGCCTGCAGGGCCGGGATCGTCGGGTAGCCGAGCTGGGCGAGCGCCTTGATCACCCGGCGTTTCTGCGACGCGCCCGCGTAGTCACGGAAATCGTAGCTGTACTGGGTGTAGATGGCCTCGATCAGCTGATGCAGGTCGGCTTCCGGGTAGTCGTCGGCGCTGTCCCTGCCGCTGGCCTTCACCGGTGCCGCGGCGTGGATATCGGTTTTTTTGGGCATCAGCTGCGATCGGTGACCGGCATCCACACGCGAAGCAGGGAGAACAGGCGGTCCAGGTCGATCGGCTTGGCCAGGTAGTCGCTGGTGCCGGCCTTGAGGCACTGCTCCTGGTCGTCCTTCATGGCCTTGGCGGTGACGGCAATGATGGGCAGTTTTTTGAAGCGTGCATCCTTGCGGATGCGGCGCGTGGCCTCCAGCCCGTCCATGCCCGGCATCATGATGTCCATCAGCACCAGATCGATGCCTTCGATTTCGTCGAGCTTGCTGATGGCTTCAAAGCCGTTGCGTCCGACCTCGACCCGCATGCCCTTTTGCTCCAGGGCGCTGGTCAGCGCGAAGATGTTGCGCGCATCGTCGTCCACCACCAGCACGGTGCGGCCTTCAAAGGCGGTGTCCCGGTTGCGCAGGTTGTTGAGCATGATCTGGCGATCGGTCGAAAGCTCGGCCTCGACCTTGTGCAGGAACAGGGTGACTTCGTCGAGCAGGCGCTCCGGGGAGCGCGCGCCCTTCATGATGATGGCGCGTGAATACTTCAGCAGCCCGGCCTCTTCCTCGCGGGTCATCTCGCCTTCGGTGTAGACGATGACCGGCGGGAAGGATGAAATCTCCTCGCTCGACATGCGCTGGAGCAACTCGTGCCCCTGCATGTCGGAAAACTTCAGGTCCATGATCATGCAGTCGAACACCGTGCTGGCGAGCAGGGCCAGCGCTTCACCGCCGGTGCCCACCGCGGTGATTTCGACATCGCCGTCGCCGATCAGATGCACGACGCTGGCGCGCTGCAGGGCATCGCCTTCGACCAGCAGCACGCGCTTGATTTTCTGGGCCAGCTTGTCGCCGAGCTTCTGGAACACGTCCTTGAGCTGCTCGCGTGTGGTCGGCTTGAGCGCGTAACCCATCGCACCCATCTGCAGGGCCTGCTCGCTGAGGTCGTCGGCCGACACCACATGCACCGGGATGTGCCGTGTCTTCGGATCCTCCTTGAGCCGCTGCAGCACCGCCAGGCCCGGGCGGTCCGGCAGGCCCATGTCGAGCAGGATGGCATGCGGCAGGAACTGCAGGGCCAGCGCAATGCCGTCCTCGGCGCCGTGGGCCACGAGGCAGTGGTAGTTCATCTCGCGCGCCAGGTCGTAGAGGATTTGCGCAAAGATGACATCGTCCTCGATCACCAGCACCAGGCGGTCGCCGCGCGGCAAATGCCGGTCGTCGGCAAAAGCGGCGGCAGGAACGGGCGCTGGCAGCGGGCTGGGCACCACCACCGGCGCCGGGTTGCGGAGCCGGCCGGCTGCGCGTCGCTCTGGTTTGGGGGCCTGCTGGGGGGCCGGTGCCGGGTTCCATTCGCAGGGCAGCAGCAGGGTGAAGGTGCTGCCCTCGCCCTCGCGGCTTTCCACCGACAGGGAGCCGCCCAGCAGCGTGGTCAGGTCGCGCGAAATCGACAGGCCCAGGCCGGTGCCGCCATAACGCCTGCTGGTGGTGCCGTCGGCCTGGCGGAAGGCGTCGAAAATCAGTTGCTGCTGGTCGGAGCGTATGCCGATGCCGGAATCGCGCACGGAGAAGGCGATCAGGCCTGCCGGCTGCAAGGACACGCGCAGGCTGACTTCTCCGGTATCGGTGAACTTGATGGCGTTGGAGAGCAGGTTTTTCAGGATCTGCTCGACCCGCTGGCGATCGGTTTTCAGCGTCGCCGGCGTGCCTGACTCGATGCGGATGGAGAGCGCCAGCTTTTTCTGGCCGGCCAGCGGTTCGAAGGTGCTTTTCAGCGAATCCACCAGCGCGCCCACCTGCATGTCTTCGGGGGACAGCTCCAGCTTGCCGGCCTCGACCTTGGAAATATCCAGGATGTCGTTGATCAGGCTCAGCAGGTCGTTGCCCGCCGAATAGATGGACTGGGCAAAGCGGACTTCTTCCTGGCTGAGATTGCCCCGGGGATTGTCGGCCAGCAGCTTGGCCAGGATCAGCGAGCTGTTCAGCGGCGTGCGCAGCTCGTGCGACATGTTGGCCAGGAATTCGGATTTGTAGCGGCTGGCGCGGCTCAACTCGGTGGCGCGTTCCTCGAGCAGGGTCTGGGCCTGGTTGAGTGCCGCATTCTTGTGGTCCAGCGAGAGGGCGACTTCCGACAACTGCTCGTTGTTCTGTTCAAGCTCGGCCTGCTGGTTTTCCAGCGTGACCTGGTACTCCTTGAGCACACGGGATTGCTCTTCGAGTTCTTCGTTGGTGGTGCGCAGCTCTTCCTGCTGGACCTGAAGCTCCTCATTGAGTTCCTGGGACTGGCTGAGCACGTCTTCCAGGCGCCGGCGGTAAAGCGCCGCATGGATGGAGTTGCCGATGTTGCTGGCAATCAGGGTGACGAATTCCAGGTCACGCGGCGCCAGGGCCCTGAAGAAGCCGAGTTCGACCACGCCGTTGACCACGCCGTCGTTGTGCACCGGGACCACCAGCACATGGCGGGCCGATCCCTGGCCCAGGCCGGAGCTGGCCTTGAGGTAGCTGGCCGGCAGGTCATTGAGCTGGATCACCCGGTTTTCCAGCGCGGCCTGGCCGACCAGGCCCTGGTCGCTGTCGGGCGACTGCCCGGCCTCGCCACCGTCGGAGACCAGTCCGTAGACAGCCACCCGCTGCATCCGGCCATCTTCCTGCCGGAGGTACAGGGCCGCCACCGCCACATCGAGGTAACGCGCCAGAAACTCCAGCACGCTGCGGCCCAGCGACGGCAGCGCGTGCTGCCCCAGGGTGTGCTCGCCCAGCTGCCGTTGACCGGTGCGCAGCCAGAGTTGCTGGTCCAGCAGCAGCGCCGTGGTTGCCTGCCTGTTTTCCGCCTCGCCGTAGGTGTCCGACAGGCGATGCAGTTCGCGGTGCCCCAGCAGGGCCAGCAGGCCACTGAGTCCCAGGCTGAACAGCAGGTAGGCCGCCATGCCCCAGGCGGTGTTGCCGCGCGCCTGCGCATTGCGCTCCTGCAGCAGGCGCTCTTCGATGCTGATGAACTCGGCGAATTCACGCCGGATCTCGTCGGTCAGGCTTTTTCCGCCGGCCGAGCGTATCGGCGCCTGGTAGTCCAGGTCCTTGCGCCGCAGGTCGATGATGGCCTGCGCAAACTCGTTCCATTGGGCCTGCAGTGCGGCGATGCGCCTGAGCCGGCTGACCTGGCCCGGGTTGTCGCGCACCAGGCCGGTCAGCGTGGCGGTTTCGGCCGCGATGCGGGGCTTGCCGATTTCAAAGGGCTGGAGCAGCGGTTCTTCACCGGTGACCAGGTAGCCGGACATGCTGGCTTCCATGTCGGCGCCGAGCTTGGCGATCTGGTTGGCGCTGCTGATGGCCCTTTCGGCCTGTTCGACCCCGCCCAGTACGGACAGAAGATAGAAGATCAGGGCCACAAAAACGGCGGCACTGAGGGCGCCGACGCCCAGCGGCAGGCTGATGTTGCGCGTCAGGATGCGGCGAAAATTTTCCTGGTGGATGGCGCTGGGTTCGGTCATGAATCTTCCACGCGCCAAGCGCAATAAAACCCGATTGTCCTACAAAGACGGGCCCGGCAGCCTGTATTAACCCCACTTGAAGCTGTCAGGTTTTGTCGGCAAGCTCCTGGCGCAGGAAGTCCTCGATCAGGCGGGCCAGCTGCTCCGGCTGGTCATGGTGCAGCATGTGGCCGGCGTCCTGGACCACGGCCGTGCCGAGCTGCGGCACGGCCTTGAGCCGCTCGTGGTATTCGGCCAGGGTGTATTTGCCCTGCCACCATTTGCCCAATGAGTCGTCCGAGGCTTCGATGGCCAGCGTGGGCGCGCTGATGTTGCGGTAAATCTCCAGCACCTCGTCGACGCGGTACAGCTGCGCGTTGGTGATCTTGTGGGCCGCGTCGCCCAGGATGTTCCATTGGCCGGCGGCGTCGGGGGCGGCCCAGTGCCTGGCCAGCCAGTCCGCCTTGAGCTGCGTGAGGCGGGGGTTGGTGCGCATCAGGCGCCGCGCCACGCCGTCGGCGTCGTTGTAGGGTTTCAGCGCCATCTCGCCCTTGTGCAGGCTCTTGAGTTCGTCCATCCATTTGGCAAAACGGCCCGGCGCCTGGCTGGCCCGCGTGGCCGGCATGCCGAAACCCTCGAGGTTGACCAGCTTGCGGATGCGGGCCGGGCGCACGCCGGCATACAGCATGGCGACGTTGCCGCCCATGCTGTGGCCGACCAGGTCCACCGGCTGGTCGCCGGCGTAGTGGTCCAGCAGGAAATCGAGGTCGGCCAGGTAGTCCGGGAACCAGAAACAATCTGGTGCCCCCACGCTCCCCACTGCGTGTGGTTCGCTGCCCCCCGAGGGGGCTGTCTGCCCTTGGGGCGGCCCGGCGGGCAGACGCGCACCCCCCGTGCCGGTCTTGCCATAACCGCGCCAGTCGGGCGCGATGATGCTTCGGCCTTCGACAAACGCGTCGGACAGGGCGTCCACCACAAACTGGTAGGAGGCGGACACGTCCATCCAGCCGTGGACCAAGACAAGTGGCGCCCCCACGTTCCCCACTGCGTGTGGTTCACTGCCCCCCGAGGGGGCTGGCCTTGCTTGGGGCGGCCCGGCGCTGGCGGCCGCGGCGTCAGCCTGCCAGATGCGCACGTGGTAATCGATGCCGCGTATAGGGACTAACTCGCTGCGGGAGATGCGTTTTTCTTTGTACATTGGGGTGATGATAAAGAGACTCGCACCGCCCAACAGTCAAGGCAGGGACATCACTGCCGCGCCGCCCCCCGACCACTACGCCGCCCTGCACAGCACTTTCCGCTGGCAGGTCGATGACTACTTCAACATCGCCGAGGTCTGCTGCCGCCGCTGGGCGCGCGCTGACGGGGCTGGAAGTGCTATCAAAAGAGTAGCTATCCACGCGCACCAGCCGTGCGCTGCGACCATTTTTTATACTTATTCCGAACTGCAGCGGGGGGCCGACGCGCTGAGCCATGTGCTGGTGAAGCAGGGCGTGCAGCGCGGCGACCGGGTGGCGATTGTGATGCCGCAGCGTTTTGAAACCGCCGTGGCCTACATGGCGGTGTTCCAGATGGGCGCCGTGGCCATGCCTCTGTCCATGTTGTTCGGCCCCGAGGCGCTGGAATACCGCCTGCAGGACAGCGAGGCGGTGCTGGCGATCTGCGACGAAAGCTCCATGGACAACCTCCAGGCGGTGCGCAGCCGCTGCCCGGCCCTGCGCACGGTGATGGCTGCCGGCGCGGCGGCGGGGCAGGGCGATATCGACTATGAATCGGCCCTTGCAGCGCAGCAACGCGCCTTCACCGCGGTAAAAACCAAAGCCGACGACGCGGCCATCCTGATCTACACCAGCGGCACCACCGGCCCGCCCAAGGGCGCACTGCTGGCGCATCGCGCGTTGATCGGCAATTTGCCGGGATTTATTTGCAGCCAGAACTGGTTTGGCTTCGACCCACACCCCGACCTAATAGCTCCCTCCCCCGCGCGGGGGAGGGCCGGGGAGGGGGCGAACACAAAAAGGGCGAAGCCCAGTCCGGCTCCGGAAACGCGAAGCGTGTTCTGGAGTCCGGCAGACTGGGCCTGGACGGGTGGCCTGATGGACGCCCTGCTGCCCACGCTGTATTTCGGCCGGCCCATCGTGGCCTTCAACGGCCGCTTCAGCCCCGAGCTGGCCTTCACGCTGATGGCGCAGCAGGGCGTCACGCACACCTTTCTGTTCCCGACCGCGCTGAAAGCCATGATGAAGGCCTACCCGCAGCCGCGGCGCCACTTCAAGCTCAAGCTGCAGGCCATGATGAGCGCGGGCGAGGCAGTCGGCGACGCGGTGTTTGCGTACTGCCGCGACGAGCTGGGAGTGGTGGTCAACGAAATGTTCGGCCAGACCGAGATCAATTACATCGTGGGCAATTGCAGCATGAACCGCTCCCTGCCGGAGGCAAGCACTGCCGCCGCAGCGCAGGGCCGCCCCAAGCAAGGCACGGCCCCCTCGGGGGGCAGCGCATTACACGACGTGAAAAGCGTGGGGGCTGTGGGATGGCCAGCCAGGCCCGGCAGCATGGGCAAGGGCTACCCGGGGCACCGCGTGGCGGTGATCGACGACGACGGCAATGAGTGTGCGGTCGGTGTGCCCGGCGATGTGGCGGTGAACCGCTTCGACATCCACGGCGATCCGGACCCGATTTTTTTCCTCGGATACTGGAAGAAGGACGGCGCCACCCGGGCCAAGTTCACCGGCGACTGGTGCCGCACCGGCGACCTGGCCACGCGTGATGCCGACGGCTACCTCTGGTACCAGGGGCGGGCCGACGATGTGTTCAAGGCGGCCGGCTACCGCATCGGCCCCGGTGAAATCGAGAACTGCCTGGTCAAACACCCGGCGGTGGCCAACGCCGCGGTGGTGCCCAAGCCGGACAAGGAGCGCGGCGCGCTGGTCAAGGCCTATGTCGTGCTTGCTCCTGATTTCATAGCTGCCCGCGCAAGGCGGGCGGGCGCTGAGGACCAGTTTGATGCCGAGCTGGTGGCGCGGCTGCAGGACCATGTCAGGGCCTTGCTGGCGCCGTACGAATACCCCAAGGAGATCGAGTTCATAGAGACGCTGCCCATGACCACGACGGGCAAGGTGCAGCGGCGGGTTCTGCGCTTGCAGGAAGAAGAGCGCTTCCGCAAAGCCAGCGCTGGCTGAATCCTTTCCGGTGGTGACTCCGGCGGACGGGGTATGTCAGCAAGCCGGGGGTTGCCCGGCGGCAACTCACTTTTCTTTGTCTCGCCAAAGAAAAGTAAGCAAAAGAAAGGCGACCCTGCTGTCTGCGACCCTCCTTCGCTGGCGCTGCGGAGGGCAACCTGCGGTGCTCGGTCCAGCCGGGGTCGAGCTCGAACTCGCCTTCGGCTCAAACAATCGCTCGCCCTGATCCGTCTGGCCCTGCGCTCCTCGGCGCATACAGAAGGGTGGGGATGGAATCGGAAGCGGATTCGGGTATGGGATCGGGCGCCGGCGATGACGCGCTTTGCGCGTC
>JAUXPP010000126.1 GCA_030683705.1 Polaromonas sp. | reverse complement strand
CCTGTTCGGCGGCGCCGGCGTCGGCAAGACCGTGAACATGATGGAACTGATCAACAACATCGCCAAGGCGCACTCGGGCCTCTCCGTGTTTGCCGGTGTGGGTGAACGTACCCGCGAAGGCAATGACTTCTATCACGAGATGGCCGATTCCGGCGTGGTGAACCTGGAGAACCTCGGCGAGTCCAAGGTGGCCATGGTTTACGGCCAGATGAACGAGCCCCCGGGCAACCGTCTGCGCGTGGCGCTGACCGGCCTGACGATCGCCGAGTCCTTCCGTGACGAAGGCCGTGACGTGTTGTTCTTCGTGGACAACATCTACCGCTACACCCTGGCCGGTACTGAAGTGTCCGCGCTGCTGGGCCGCATGCCCTCCGCCGTGGGTTACCAGCCGACGCTGGCCGAAGAAATGGGCCGTCTGCAAGAGCGTATTACCTCCACCAAAGTGGGTTCCATCACGTCCATCCAGGCCGTTTACGTGCCTGCCGATGACTTGACCGACCCTTCGCCTGCGACGACTTTTGCCCACCTGGATTCCACCGTGGTGCTGTCGCGTGACATCGCGTCGCTGGGCATCTACCCTGCAGTGGATCCGCTGGATTCGACCTCGCGTCAGCTCGACCCCAACGTCGTCGGCGAAGACCACTACGCCACGGCCCGTGCCGTGCAGGGCACGCTGCAGCGCTACAAGGAACTGCGCGACATCATCGCGATTCTGGGCATGGACGAGCTGGCCCCTGAAGACAAGCTGGCCGTGGCGCGCGCCCGCAAGATCCAGCGTTTCCTGAGCCAGCCTTTCCACGTGGCCGAGGTGTTCACCGGTTCGCCCGGCAAGTACGTCAGCCTGGCTGAAACCATTCGCGGCTTCAAGATGATCGTGGCCGGCGAGTGTGATCACCTGCCGGAGCAGGCCTTCTACATGGTCGGCACGATCGACGAAGCCTTCGAGAAGGCCAAGAAGGTCTAAGTCATGGACACCACACACACCATCCACGTCGATGTTGTCAGTGCCGAGGAGTCCATCTTCTCCGGCGAAGCCAAATTCGTGGCTTTGCCGGGCGAGGCGGGCGAGCTCGGGATCTACCCGCGCCACACCCCGCTGATCACCCGCATCAAGCCCGGTGCGGTGCGGATTGAAAAGGCCGATGGCACGGAAGAGTTTGTCTTCGTCGCCGGTGGCCTGCTGGAAGTCCAGCCCAACTGCGTGACGGTGCTCAGCGATACCGCCATTCGTGGCAAGGACCTCGACGAGGCCAAGGCCGGCGAGGCCAAGGCGGCTGCGGAAGAAGCGCTGAAAAATGCCAAGAGCGATATCGATATCGCCATGGCCCAGTCCGAGCTGGCCGTGATGGCCGCCCAGATTGCCGCGCTGCGCAAATACCGCCAGAAAAAATAAGGCGGCACACGCCACGACAAAGCCCCTGCCGCAAGCCAGGGGCTTTTTTCATGGCGGCGCGAAGGGCCGGCCGCTGTCGGTTGCTGCTGACAGCGCGAAGGCCGGCCGGCGCTGATCGGCTGTGCAGCAGCGGCGCTACGATGTGGCCATGAACCGAGCTTTCGCTCATCTCCCATGAGCCGCGCTGTGACAGACGCCGCGCCCGCAGCCAGGGCCGCCACCGCATCGGTCGTTAAACAACTGCTGCTGGACTGGTTCTCCAGCCGCGGCTGGAAGCCGTTTGCCTTTCAGCGCGAGGTCTGGAAGGCGGTGAAAAACGGTGACTCGGGCTTGTTGCACGCCACCACCGGCGCCGGTAAAACCTATGCTGTCTGGCTGGCTGCCTTGCAGGCCTTCGCGCCCCTGCGCAGTTCTGGGCCCAGGGCGACCGCGCCGCCGCTGACCGTGTTGTGGCTGACACCGATGCGCGCGCTGGCAGCCGACACCGTGCGCGCCCTGCAGGCGCCGCTGGACGCACTCGAAGCGGCCCGGCCCGGCGCAGCGCCCTGGACCCTGGGCGCGCGCACCGGCGACACCGCCAGCGGCGAGCGCAGCGCCCAGGCGCGCCGCCTTCCCTCCGTGCTGGTCACCACCCCCGAAAGCCTGTCGGTGCTGCTGTCGCGCGCCGACGCCAGGGAGGTGCTGGGCACCGTCAGGATGGTGGTGGTCGATGAGTGGCATGAACTGCTGGGCAACAAGCGCGGCGTGCAGGTGCAACTGGCGCTCGCGCGACTCAAGTCCTGGCGCGCTGCCGCTGATGACCCATCTCTTTCAATTTGGGGCATGTCCGCAACCCTCGGAAATCTCGAGGAAGCCATGTCCACGTTGCTCGGCCAGCCCGGCGGTACCTTGGTGCAAGGCCAGGTGCCGAAAAAGCTGATCATCGATTCGCTGTTGCCTGCCAGCAGCGAACGTTTCCCCTGGGGCGGTCACCTGGGCTTGACCATGCTGCCGCAGGTCATCGGGGAGATTGAACGCAGCAGCACCACGCTGGTGTTCACCAACACGCGTTCGCAATCGGAGATCTGGTACCAGGCGCTGCTGGCAGCCAAACCCGAATGGGCCGGCCTGATCGCGCTGCACCATGGTTCGCTGGACCGGGGCGTGCGCGAGTGGGTGGAGCTCGGCCTCAAAAATGGCGAGTTGCGCGCGGTGGTCTGTACCTCCAGCCTGGACGTGGGCGTAGACTTTTTGCCGGTGGAGCGGGTGTTGCAGATCGGTTCGCCCAAAGGTGTGGCGCGCCTGCTGCAGCGCGCCGGGCGCTCCGGCCACGCGCCGGGGCGGCCGTCACGCCTGACGCTGGTGCCGACCCACAGCATCGAGATGGTGGAAGGCGCCGCCGCGCGTGCCGCGATTGCGGCGGGCCACATCGAGGCACGCTGTTCGCCCGAGCAGCCGCTCGACGTGCTGGTGCAACACTTGGTGACGGTGGCACTGGGCGGCGGTTTTGTGGCGGAGGCGCTGTATGCCGAAGTGCGCGGCACGGCGGCCTATGCGCGGCTGTCGCCGGAGACCTGGGATTGGTGCCTGTCCTTCGTGCGCCAGGGCGGACCCTCGCTCGCGGCCTACCCGGACTACCGGCGTGCCGTGCCGGATGAAGAGGGCGTCTGGCGCGTGCCCGATGCCCGGCTGGCGCGGCGGCATCGCATGAACATCGGCACCATCGTCAGTGATGCCAGCATGACGGTGCAGTACCTGGGCGGCGCGCGCATCGGCAGCGTCGAAGAAAGTTTTGCCGCGCGCCTGAAGCCGGGCGACTGCTTTCTGTTCGGTGGCCGCCTGCTGGAGCTGGTGCGTATCCGCGAGATGACGGCCTGGGTGCGCCGCGCCACCAGCAAACGCCACGCGGTGCCGCGCTGGAATGGCGGGCGCATGCCCTTGTCCACCACGCTGGCCGACGCTGTGGTGCAGCAACTGGCGCTGGCCGGCGAGGGCCGCTACGAAACGCCGGAATTGCAGCGCGTGCGGCCCTTGCTGGAAATCCAGCAGCAGTGGTCGGCCTTGCCGACGCCCGAGACCCTGCTGGCCGAGGTGCTCAAGACCCGCGAGGGCTGGCATCTGTTTCTCTATCCCTTCGCCGGCCGTCATGTGCACCTGGGCCTGGCCAGCCTGCTCGCCTGGCGGGTGGCGCAACATGCGCCGCGCACCTTTTCCATCGCGGTGAACGACTACGGCTTTGAACTGCTCTGCGCGCAGGAGGTGGACTGGCCGGCCCTGCTGCCCCGATTGCTGCAGGTCGGGCACGATGCCGAGTCGCTGGACGTGATGGCGCAGGGTGAGCAGGAAGAAGGCCGGCGCGCTGCGCTGCTGCACGAGGTCCTGCAAAGCCTCAACGCCAGCGAACTCGCGCAGCGCCGCTTTCGTGAAATTGCCCGCGTGTCCGGCCTGATCTTCCAGGCTTATCCCGGCGAGAAGCGCAGCAACAAGCAGCTGCAGGCTTCGTCCTCGCTGTTCTGGGAGGTCTTCAGGAAATACGACCCGGCCAACAAGCTGCTGCTGCAGGCCGAGCAGGAACTGCTGGCGCAGGAACTGGAAATCGGCCGCCTGGGCGCCAGCCTGGCGCGCATGAACAGCCAGCGCCTGGTGCTCAGGGAATTGCCGCGGCCGACGCCGTTTGCCTTCCCGCTGATGGTCGAGCGCTTCCGCGAGCAGCTGTCCAACGAAAGTGTGGCGGACCGCATCGCCCGCATCGTCCAGCAACTGGAAAAAGCCGCCGGGCAGGCGCCGGGTGTCGGGAGCGCGCCCTCGGAAGACGCGGCCCGGGTGCGCGAGACGCTGGTGTTCGGCCAGGAGGGTGGTGCAGGGCAGCCGAAATCTTCCACCGGCAGGCGGCCCGCGCGGCGCAAGCCTTCGCGACCATTGCCGCCGCTGTGATGGACCACCTGCCGACTCCCGCCGCGCCGCTGGCCGTCAGCTACGCCGGCGAAACCGTCTGGCTGCTGCCCGAGCGCGCCCTGTGGTGGCCGGCGCAGCGTGTGCTCTGGATCGCCGACCTGCACCTGGGCAAAGCCGCCACCTACCGCGCGCTGGGCCAGCCCGTGCCCGGTGGCACCACGCGCGAGAACCTGGCGCGCCTCAGCGCCCTGGTGCTGCATTACCGGCCGGCGCAGCTGGTGTTTCTCGGTGATTTTTTACATGCGGCCCAGGCGCGCACCGATTCTGTGCTGGCTGCGCTGGCGCAGTGGCGCGGCCAACATCCCGAACCGGACTGCACGCTGGTGCGCGGCAACCATGACAGCCGCGCCGGCGATCCACCGGCTTCGCTGGGCATCCGGGTGGTCGACGAGCCCTGGCTGATCGGCCCGTTCGCCGCCTGCCACCATCCGCAGCAGCATGCCAGCCACAGCGTGATCGCCGGTCATTTGCACCCGGCGCTGTTGCTGCGCGGACGCGGCCACGACCGGCTGCGCCTGCCATGTTTCAGCCTGGAGACTGGCCTGGCCATCCTGCCCGCCTTTGGCGAGTTCACCGGCGGCTGGACGCTGGCGCCGCAGCTGGGGCGGCGCCTGTATCCGGTCGGGGGCCAGGCGGTGTGGCAATTGCCAGAAGCCTGACTCTACAAGCCAAATCGGGTGCTAGCGCTTATTCGACAAGCGTAAGCAGCTATCAAATATATAGCAAGACGAGTCGCCTCACTGCAGCACCGGCGAATCCGGCAGTTCGTTGGGATTGGCCTGGCCGGCATCGGCCACGGCAAAGTGGGTCATCAGCAGGGCCGAGGTTTCTTCCAGCGCCTGGGTCAGGCCGTCCTCATAGCGGTGTTCCCTGAAGGCCTCGGCCATGTGGGCCACCATGGCCTGCCACTGGCCGGGGTCGACATGCCGGGCCAGGCCGCGGTCGGCGACGATTTCGATCGCATGGTCGGCCAGCAGCAGGTAAATCAGCACGCCGTTGTTGTCTTCGGTGTCCCAGACCCGCAGCTTGCCGAACATCGTGACAGCGCGTTCACGCGCTGGCGCGCCGCGCCACAGGTAGCTCAGCGGCAACCCGGCTTCGACGCAGATGCGGATCTCGCCGCTGTGGCGTTGTTCGCTGGCGGCTACACGCCTCTGCAGGCGCTCCAGCATTTCCGGGGGAATGGCGCGGCGCGTGTCGTCCGCATCCAGCCACAGATGTTTGAGGGCGCGCAGGAGCGAGGTCCAGAGTGTCATGCCGTCACCATCCCCCCGAGGCACCGCCGCCGCCAAAATTGCCGCCACCGCCGCTGCTGAAGCCGCCGCCACCGCCGCCCCAGCTACCGCCGGAGGAGCCCCCGCCCCATCCGCCGCCACCGCCACCCCATCCGCCGGAGCGGCCGCTGCGGCCGGCAGGCGCCAGGCTGGTGATCAGGGCGAACACCACGCCGGCGAGCGCCGCCAGGCCGCCTATGACCAGGCTGGCGGTGAAAATCCAGGCGACCACACCGACCGCGCCGCCGGTGGCCACGGCGCCGAACTTGCGGCCCAGCATGCCCGACAACACGCGCCCGCCTATGGGGACGGCAAAAAACAAGAACACGGCGAGGTCGGTCCATTGAAAGCCGGGGCCGCTGGCGCCGGCGCTGCCTTCGGCCTCCGGCAGGGGCAGCTTGTCGCCGCTGATGCGCGCGATCAGCTGGTCGGCAGCGGCGTTCAGGCCACCGGCGAAGTCGTTCTCGCGAAACCGCGGGGTGATGGCGCGGTCGAGGATCTGCCGGGCCGCCAGGTCGGGCACCGCGCCTTCCAGGGCCTTGGCCGGGGCGATGCGCACCTTGCGGTCGTTCTTGGCGACTACCACCAGCAGGCCGTCTCCGACGTCCTTGCGGCCAATCTTCCACAGGTCGCCGACGCGCTGGGTGTAGTCGAAAATATCTTCCGGCTGGGTGGTCGGCACCATGAGCACCACCAGCTGGGTGCCGCGGGCTTTTTCGAAAGCCTCGAGCTTGGCCTCGAGCGCCTGCTTTTGCGCCGCGTCCAGCGTGCCGGTGCTGTCGATGACGCGTGCTGTCAGCGCCGGGATGGCCTGCAGGTCCTGCGCCTGCGCACCGGCCCACAGGCCCGGAAGCAGCAGCAGGGCCGCCAGCGCGCGGGTCAGGGACGCTTGCAGCATCAAGGCTGTCGCCCGCTTATTTCTTCTCGAAGTTGACGGCCGGTGGCGCGCTGATCTGCGCTTCGTTCTGCACGCTGAAGGTCGGCTTGACCGAATAGCCGAAAACCATGGCCGTCAGGTTGCTGGGGAAGCTGCGTGCCAGCACGTTGTAGGCCTGGACGGCCTGGATATAACGGTTGCGCGCCACGGCGATGCGGTTTTCCGTGCCCTCGAGCTGCACCCGCAGGTCCTGGAAGCCCTGGTTGGCCTTGAGGTTGGGGTAGTTTTCGGTCACCACCAGCAGCCGCGAGAGGGCCGAGCCGAGTTCACCCTGGGCCGCCTGGAACTTGGCGAAAGCTTCCGGGTTGTTCAGGGTTTCCGGCGTGACCTGCATGGAGGTGGCCCTGGCGCGTGCCTCGACCACGCGGGTCAGGGTGTCCTGCTCGAAGGCGGCTTCGCCCTTGACGGTGGCGACGATGTTGGGTACCAGGTCGGCGCGCCGCTGGTACTGGTTGAGCACCTCGGACCAGGCCGATTTGGTCTGCTCGTCCAGGCTCTGGAAATCGTTGTAGCCACAGCCGGTCAGCAGCACGGCGAGGACGGCGGTCAGCAACCCCTTGAGAAAACGCAATTTCATGGCAAGCCTCCAAAAAGCAAGTTGCAACACTACCATAGTCATATGCCGCTGAACGTCATCCTTTTGCCATGTCAGCCAGTCCCCTGCAGGCCCTGACGTCGGCCTGGCGGCCTGCGCCTGCCCCGGCCGGCACCAAACCCGGCCTGCTGGTCGCCGGCGCGACCGGTGCGCTCGGTAGCGAGGTCTTGCGCCGGCTCGCGGGCAGCGGACGCTTCGCGCAGGCCCAGGTGCTGGCGCGCGAACCGATGAGCACTGGGCTGGCGCAGGTGGCGATCGTGCCGGCCGGCGGCACCGACATTGCCGCCTGGCCGCTGAGCCCCGCGCCGGTGCACACCGGCGTGGTGATGTTCGAGCCGCCCCGGCTGTACCACGACCGCGAGCGCGCGCTCTGGACGCCCGAGCCGGCGCAGTTGCTGGCGCTGTCGCAGTGGCTCAGGCGCTGCGGTGCGCAGACCTTGGTGGTGGTCCTTCCGCACGCCCAGGGCAGCCTGCCGCAGGCGCTGCGCCAGGGCCTGGCCAGCATCGACGAACAGGCGGTGGCTGCGCTCGGCTTTGAGCGCGTGTTGCTGCTGCGCTCGGCGCAGAAGCCGCCCCGCGAGGCGGGTCGGCCTGCGCTCGAAAGGCTCGCGGCATGGATGCTCTCGGTTCTTGCCTACATGATCCCGGCCTCGTCGATGCCGGTGCGGCCCACCCGGCTGGCAGAATTCGTGGAAGCGGCGCTGCGTGTGTTGCCGGCCGGCACCCATGTGGCCGCGCCCGAGCTGCTGTGGCAGGCCGGGCAGGCCGCGGACATGCAGGGTGTCATCCAGGCGTGGCTTAATACGACGGACACATCCAGGGCAGTCCCAGGCACGTATTCCAGCGAATGAAACCATGCGAGCACCCAAAGTTCCTCCGGCCAGCAGTGGCAACGCCGACGACATCGAGGCAGCCTTCTACGAAGCGCTGCAGACCGGCGACATCGACAAACTCATGGCCTGCTGGGCCGATGAGGACGACATCGTCTGTGTCCACCCCGGCGGACCGCGCCTGCTGGGGCAGGGGTCCATCCGTGCGGCTTTCGATGCCATGTTCGCTCACGGCACCATCCGTGCACATGCCGAAAAAGTCCGCAAGGTCGAAACCATGAGCGCCAGCGTGCACAGCGTGCTCGAACGCATCGAGGTGTTGACCGAAGAAGGCCCGCGTCACGCGTACGTGATTGCCACCAACGTGTACCACAAGACTGCGCAGGGCTGGCGCATGGTTGCCCACCACACCAGCCCCGGCACGCCGCGGGAAATGCAGGAAGTCTCGGACAGCCCGCAGGTGTTGCACTGAGCGCGCCGGCCATGTCCACCGCCATGCCCTACCAGGCCCCGTGGTGGCTGCCCGGGGGCAACCTGCAGACGATTTATGCGGCCTTGCGCTCGCAGCGTTACCTGGCCGAGCCGCCGAGCTTCCGGCGCGAGCGCTGGGTCACGCCGGACGATGATTTTGTTGATGTCGATTTTGCGCAGCACGCCACCTGGCCGAGCGCCGAACGCAGCGAAGGGCCGCCCCGAGCAAGTTCAGCCCCCCCGGGGGGCAGCGTATTACACGAAGTGAAAAGCGTGGGGGTCCCATTGCTGGTGGTTTTTCACGGCCTGGAAGGCTCATCGGCCAGCCACTACGCGGAAGCCTTTGCCGATGTCGCGCGGGTGCGCGGCTGGGCCTGCGCCGTGCCGCATTTTCGCGGCTGCTCGGGTGAGCTCAACCGCGCGCCGCGCGCCTACCACTCGGGTGACTTCGAGGAGATCGACTGGATTCTCCGGCGCTTCCAGCGAGGCCATGCGGGGCCGGTGCTGGCCGTCGGTATCTCGCTGGGTGGCAATGCCCTGATGCGCTGGGCCGGGGAGATGGGCGCGAGCGCAGCGGCCGTGGTCCGTGCGGTGGCTTCGGTCTGCTCGCCGCTGGATCTGGCCGCCAGCGGTCATGCCATCGGCCAGGGTTTCAACCGGCTGGTCTACACCCGCATGTTCCTCAACTCCATGGTGCCCAAGGCGCTGAAAAAACTGGAGCAGCACCCCGGCCTGTTCAGCGCCGAGGCCCTGCTGGCCGCGCGCGACCTGTACGCCTTCGACAACGTGGTCACCGCGCCGCTGCATGGCTTCAAGAACACCGAAGATTATTGGGAGCGCGCCTCGGCCAAGCCGCACATGCGCCGCATCGCGGTGCCGGCGCTGGCGCTCAATGCCCTCAACGACCCCTTTGTTCCGGCGGCCAGCCTGCCGCAGGCCGCCGATGTCAGTGCGGCGGTGACGCTGTGGCAGCCGCGCCAGGGCGGCCATGTCGGCTTTCCCTCAGCGCCTTTTCCGGGCCATGTGCGCGCCATGCCCGAGGCAGTGTGCGGGTTTTTCGCGGCACAGCGCTGACCGGGGCAGAATCGGGGCATGGATGAGATTGTCCGACAGGCGATTGCCAAATGGCCCAACGTGCCCGACTGCTACGGCTGGCTGGGCCTGGATGCGCGCGGCAACTGGTACATGCGCGACGACCAGGCGCAGGCGGCCGGGCCGTTTGGCGGTGGGGTTGCGGCGGGCAAGGGCTCGCTGCTGAAACACGACAAGCTGATCGATTTCATCGCCCGCAACTACGAAAGCGACAAGGCCGGCCGCTGGTTCTTCCAGAATGGTCCGCAGCGTGTGTATGTGGAACTGGAAGCGACACCGCTGGTGTGGCGCATCGGCAGCGCCCCGGATTTTGCGGTGACCTCGCACACCGGCGAGGCGGCGCGGGTGCAGCGCTGCATCCTCGATGAACATGGCCGGGTCTACCTCGACACCCATCTGGGCTTTGGCCTGGTGCACACCCAGGACATGCTGCAGGCGGCCGAGGCCATCGAGCAGGGCCTGTGGGTGCCGCAGGACGTGCCCACGCGGGACTTGCCGCAGCGCTTTTCCTATGTGCGCAGCCCCGCCGCCGGTCAGCAGCCGAAAGCTTGATGCTATCAAATCAGTAGCTGTCGACGCTTGTTGGTTGTGGGTTGAGGGCCTTTTTGGCATGAAAAAAGCCGGTCGGTGACCGGCTTTTTCCGTGGGGAGGGCGCAACCCTATTTGACCGTGCTGACCATGTACTGGACCACGGCCTTGATGTCGGCATCCGAGCCGGTCGAGCCGCCGCGTGGTGGCATCGCGCCCTTTCCCTTGATGACGCTCGCGGTCAGGCCGTCCACGCCCAGTGCGAGGCGCGGTCCCCAGGCTGCCTTGTCGCCCAGCTTGGGTGCATTGGCGACGCCGGCAACGTGGCAGGCGGCGCAAGCCTGGGTGTACAGGGCAGGCACGGCGCCGGCTGCGGTGGCTGGGGCGGCGGCGGGCGCTGCTGCGGTCTTGTTGGCGGCAGCAACAGCGGCCATCACGTCGGCGGAAGGGGCAGCGGCAGCGGCGGGTGCTGCGCTGTCCGGTGCCGCGGCCGCCGTTGCGGCGCGCTGCGGCTCGGCAAACTTGGCGCCGGCGGCGTTGGCCATGTGGGCCACCGCACGGCCGATTTCGGCATCCTCGAAATCACCGCCACCTTGCGGACCCATCGCGCCCTTGCCCTTGAGTGCCGATGTGAGCAGTGCTTCATAACCCGTCTTGATACGCGGTGCCCAGGCGCCGGCGTCGGCGAATTTGGGCGCACCGGCTACACCAGCGGTGTGGCAGGCTGCGCACTGCGCGGCATAAACTTCGGCGCCGGCTTTGAGCGGGCGGTTGGCATCACGGATATCGACCACGCCGATTTTCTGGATGCGCTGGGTCACGGCGGCTTCCATGTCGCCGGCACCGGCAGCCGGGCGCTTGTCCGAAGCCACGTAATACACCAGCCCGATGATGGCGAAAATCGGGATGACAAAGGAGAAAAAAATCGCCGCCAGCAGTTGCTGGGGTGTTTTGATGGGGCCAGAGTGGTCTTCTTCGTGGGCCGTCGTTTGATCGTTTGCGCTCATGGCTTCCTCAAAAAGGCAGAAATCGGGTGACTAAAGCAACTCATATTCGACAACCTTTGATTATAGCTGCGGCCTCCCACAGGCCGGGAAGCTGCCGGCCCGGCTGGTAGAATCCACCACTTCCACAGGATCGGCGCCCGACGGCGCGGGTCCTGCGAACGCCCTGAGAACTGCAAAGCTGATCAGGGCCGTCATTTCAGCGTTGCGGCTGTAGCTCAGTGGATAGAGTATTGGCCTCCGAAGCCAAGGGTCGTGGGTTCGATCCCCGCCAGCCGCACCACAAACTCTTCGCGCACCGGCGCATTCATCCGTCCGGTGAACAGACAGAGATGGCACTCCCGGTGTGGGGGGCCCCGCTTACGGTGTGACCTGCTCGAAAAGGGCCCGCAGGCGGGAACGCGTCTCTAGCGTGGCCGACCAGGGCTTGCCGCCGGTCAGCCCGCCATCCACCACGAGGGCATGCGCGTTGACAAAGGCAGCGCCGTCGCCGGCCAGCCAAAGCACGGCTTGCGCCACGTCGTCCGCTTCACCCGCACGCTGGATCGGCTGGGCCCTGGCCAGCGCCCCGCGAAGAGGGACCACGGCGGCATCGGCTTCTTCGGGCCCCAGGCCCGCGGCCTTGCCGAAGATGGGGGTGGCAATCGCGCCGGGGCACACGCAGTTCACGCGCACACCGCTCTCGCCGAGCTCCATGCCCACGGTCACTGTCAGTTGCATGATGGCTGCCTTGGCGGCCGAGTAGACATGGGAGCCGTAGCCAGCGCGGAAGCCCGCCACGCTGGCCATGTTGACGATGCTGCCGTGGCCTTGCGCCGCCATGAGGGGCGCAGCGAAATGCATGCCCAGGTAGACGCTGCGCAGCAGCACACCCATCATCGCGTCCCAGCTGTCTGGTTCTATCTGTGCGATGCCGCCGCCGGGGCCGGCCACCCCTGCGTTGTTCACCAGGCAATCGAGCCGCCCGTAGCCGGCGTGGGTGTGCTGGATCAGCTGCTGCACGTCGGCCTCCCGGCTGACATCGGCGCGGCGGTAGTGGCAATCCGGCCCCAGGGCTTCGGCGAGCCGGCGGCCGCGGTCGTCCTGCACGTCCGCCAGCACCACGGTGGCGCCGGCGTCGATGAAGCGCAGCGCCACCGCAGCGCCTATGCCGCTGGCCCCCCCCGTTACAATGGCCACCCGGCCTTGCAGTGATCTCATGATGCTTCCTTTGGCAGGACGGGCCCACTGTGCGGCTGCCGGCCCCGGGTAGTCCTCAAGTGACTCTAAAGTGATCTAAATGCATCATTGAAGCTCCATGGACCACACCCCGCCCCTTGCTGCCAGCTTCAGCTTCGGGCCCTTCCTGCTGCAGCCGGCCCAGCGCCGGCTGCTGAAGGACGGGCAGGCGGTGGCGCTGGGCGCCCGGGCTTTCGACCTTCTGTGCGAACTGGTGGCGCGGCCTGGCGAACTGCTCGGCAAGGATGAATTGCTGACGGCCGTCTGGCGCGGCGTGGTGGTGGAAGAAGCCAACCTGCACGTGCAGGTTTCCCAGTTGCGCAAGGTGATCGGCAGCGATGCCGTGGCCACCGTGCCCGGCCAGGGCTACCGTTTCACCGGCACCGTGCATGCCGCGCAGGTGCGGGCTGCGCCCACCCGCAGGCTGTCGGTGATCGTGCTGCCTTTTGTCGAGCCGCATGCGCCGCCAGACCAGGCGTACTTCGCTGATGCACTGACCGACGACATCACCACCCAGCTGTCCAGGATCAAGGGCAGCTTCGTGATCGGCGCACCCACGGCTTTCACCTATGGGCGCAGCGTGACCGACTTCACCGCCGTGACCGGCGAACTGGGCGTGCGATACGCGCTTCAGGGACGCATCCACCGTGACGGTGACGGCATCGAGGTCAATGCACGGCTGTCGGATGCCCGCACCGGGGCCGTCATCTGGTCGGACAGCCTGGTGTTGCCTCTGGGCCGTGTCGGGCAGGTCCGGCGTGAGCTGGTGGCGCGGCTGGCCAAGGCGCTGGACCTGCAACTGGCGCATGCCGAAGCCGCACACTGCGCGCATGCCAGCCCCTCATCCATCGAGGCTGTCGACCTGGTGATGCAGGCGCGCAATGTCGGCGGGTGGAACTGGTCGCGCGAGCACTATGAGCGGGCCTGGCGGCTGTACGACCAGGCACTGGAACTGGAGCCGGACAACGCCGAAGCCCTCGCGCGCCGCGCCTGCCTGTTGTCCAACTTTGCCAACGCCTGGCCCGGCCCTCGCATCGACGAGCAGGTGGCGCAGGCTCAGGCGGATGCGCTGCAGGCGCTGCGCATGAGCTCGCTCGATCCGGTCGCGCACCTGGCCCTGTCGCAGGTACGCCAGCAACAATACCGCCTGGAAGACGCCGCAGCCCATGCGGACGCAGCGCTGGAGCTCGATCCCAACTCGGTGATGGTGCTGCAGTGGCGGGCTGAACTGCACCGGTATGGCGCCGAAAGTTCCCTCGGCTTCGGTCTCCTCAAGCGGGCCATGGCCCTGTCGCCGCACGACCCGCACCGCTGGATCTTCTTTGCCCGCATGGGTTGGCTCAACATCCACCTCGGCCAGCACGAAGAGGCACTGCCGTGGCTGGAGCGTTCGGCCGCCTTGCACGCCCACTGGACCACCAGCATGGCGCAGGCCGTCGTGCATGCCCGGCGCGGCGACCTCGACCAGGCCCGGCGCCACCTGCCCGCGATGGCCACCCCGGAAGCGCAGGTGCACCGCCGGTGGAGCCGCGTCAGTCGCCATCCGCGGTTTTTCACCGAATCGCGCGAATACGTGTTCGGACCCCTGTTGCGCTGTGGGGGCCTGTCAGGCCCGGCAGCGATCGAGGCCTGGGAAGCACGCCAGTTGCGGGGTGGGCAACCGCATTGAGCGCGCCAGAGTGTCACGCTTTTAGAAGGCTTTAGGAACGCCTCAGGACAGCCGCATGACCCGGGTCGCAGACTGGCGCATCCCACCGCAACACCAGGAGACACATGATGCAGCACACTTGGGTTCGCCAGTCCTTCACCGCCGCCGCGCTGCTTGCTGGCGCTTCTCTCACCACGATGGCACCTGCGCTGGCGCAGGAGGCCAAACCGGTCGAGCTGCGTTACGCCGCTGGCGCGCCGCAGCGATCGGTGTGGGGCATGCAGGTGGAACGTTTTGCCAGGGCCGTGGAGGAGGAGTCCAAAGGCACGGTCAAAATCCAGCCCTACCTGGGGGGTCAGCTGGGCAGCGATGTCGAGATCATCCAGCAAGTGGCGCGCGGGCGCATCGACATGGCCGGCATCCCCGTGCCCTTTGCGTCGCTGCTGGCGCCGGAACTGCTGCTGGTCTCGCTGCCCACCTACTTTCGCAGCGCAGAAGAGCTGGACTGCGTGATGGACGGCGGGCTGATGGCCCACATCGAAAAACGCATGGCAGGCAAAGGCCTGAAGGTGATCTCCTGGGGCGAATCCGGAGCGATGGACATCATCGGCAAACGCGCCTATGCCAGCCCCGCCGATTTGGTGGGCACCAAGGCGGCGACCTCCGGCTCGCGCATGGGCGTGCTGATGTGGGAGGCGCTCAATGCCAACCCGGCCACCGTTCAGGCGACCGATACCGCGGCGGCCTTCCAGACCGGCCTGATCGATGTCGGCGCGACCGTGGCGGTGTTCTACCTGGCCTCCGGCATGAACAAGGTGGCGCCGGTGCTGACACGTGCCGACCTGTTCTTCGTGCCGTCGTTCAACCTGATGAACCGTGCCGCCTGGGACAAGCTGAGCCCGGACCAGCAGGCCGCCATAGAACGCGCACGCCAGCGCACCGGTGTCGTGCAGCAACGCCGCGAGGTGCGCGAGTTCCAGGCGCAGATGCGCCAGGCGCATGTCACGGGCGGGGGGCAACTCGTGGAGATAGGCGCCAGCGGGCGTGATGCCTTCCGGCGCGTGATGGAGCCGGTGTGGCCGCAGATGGTGGCGACGGCCGGCCCCGAAGGCGCGAACTTCTTTGCAGTGATGGACGCCGGCCGCAAGGCATGCGCGAAATAGGCTGAACACGCCGCAGGCCAACCATGATCAGGGTGCGGCGGGCGCCGCGCCGGCGGGTGTGCGCCGTGTCTTTGCGATCTGGCACCGGCTGGAATGGAATCTGGCAGTGGCCGCCTATGCGACCGTGGCCGCAGTACTGGTGCTGGACGTGCTGGGGCGCGAGTTGCTGGCACCCATGTTGCGCGCGATGGGCCTGCCAGGCGGCGCCGGCGGGGTGTTCGGCGCCTCGAAGATCGCGGTGTATGCCATCATCGTCGCCACCTACGCCGGCATCGGCGTGGCTGCGGCCACGGCCTCGCACATCGTGCCGCGCGCCGGGTATTTCGTGGTGCCGCGCGCCTGGGATGCGGTCATGGACCGTTGCGCCGACGCCGTGACGGCCGTTCTGCTGCTGATGGCGGCTTTTGCCGGTCTTCTGCTGGTGCGAGGCAGCTGGGAGACCGGCCTGCGCGCCCCGATCCTGCAGTGGCCGGTGTGGGCCGTGCAACTGGCGATGCCGCTGGGTTTCACCTCGGCAGCGTTGCGTTATGCCGGCTTCGCGTGCTGGCCCGGGCTGCGGCCGCCGCCGCGCGGCATCACCGAATGAGCGGCCTCTTGACAGCATGGCTGCCGATGCTGCTGGTGGCCCTGCTGGTGCTGCTGCTGGTGTTGCGCCAGCCCCTGATCGCAATGGCCCTGGCGCTGTCGGCCCTGGCGCACATGCTCTGGGGCCAGGGCCGGCTGGAGTTCATGGCCGAGGACCTGTGGAACGCCCTCGACCGCGAGCTGATCCTCACGATTCCGATGTTCCTGCTGTGCGGGCAGGTGATGACACATGGCAGCACCGCGCGCCGGCTGGTCAATGTGCTGCGTGCGCTGACGCCGCGTCTGCCCGGTGGGCTGGCCGTGGCGGCCACGCTCAGCTGTGCCGTCGATGCGTCGATCTCCGGTTCCTCCATCGTCACCATGCTGGCCATCGGCTCGGTGATGGTGCCGGCCTTGCTGCAGGCCGGCTACGACAGGCGTTATGCGCTGGGCGCGGTGATGAGCGGTGGCACGCTGGGCATCATCATCCCGCCGTCGATCCCGATGATCATCTACGCGCTGGTCACCGAGACCTCGGTGGTCGACCTTTTCAAGGCCGGGGTCGGCCCGGGGCTGCTCCTGACGCTGGCCTTCACGCTGTATGCCATCTGGCGCAACCGGCACCGGCCCACGCAGCCCTTCTCGTGGCCCGATCTGCGCCAGGCGCTGCGCGAAGGTATCTGGGCCCTGATGATGCCGGTGGTGCTGCTGGGCGGTATCTACAGCGGCTACTTCAGCGTCGTCGAGTCGGCAGCCGTGGCGCTGGTTTATGCGGCGCTGGTGGAGCGTTTCGCGCACCGCGAACTGACGCTGCGCGACGTGGCCCGCCTGGTCGGCGAAGCGGCCCGCATCGGCGGCGTGTTGTTTCCGCTGATTGCCGTCGCCGTGACGCTGACCATCCTGCTCACCGAACACCGCATCCCGGCGCTGCTGGTGGGCTGGGTGCAAACCTGCATCGACAGTCCGCTGGGCTTCATGCTGGCGGTCAATGCCCTGCTGCTGGGGGTGGGCATGTTCATGACCATCGATGCCGCCATCCTGGTGCTGGCGCCCCTGCTGGTGCCGGTGGCCATGGCTTATGGTTATGACCCCGTCTTCTTCGGCATCGTGATGATCCTGAACCTGGAGATCGGCTACCTGACGCCGCCGGTGGGCCTGAACCTGCTGGTGGCCATGGGCGCGTTCAAGCAGCCGTTCGGCATGCTGTGCCGCGCCGCGCTGCCCTTCGTGGCCATCATGCTGGCCTGCCTGGCGCTCGTGATCTGGCAGCCGTGGATCACCCGGCTCTGGTAGCGGCGCGTTGGCGCGCCAGTCGTGCGCGCGCTGGCTCGAGCCCGCCCGTCATGGCGGGTACAGGTCTGCCGCACAGGTATGCTCCCGGGGACAATCTCCTGGAGTCACCATGAATGAGGCAAACGCGCAGGCCCCGCTTTCCGGCCAGCTTGGTTTCGGTTTCGGGGACGCCCCGGCCGCAGCGGCGCCGGCCCGCCCGCGAAAGACCCGAACCACCCCTGCTGCGGAAGCGGCGGCCGCGCTGGCCCCGGAGGCCATGGCGCGCCTGCTCGAAAGCCATGCCGACTACCGCGTGTTGCGGCGCCTGCCGGTGATGACGCAGTTTGCGCACCAGCCCGCCGGGGCGGTCAGCCGGGTGCTGATCCTCGACACCGAAACCACCGGGCTCGACGCCTCGCGCGACCGCATCATGGAGCTGGCCCTGCTCAGCGTCGATGTCGAAACCGCCACCGGCCTGCCCACCGGCCGTGTCGAGGTGTATGACGGCCTGGAAGACCCGGGCATGCCGATTCCGGCGGAGATCCAGGCGCTGACCGGCATCAGCGACGACATGGTGCGCGGCCAGCGCATCGATGAAGAGCGGGTGGCCGCGATGCTGGGCAGCGCTGACCTGGTGCTGGCCCACAACGCCGGCTTCGACCGGCCGTTTGCCGAAGCCCGCTTGCCGCAGTTTGCGCAGCTTCCCTGGGCCTGTTCCTTTGCCGACCTGGACTGGAAACAGGAAGGCCGCAGCTCGGCCAAGCTCACGCAGCTGGCGATGGAACTGGGCTGGTTTTACGATGCGCACCGCGCCGAAATGGATTGCCATGCGCTGCTGGCCGTGCTGGCCAGCCCGCTGTCATCGGGGCAGACCGGCCTGGCCTGCCTGCTGGCGGCGTCTGGCCGCCCGAGTTACCGCCTGCAGGCAACGGCCGCGCCCTTCGAGGCCAAGGACGTTCTCAAGGGCAGGGGCTATCGCTGGGACGGGGGCGCCCGTGTGTGGCATACCCGTCTGGGGGATGAAGCCGGCCTGCAGGCCGAATGCGACTGGCTCAGGGCCGAGGTGTATGCCGGCCGTCCTGCGCAGGTCCAGATCGAGGAACTCGATGCCGCCGTGCGTTATTCCTCACGGCCCGGCAAGCGCAGCGCACGGGCGCTTTAGGCGCGCGTGGCCGGGCCGCGCCGCCAGCTGATGCAGCGGTTGTTGGCCGGCATGGCGCGATCTTCGAGCAGCGCGAGGCCGGCTGCCGCCGCCAGAAGGTCGACGGCCTCGAAATCACGCAGCCCGCTGGCCGGGTTGCCGGCGCGCAGCGAGGCGTCAAAACGCGCATTGCTGTCGCTGGTGAACTGCCCGCCGTAGTTGAACGGCCCATACACGGTGAGCAGCCCGCCTGCCGGCAAACGCGCGCCCAGTTCGGCAAACAGCCGCTGCACCTGCGGCCAGCCCATGATGTGCAGGGTGTTGGCACTGAAGACAGCGTCAAAACGCGGTTCCGGCCAGGGATGGCGCATGTCCACTTCGATGGGCGCCGGGGTGTTGGGCAGGCCGGCGTCGTCCAGCCAGAGCCGGATGCCCGGCAGGTTGCCGGCGACGTCCGAGGCCTGCCAGCGCAGCCAGGGCAGGGCGGCCGCAAAATACGCGGCGTGCTGGCCGGTGCCGCTGCCGATTTCCAGGACCTCGCGGCGATCGGCAAAACGCTCGCGCAGGACGTCCAGGATCGGTTCGCGGTTTCTGTCGGTAGCCGGGGCGTGGGGTTTGTCCATGGCTGATTGTCGGGGAACTTGGCGATGCGAGCCGGGGTCCCTGCAAAGGTCAAGGCGGCCATGTATAAACAGGACAAGCAGCCAGAACCAGCCCTGAGCGCGAACGGTCGCGCGGCAGGCCAAAACAAGGACGATATTCGATGAAAACCCTCAAAATCCTGCTCCTGGCCTGTGCCGCCCTGTGGCTGGCCGGCTGTTCCGTGTTTCCCATCAGTTCTGTCAAGCCTGGCATGTCGCGCGAAGAGGTGACGGCGGCCATGGGGGCGCCGACGGCCGTGGTCAATCTCCAGCAAGGCAGCCGGCTGCAGTACTCGGGCCAGCCGGGCGGGCAATTTGCCTTCATGGTGGACCTCGATGCCGCCGGGCGTGTGGCCAGCGTGCGGCAGGTGCTGACGGAAAAGGACTTCGAACGCATCACTCCCGGCACGTGGACCGAGGCCGATGTGTTGCGCGAATTCGGCCGGCCGGCGCTGGTCGGGCGGGTGGCTTCCTGGAACGGCGACATCCTGACCTACCGCTGGTATGGCCTGCAGGACATGTTTTACTGGGTCTACCTCGACGGCGCCCGGGTGGTGCAAAAGGCTCACGCCGGTGTGGAAGAGCGGCCCAGCATGATTGTCGACACCCCCTGAGCTGGCACGCCCTCAGGCCTTCTTGAGGGCCAGCGCCGCTTCGTAGAGTTCGTTGCGCGCTGCGCCGGTGATTTCGGCGGCGAGCTTGACGGCGGTCTTCAGCGGCAGTTCGGCCAGCAGCAGTTGCAGCACCCGGTGCCCGTCGTCGGCAGCTTCAGGCTGGTCCGCCGGATGCAGCACCAGCGCGAATTCGCCGCGCGTGCGCTGGCTGCCGGCCGCCAGCCAGGCGCTGAAGTCCTGCGCCGCCACCGTGGTGATCTCTTCAAACTGCTTGGTCAGTTCCCGGCCCACCGTGAGCAACCTGCCGCCCAGCGGCGCCATGGCACGCGCCAGCGCTTCGATGCGGTGCGGCGCCTCGAGGATCACAACCGCCCGGGTATCGGCCTGCAGGGCCAGAACGGCCAGTTCGCGCTCCGCGGCTTTGGACGGCAAAAATCCGGCAAATACGAAACCCGAGTCGCCGCTGATGCCGGCCACGCTCAGGGCGGCGGTGACACTGCTGGCGCCCGGCAGCGGCAGGATGGCCAGCCCGGCCGCGCGCACGGCCGCGACCAGCCGCGCGCCGGGATCGCTCACGGCAGGTGTGCCGGCATCGCTGACATAGGCCACCCGTTCGCCGCGCTGCAGGCGCTCGATCACGCCGCCGGCCGCCTGCGCCTCGTTGTGTTCGTGCACCGGCAGCAAGGGCTTGTCAATGCCGTACTGGCGCAGCATGGTCTGGGTGTGGCGGGTGTCTTCACAGGCGATGGCATGCACCAGTTGCAGCACATGCAGCGCGCGCAGGCTGATGTCCGACAGGTTGCCGATGGGCGTGGCGACCACATACAGGGCGGCTTCGGGATAATGCTGCATGCCGGCCGCAGCACGCGCGGCAGCCAGGGCCAGGTCGAAGGAAGAATTCAATGTGGTTTTCCAGGAAACAGCTTGCAAAAACGCCCACCGGCAGCGGCGCCAGCACGGCCGGGACAGACCCCCAGCCCAGCCAGATTACCACCAAGCGGCTCGGTGACGCCGCCGAATCGCTGGCGCGCGACCACCTGGTGCGCGCCGGCCTGACAGCGTTGCAGGCCAACTACCGCACGCCGGGCCGCGGCGGCGGCGAGGTGGACCTGATCATGCGCGCGCCCGACGGCACCCTGGTGTTTGTCGAGGTGCGCCAGCGCAAAAACAGCGCGCATGGCGGCGCCGGCGCCAGCATCGGTGCGACCAAGCAGCGGCGCCTGATTTTTGCGGCACGCCATTACCTGATGCGTTTTGCCACGCCGCCGCCTTGCCGCTTTGACGTGGTGCTGGTGGAGGGCGGGCTGGATGCGCCGGGCGGCACGACCATCGAATGGCTGCGCGGTGCCTTCGAGGCCGATTGATGTCGGCAGCGCTTGTGAAAGCGGCGGACGCCCCGATTTTGTAACCATGCATTGCGCTGCGCGGCCTGTGGCCGTTTCTTCGTGATTTTGAAATATCCTGTGGCTAATAATAAAGTTTGATTTAGTGCTCTATATAAGTCAACGACTTGCAGGGGCGCGGTAACCAAAAAAGCGCTGAAACATGTTGATTTGATTCATCAAACAGAATTATTAATTCGGCTTCTAACAAAGCCTATGTCCTAATAGGCGTCTAGTGGCCTAGAGACGGTGGGATTTGCAAAACATGGGCACCGGCCCTTGTGGAACGGAGCGTTTTGTGACTATCTCAATAGGCCAAACTGATACAGGCGAAGAGGCCTGCCTTACCGCTTACCTTACCACCCAGGAGAGTCGCCTCGAGATGACATTTCGCTGGGCCAACGGGCATCCTCCTCCTGTTGCGTTGGTCGATTTGATTCAAGTTTTTGCGCTCGCTAAGCCAGATGGCGGAAATCCACAAATCACCGCTACCCCCGAGATGAAGGCTCGAATCCTCGCATTCGCAGATCGTTACGTAGGCGAATCGCCCGTGTTCAATAAGCTCAAGAAGTTGGTGGTAGGGCTGCGAGATGGTGAGGTATTTTTCATTACAGATAGAGTGCCGACCTCGTCCAAGGAGAAATTTAAGTTCGAACTGATGCTCCAGCACGCCAACACCGCACCCGAGAATTACAAGCCTGATGACCTCAGCATGTTTTCCGCATTGCTGGACCACTACGACTTTGACAGACATGGGAACGGCACCCGAAAGATCTTCGGCGAAACAGCTCAGCACTTGAAACGGTGCAGATTTTGTCAGCGTGGGGTTGCTGACGGGGCGACGTTTAAGCAGAAGGCGCATGCGATCCCCGAGGGATTTGGCAACAAGGGCTTGGTCCTGGCCGAAGAATGCGACGAATGCAACGGCGCCTTTGGCCGCGGAATCGAGCCGGCCTTGCTCAGGTTCTTGGACCCTCAGCGAGTGTTCGTCTCTACGCGCGGTAAGGGCGGCTTGTTGGACGTGCAACTGAAAGGCGGTCAGATGGGCAGCGAGGGCAAGTTAATGAAAGTTGCCGCGCGATCAATTACCAAGACCGATGACGGGTTTTTGGCAGATGTGGGTTCAATGCGCTTTGTGCCAATCGACTGCTACAAGGCGTTGTGCAAAATGGCTTTATCGGTGATGAAGAGCCATGAACTTGCGGCTCTGCAGGAGACGATCAGATGGGTCCGGTTTGGCGACCATGCGGGCTTGATTGTGCCTAAGGTTGCCACCAATATCCTTTATTTCCCGGCGGAAACATCACCGGAAGTCACCGTCTACGTACGCAAAGCGCCGTCGTCTGAGCTTCCGCATGTAGTGGGCGAATTTCGCTTGGGCTGCTTCATGTATGTGTTCGCTCTTCCTTTGTCAGCCGAGGATGAGGCTTTGCCGCTAGATTTCTTTGAGCGCGAGCGCTTCAAGGAGATATTTCAGCATTACCAACGGACGGGAGCCTGGAGCAAGATCGACTTTAACAACTACGACTCTATCGAGCTTAGGACAACCATGAGGATGGTCCAGCGGGACTCGTCCTGAAACAGGGACCAGCTGGAGACCGTTGTGTAATGCGTGTTCGTCATAGATCCTTCGCACAAGAATGTTTGCTGCTGATCCACGTCGAATAGTCCAACGCTCTATCCCGATTTTTCTTGACATTGCAGTACCCAACCGCGCAATCGTATAGGGCTGTCAACGATGCAAGGGCCTGCGTCAGCTCTTCTGATGTACCTGTAGAGTCGACGACTCTTTCCAGTGTAAAGCTATGTTCCGGGTCAAACTCATTTTCAAAGTAGAGGTCCATTTTTCTGAAGGCATTGGTGCCAAGAAACCTGTCGACATTTCCAAAAGGAGTGGAGGTTCGGAAGCGTAGCCCGCTGTCATTAAGCAGTCTTTCAATAAACCTGCGATGCCCCGAGAAGAACTGTTGAAAGCTTGCACGCTCACGCCTTCCCCACACTGAGAACTCAGCTGACAGATAGGGACCTTGGAGACGATGCCGAATGGCGTGGCGTCGGCACAGTAGAAGCCCGACCTGGATGCCAGATGCATCGTTGCCTTTTGGGTTCTCCGGCCTCGGGACTTCCTGCGCAGTATTGTTGTAATAACTCGACTTCGGCCGTAGCCGAAACTCTGCGACAACGATGGCCGGCTCTCGCGTTACCAAGACCTCCTGCATCGACTCGGTGGAAATCCTTTTTGGAAATGTCGCTGTGGCTGCGTTAAGAAGCTTCGATGACAAACTCCACAGGGCCTCGGCGGAAATTTCGGAAACCGCAGCCCAATGCTTATCACTTACCGGCTGGTCAAGTGGAAGAAGATGATCTAGCTGGATGAGAGTTTCGTGCATACGCATTATGGTTGGCGCAAATGACCTCATGACTGATTTTCTGCCGCCGGATGCTCTGGCATTTCCAGACCATCTGGCGGGTGAACGCTGGTGCTAGGCGCATCGGGCGTTGGCGAGGAAAGTGTTGTTCTCAAACAGAGTTGGATATTCTGGCGTAATATTTATTGTCGGCGTCGTACTTTCTGCAAAAAGCAGGCGTTGAGGCCAACGTCCGGATTTCGTTGGCGGCACTTGCCGCCACAGCCACTCTTTGTCATTCAGATCGAGCCAGCGCAAGCTCGCGGAGTCAGCCTTTCGGAGATCAGCCCTGGACGCGTTTGGCTTGCGCCTTAGGAAACTGCTGACCCAGTCGCGTTTTGGAATGAGGATATCGTTTCTGACTTTTTCTTCCCGCAGATTTTTCAATTCCGGGTTAAGCCGCAAGGCCCGGTTGATTGTCGGGGCTCTCATTCGCCACGCTTGGGCAATTTCTCTTATGCAGACACCAGCGAGAAGAGCATCCCAGACATGCTGAGGCAACAAATCCAGATGACCTTGTCCCGACACCTCCCATCGCCCATCCAGCGTGGCTTGAAGCGAATATGCCCTTCCAAGGGCCACATTCAACTCCCACGAACTCATGCAGCTCGCAAAGAGGACAGCCCAGCGTAGCGGATGCTGCGCGCCTCGGCCATCCAAAAATCGCAGCCATTTGCCCTGTAGCGGCTGAAGGTCACTATGAAGGAACGCAACATGGCTCTTCGTATTAAGCCAACTCTCCACGGCTTTTGAATTTAAAAATCGCGCCGCCGGGATAGCGCTAATGCTTGCAAGCTTTTCTGCCAATACATGATGCAGCAGTGGCGGTGAAATCCGTGGATGACACTTTAGGACCCACAGGACCTGCGCCAAGCTGGTCCAGTTCTCCCGGTCCGGCGTGAAATTTGCAGATGAGACGCTGGGTGTGCTGGCAACATAATCATCTGGGCGCAGCCAGGTTCTGAAGCGATGCGCGTTGGAAGGACTGACTTCCTGGAGATCGTGACCATGCATCATGCAAACTCTGGATCCTGGCAGGTGGTGCTCCAGTCGCCACGTGCCCCGGCCCAAAGTTTCCCTGTCTTCCATCACGCACTGAACGCAAAGCCTGAGTTTCTTGGTATCTGGACTCGGGAATCGAGCAATTTTTTCAGATGGAGTCCGCGCCTGGGCAATGAAATCCCTGGCGTCAGTGGGATTCATGAATCGCGCGTGAAACCCCACGATGGTCCTTTCATTAAGTACCTCTTCCGGAGTTCCGAGCAAGTTCCGCGTCACCTTGCAAAAATAGTCGACATTACTGGGGATCTGCCGGTGCCAGCTGGCACGATGATTGTCAAAAAGGTAGGCGCCCGTCTCTTGCCAGGAAGATCCGCCTCTAAGATGGTGGAGGGCCGAACAGATGGAGTACAGCGTTTCTGAGTCTCCGATCGGCGGAAGAAAGGTCAGCAGGTCGCAGTTCATTTTTTCCCCTTGGAACGGTTGCTTAAAAAGTTGCTGAATTGCTTGTCGACTTCAGGGTCCCAGCTGTTCCGGCCTTTGGAACGCAATGCTCGCAGGTCCTTGACAGATGTGCTCAAGATGCCAAAGTCACTTTGCATGACTTCTCGGAACAGTGATGTCGACAAGGGAATATTTAGCGTCAAGGCGGTTTCTTGCGTTGCGACATAGAGAGATGTCAGCACGCCTGGGACCCCTGCCGTCAATGTCAACAGCAACTTGCGCATAGCTTTCGTAGGTGCCACCTGCGGCTGGCATACCTGGAAGCTGAACAAATAGTCGATCAAGGCAGTGAGGAAGAGGTCGTCGGCTTCAAGCGGCGACTCGAGGATCACGGCGGAGCGCCGATTGGCTCGGCGACTCGATTCGAAACTGGATTGCAACACTTTGAGGGCCTCTGGTGTGCCTGACAGTAGCAAGGAGCAGCCGATTGTGTTGCTCAGACCGACCAACATCGCTACCGAGGTTTGCCTCAGCCTGGCATCCGCCTCGCCCCAGCGTTGCACGTCGTCGACATGAAGCAGGCCTACGCAGTGAATACGCAGAGCGCGCGCAATGTGGATCTTCATGGCTTCTGCCGATAGCCCTTCCAATGCCACTTGGTAGCGGGCCGGCCCAGACAATTCGAGTGCCGTGTCCAAGGCTTGGGCAATATTGAGCATGAAACCTTTGGGGGAACCGCCTACAGGGGCGTCCACTGACAGCCAGACGACCTGCTTCTGGAAGAAGGGCTGGCCCTTGTAGGTAGTGTGTTCTATCACTCGCGGCAGTAATTCTGCGATGGACCTGATCAAAGTCGTCTTCCCCATGCCAGACCAAGCCAAGATAGTCATGGCATCGCTCTGGAACTCCCGCATCTCGTTCCTCTGGATAAGCTCCTTGTCGATCTCATTGACGGTGCGTACAAACTCAGCACTGAGCGGGTTCATTCTCGCGTACGTGTTGTGGATCATGCTGAAAATCCTGGTGGTAACGATGGGGCTTTCTGGTCGAGGCACGTTGATGTCCAGCAGGGAAGAAATTTCAAAGACACTCGAGACGCACCCGGCGCGTTCTAACGAAAAATCGCCACGAGGTGGTTTGAGAAGCGCGCTGACGAGGCCGGCGTCCGTGGGCAGCGGCGGTAAGGCTTCCGACAGGGGGTTCCCCACACAAAAAGACGGAACAGAAGCGGCGTTGTAAATGGCGGCGTTGGTATTCATTTCAGTTTTTCCTTGGAGAGATTGGTCAAAGTGGCCAGAAAACTACGGCTGGCAAGCGAAGATGCAAGATGTCGGGCGCCGGCGGCGTTGTCTTGTCTGAGCGAGGATTGCGGACCGCTATTCGCGGCCTCAAGCTCGGCGGTACGGTTGTTGTCCAATCCAGCGAGAAACGACGCATTGGACTGAGGGTTTGCCGCCTTCGCCTGCTTGGTCAAATGCTTGGCTTTGACCACAATCTGGTCCGCATGGTGATGCAGCGTGGTTTCCAGGTTCTCGGTTTCCTTGAGGTGGATTTGCCACCCTGCCTGCTGGTGAGCCTGGTATTCCTCGATGTCAAATTCAGTGCCATCGATGTGCATGTCATGCATGCGTACAGGCCGCAAAATCTGTTCACCGTGCAGGCGCACAAACCCCCCTTGTGGCTTGTGTGGATCCCGGTACAACTGCGCCTCGTGGTGAATCAGGCCGGAAAGCGTGATATCGGGTTGCTTCATCCACTCTCCCACCCAGCGGATGCGGTCCAGTTCGATGCCGGATCCGGCAACCCGGCAGTCACGAGGCTCGAGCAGGCGCACAATCATTTCGTCCTGCGGGAAATAGCGCGGGGACCCGTGAAGATTCTGCAGACCCCAGTGGTAGTAGCCAACCGGACCGGGCGACGCTTCATCCTCAAAAACCTCGGGTGGAAGAAATGCGGTAGTGCTGCCTCGCTGATTCCACAAGAGGACGCCGTATAGGATGATCTTGGTGAATTCGTCGAGGGTCAGTACCGCGTCCAGCCTGGCGTCGCGTTCGCCCCGTTCGCGTGCACGCCCGCGCGTTGAGCCCGGGAGCCAATGAATGCTGAAATCGTTTGTCGTTCTGAAGAGCCGTTCGACGATCCCTTTCCAAGCAGCCATGTAGGGTGCTGGATACCCCATATTGAAAGACAGGTCATCCCCTATAGCCCGACCAGCGATGGTGTGCAATTCAGCGCGGTCCGACAAGACTTCATGGGGATGCGGCGCGCATGGAAACAGGGGGGCGTACGCCCCCAAGCCGTAGCGGTGCAGCCATGCAGTCTTGTCCGACAGCGCGTTGTACAGCGCAATCTTGGCTTCCAGGCCAGAGGGTGATCGCAGGCTGATGTGCAGCCCGACAATGGTTGATGTCAGTGCGTCAACGACAAAGTACAGAATTGGACGACCAATCAACTTCGAACGATCAAAACTGCAGATGAGGTGGACATCCGCAACCGTGCTGTCGATTAGCAAGGTATGGCCGGGGCACAGAATATGTGATCGCGCATTGCCAATGAAGACACGCATGGCCCGATGCGTGATGGCCTCGATGGTCTGAGCCTTGAGCCGGTTATGTATAGCCGGAATGAGTTTCTGCAGGTGATACGTGAACTGGGAATAAGTGATGTATTCCTCTTCGGGGAGCATTTCCCTGACGATATTTCCGTTGTCCAGCGCATGGATCTGCCGGACAGCGAACAACGCCTTGAAGTCTCGGTAATTGGTCTTCTTTGAGTTTTCAGGCCTGTAGCCGCTCTGGATGAAAGTCGCGATGTCGCGGCGGTGCTGGTCGTCGGTATTGAGGCCCTTCCAGATAGCGCCTAATTCGTTCTTGACCATCTTCCGCGGCCGCCCCTGCTTTTTCGTGTAGCTGCGGTTTTTTTGCTTTCCCGCGCGTGAGTAGCCTCTGGCCGCGGCCCTTTCGGGATCCAGGCCAACGTCTAAAAGTCGGTAAAACAGTCGTTTGGCCTGCTGCCGCGATATCCCATGCTCGACTGCCAGCGAATACAGCGGCTTGTTCGATTTCTCGATCAGTACTTCGTGCAGGATGTCTGGATGGCACATTGCCCTAAGGACCACGAGGCGCTTATTGGGTTTCTTCTCTACAGCTTGTCCGTGCCCGTCCCGGGTAGCTTTATCCCGCTTGGCAGCTTTTTTCTGGCTCTCTTTTGCGGTCGACAGGCGTTTGACGGGCTCGATCACGCTCAGCCGAGACGATTGGCGCTCAAGGGTTTTGAGGTCTGTCACCCTTACTGAGCCGATCAGGTCCTCACGCATATTCCTGGCCGCGGAAGCAGGTATGCCGTCGAGCCCCAGGGTTTTTACGGGCAGGCGTTTGAAAACATGTCTGGTGTCGATGGGGTTGATGTAGACCAGGCGATGAGTGCCATCAGGCAAAAGGTTCGAACCGAAGATCGAAATCGCATCCCGTACCATGAGCTTCGGAGCCCCCGGCGTTGGTGAGGATTGGGAGTCAGTCATGCTGAGCCACCTTGCTTTCGAAGAAGCGCTGCAGCCGTGTATGAGGCATGGGGTCATCGACCACCGCAAAATCCCACGACCGGTTCAACGGACGCAACATGGACGTGTTGGCTGCAACCGCAATCTGGCCGGCGAACACGCCGGCTTTGAACTCATCGAAAGCATCGGGCAGCCCTTCGATGCCGCGCCATTTGATGAGCTCAGTCTGCAGCTTGTTATGTGGCTCGCAACTTGTCAGGAAGTCTAAAAAATCCGCGGCCGCCCCGTGGGGATGAGTGCGTCGGCTTGGGAAGGCCCAGAGCAGCAGATCAACGAGAGGTAAATGGATGTCTTTGTCCGTCAGGACATACTGCTTGATTCCGCGTTCAGTCCAATAGCGCGTGTGCAGCTTCAGAAGCTCCAGTTGGCGGCCAAAACGGGGAACGTCCTGCTCGTGCCGGATGAAAACTGCAAAGTGAGCCCACCGGTCCATCACCAGCAGGTCGGTGGTCTGGACGCGAGGCACATCGGTCGTGATATGTGGGTGCCGGATGGCCAAGGCTTGCGCGGCCGAGAGGGTTCCCAAGCCCTCCCAATTCCTTCCCGGAAAGTCCGCATCGTCGTCTTCCAGGCCCAGGGGGAACTGCTCGCGGATTTCCACTGCGCCCAAGTGCAGCAGGATGAGAAAGATGAAGTACTCCAGCCACGACAGGAAGTGATGCTGCCGGCCCGACACTGGATCTTTCACCACTTCTGAACGACCGTGGGACGGGAAGTCTCCTCTGCCTATCTGGATAAATGGACTGTATTCGTCCTCCTCACCCAAGCCGCGCCCATTTTTAAGGGCTCGTTTCTGTCTTCCCAACTCCTTGTTGGGCTTTTTGTATTTCACTTGCTCAAACATAGTGTCGCTCCACATAAACACCTCTTGCGAGGCTAAATGCGGCCGTTTCGGCAAGGCTCCGCCCACGTGCCGGTTTACGATGTCGCAATTGGGCAACGGCGAATGGGCAACTGAGTGGAACCTAGGGCAACCTAGAACAGCATGCGCGCGTCATCCCCTCACGCGCTTGACGAGGAAATTTGCGGGCAATAAGATAAGTGCATCCGCTCTGGATGCAGCTCTCAAAAGAGCTCTCAAAAGGCCCTGACCTCGGTCTTCACACCTGGTCAGGGCCTGCTGTTTTTGGCGCTGCTTATTGCGGCCGCTCCCTTCCCAGGTCGAACGCGTCTTCCGTGCTCTCCTGAAAATTCTTGTCGGTCGATCTCTCCACCAAATAACGTGCAACGTTCTGTGCCAGCGCAAACTTTCCACGCCGGTTCGGCATTTCAGTGATGGCCAGCCGAAGGTGCCCGCGCTCCAGACTGCGTTCGAGCGCATCCCTGCTGGGGAACTTTAGGGTTTCGACCAACGCATTCACGTCCAAAACGGGGCCATAGCGTCCCATCAGGTGCTCCGCAATAGAGCGCTCCATATTGCGCAGGCGCAGCAATTCGCGCTCCGCATCAACGTGCGCATGCTCGGGCTCAAAGGACGGACTGGAAGTGTTCATCCGCCGATCATGACCAGCCCAAAATTTAGTGCAAGTGTTTCAGCAGTCATTGCCGACGGGGCGAAATTCCGTAGAAATGTAGTCGGCGGAGCGGCAGCAAAATCGCACTCGGGTAAAGTCACAAGTCATTCAATATTGAATGACCAATGGTTACATACAGATACATTTCCAAATTGACTGTCGCCAGGCTGCAACGTGGTCTCACCTGTGGCAACGCGCGCCGAATGATCGGGTCAAGCCGATGCGGTTGACGGATCTGATGGCTCTAGGTGACATTGCCGCCAGCCTGCTGGGTGAGGTGCGCCGGAGTCTGGGCATGAATCAGACCGAGATTCAAATTTGCTGGGTGCTGGGCGACCGCGACGGCGCAAAGGTGCGCCCAGGTCCACCGATGACCTTGGGGGAAATGGCCGATGCGTTGTGTATTCCGGGCAGCCGGATAGCAAATCGGCTTCCCAATCTGGTCAGGCGCGGTCTTGTATCGCCTGTCGCCCGGACGGAGGGGGGCGTCTCAATGGATGGGCGTTTGCGGTTTTATCGACTGACCCGGTCAGGGTGCACGCAGGTCGACAAATTGATGAAGGAAATCTCGCGCATCGATAACGCGCTGCACTGGATAACCTCCCAGAAAACCGATGACGCAATCACGGAGTACGTCCAGCACCTTAGATGCGGACTCAAGGGCCGGGCCTTTGGTGGTCTGGACGAGCTGAAAGCAGCGATGTTGGATGGAACACTCGCCACAAGGCGAAAACATCCACTTCCGTTGTGGAAATTGTTGGATTTACCATCGTTGCCGGGCCAGCATTGATGGCGGCTTGATCATTTCAAACCTCCACCAGTAGACCACGATTAAACGCGCCATTCTCAAACTCAGCCTTCAACCGCCCCACCGGATACCCTCGCGGATTGCAAATCAGCTGGACAGACCTGGTCGAGTCACCCAGCCGGTAGTCGCAGCTGTCATGTGTATGGCCATGGACCCACAGCGATGCCCTTAGCAGCACTTCGTTCGGAATGTTCGAGCCAAATATCGCTGTCAACGGCTCATTCGCCCACTTCGGCGCGCAGCTGTTCTTGTGCGGATAGTGGTGTGTCACCACCACCGTCTTCTCCGGATCGCCTTTGGGTAACTCATCCTGAAGCCACTGCATGCTCTGTTGGTGGCGCTCCAGCGTATGCACGGCCGTGAGCTTCCGAGTCCAGCGAACCGGCCCTATTTTCCCATCGGCAGTGCCCAGGATCGCTGCGACGCGCTCGGGTTGAATCGTCTGCGCCTTGATCAGGCGAAAGTCGTTTAGCTTGTCTTCCGCCTCGCGCATGCAGGCCCGGCGCTTGTTGCGTCCGAAGTAGTCATAGTCTGTCCACAAAGTGGCGCCGAGAAAGCGTACTCCCCCAATCGTGGCAGCCTGATTTTCAAGAAATTGAATGCCGAGTATTTCTGCCTGGGAGCGCATGTCGAATAGCAGCTGGTTCCAGTGATGATGGTAGAACTCATGATTTCCCGTAACATAAATGATCTCGTGGTTCGGAAACGCCTGCCTGGCCCAGGTCAGCCCTTTGGTTCCCACGTCGATATCACCAGCCAGCACGATCGCATCCGCAGCGGCCGCTGCCGCCGGGTCCGGTTGGTGTGGGGCGAACTCGTTATGCAGATCAGAAAGAATATGTAGTTTCATGATGGCTCTCCAGAAGCATCGTTGGCTTGTTCCCCCATACGGGCCAGGCGGCTTCGAAGCTCGGCCTCGTTGTCCGGGAGGAGGCCGTCGTCGCAATCAACAACCATTAGATGTGGGTTATTTGGGCGGAACAGCCATGGCCGATCATCGAGGATCAAAAATAGTGTGCCTGGTAGCCGGTGCGTTCTCAGCCAGTCCATGCACTCCCACTCGCGCAGGTAGTCGGCAAGACCTTCAGGCGCCCGACTGGTAGATGTTTGGCGATGATCCGGTGTGACGCCCACTATCCGGTTCTTCAATGCGAGCGAGAAGTGTTCTTTCATTCCCTCGATCTGGTCGCTTTCCGCTGCCCAGTCCAGACGCCAAACGGACGAGATCACGATCTGGACTTTGGAGAAGTCCATCAGGATTTCCTCCAGCAAAGGCAGGCGACAAAAGTAATGCCGAGTTGGAGCAGGGTCAGGGTGCAAGACCCCATCGACATCCAAGAACAAAATCATGCGGCTTCTCCGGTGGTGAAGGTTATCTGGAAGTAGATGTGCAACGGCTGTCAGTCCGAAAGGTGCACGCACAATCCGCTAAGCTTGTTTAAAGCGTCGACGCAGCTCCTGCAGGTCCTCTGTCGTGAGCCCAGTGGCAGAGTCGATCTCCATCAAGTTCTTCAGAAAGGGCTTGAACGAATACGCACGGTCATCCAAAGCTACCCACGGTGTGCCAGGTGGCCGGTGGGTGCGGAGCCAAGTCTCGATTTCCCAATGCCTGTGATACAGGGACAAACCGTCAGGCGCTAGCCTGCCGTCTAGGTGTCGGTAATTCGGCGTAACGCCCACCACTCGCGGAGCAATGTCTGGCGAGAAGTGCTTGCGCATTTCAGTCGTGGCCAGATGCGGATCAAGCCACTTCAGCCGCCAAGTGCTGCTGATCACCACCTCCACCACGGGAAACTCCCGGAGCACATCTTCCAGCAGCGGCAGCTTGCTCAGCAAAGGTTTGCGGCTGGTCAGGTTTTCAGCGTGAAGGACGCCATCGAAGTCCAGGAAGAGGATCACGAGGCACCGCCTTCCCCGCCATTGGGCGTACCTGGGGCGTTTGCTGCCTCTGCCAGCCGCCACACCGCTTCCTTGCCCACGTCACCCGGCTGCCGGATCTTGTCAGGATGGTGGTCGGTGCAGAGATTGAGGATGTATCCCGCATAGCTGCGCGGCTTGGCCGCTGCGCCACAGATCATGCAACTGCGAGTGGTTTCTTCCTCTCCTTCGGAGACCAGCTTGAAGACGGCCTGCTTGATGTCGGTAAAAGCGTCGTCCGGTTTGACCTCGGCGTTAAAGCTCAGCCTTCCGATCGGGCTCATCAGATCGACGCGCAGATCGTGACCGGTACCCAGGGCGTAATAGAACCGTGCAGTGCCGAATTTTTCCTTGATCTGCCGCCAATGAAAGGCTTCGCGACGCGCCCCAAGCATGTGATCAATCTCAACGCAGAGCCCGGCGAGGATCGGCATCCAGCCGCGGTGGAACGCGCAGCCAAGGTTGTCCTTGCTGTTAAACATATTCGGGAAGCGGACCTGTAAGAGGTCGCCGGTGGGGAAGTCATAGTTCTTGTTCATGATGAATCCTTAGGTTATGTGTTGATGACCAGATTGAACTGGCGAGGCCCTTCACCACCTGCTGTGACGGCCCTGCGCCGGGCGATTGCGTCAATGCAACCACTCCTTGGTTTGTGAACCGCCAGGTGTCCCGCTGTCGGTGCATTCGTCGCGGCCTAGCCCATCTGGCAAGTCCGCGAGCGTGACGCTGCGACGGCCGTCTGCCACCGCCCGGGCAATGGCTTTGCGGGTGGCATGCTGGACCTCCCGGGCGGTCAGATGCGCCAGCCGGACAGCCACGAAGTTGTCGGGTCGTTTGAAGTTGTGCAGATCAAGCTCGCCGAATACCGCCTGCACGACCCAGCGCGTAGCGGCCAGCGCAGCCCTGGCATCCGGCCGCTCGACATGGAAGATTTGAAATCGCGACCGCAGGGAGTCCGGGATGCGCGCCAGGCTGTTGGCCGTGGCTATCCACGTCACCTCGCTGCAGTCGAATTCGAAATCCAGCGAAATGTCCTTGCTCCGTCTGGCCGTTGCCGGCTCCAGCAAGCTGTGCAGGGGCGCAAGCGCGTTCCAGTCCTGCCGGGCCTCGGCTTTGTCGATCTCGTCCAGCACGATGACCGGATTGGCATGCTTGCCCAGGCAAACTGCCTCAAAGACCAATCCATACGTAGTGTTGCTCCAGCGCCGTTCTGAACCTGTCAGAGTCGGGCCGGTCACGGCCTTGTCGAAGCTGATGCGGTGCACGGCCGTGCCCAGAAGCTCTGCCAGCAGGTGGGCAAAGTGGGTTTTGCCGATACCGGGCTCACCGCCCAGGAGGATTGGAGGCAGGCGGCTTCCGTTGCGGCAGTGGGCAGCCAGCACCAGGTGATCGCGCAGGAAGTCGATCACTTCACCAAAGTGAGGCATTTGCTCCCGCAGCTCTTCCGTCATCTCCTGCGGTAAGTCAGGCATGCCGATCCGGCGCTCGAATCCCTTGGCCTGCAGGAGCCTGGCGATGTCCTCGTCCCGTCGACGGACCTCCTTGTCGGCGCTCCTGCCGATGCGGGACTTGAAGGCTGCCAGTTCCGCTTTTGTGTAGACGGGGTAGAAAAATGCTGGGCAGCCGTCCTGGCTGGGATCAAAGTCTATGCTGGCGTTTGACTTCCCTTCGGTGTTGGCCTCAGCTGGATCCTCGACCTCATCCGGCGCCGCCTCGGCGTGAGCTTCCCTGAGCTTGGCCGCACGAGCCTGATGGAGTCGCTGTTCTTCCTCCCGGATTTGTTCAGCTGCGCGACGCTGAAAGTCCAGCGAGCGGGCCGCGTCAATTTCAGTCTTGACCTGCGCGGGCAGCAGAATTATTCGTCCTGAGGGAGTCTGGTCCGCGAGGGGGCATGACAGTCGGTGGGCGACGTAGCCGAGTGGCGCCTCGGGGGCGCTGCTGGGTGGAGAGGGAGGAGAGCTGCGGTGGTCTGGCATTTGGGGCTCCTGAGGACATAGAACATGTCAGGAGCCCGGGCGGCGTCGCCGCGGGGAAAGTCAGCGGCGACTTGGGAGGGGTGCCCGAACTCCTGAATGGAATTCGTTGAAGGATGAAATGGAACGGGAGAACATGGTGGGGATCAAATTCGTTTGGTGGTGCGTTTGGTATTCACCGGCACCACGCTCGCGCCCACATCGCGCGATACAGGCATCAGGCGTGATCGCGAAGAGTGCGCATGGCAGTGCATGAAGCATTGCGTTTCCGTTTCGTATCGATGAGATTGCATGATGAGATTCCTTTCAAACTTGTATTTCAAGTTACCGGACACTCTGCAGTGATGCAAGCAAAATTTGAAGTGAAGCGTGAAAAACTATTTTTCGATATCGCTTATTCGCGGGTTTTGCGCTGAATGTGTCGTGTCCTGCACACACTCGGCAGCACGATCGAAATGTCAATGCGTTGCTGCTTCAATTGCCATGTCGCCCGCGAATTTTGCGCAATAGATTGTTGGCGAAATTCGAGTGAATTTCGTCTTCATACGTGACGATTGGCAGTTGTCTTTCCGAGCAAGATGCGAGAGGATGAATGCTGTGACTCAGCAGCGGAGAAACAAGTGCGAATCCAAGCCATCGAGCCAAAGTGCGTCATCCACCAAATCAGATGTGACCGATGCGGTAAGGAAGCTGAGCGCGGCGAAGTCGGTTTCACGCAAATAAGGTCTCTCGGTTTCGACGCCGGCTACGATTCGGTGTTTGGCGACGGAAATCGGGTTGAACTTGATTTGTGCGAACCCTGTTTCCGGGACGCCTTGGGAGCCTGGCTGCGAGTAAGGGCGCCTGCCGATACACCTTTGGCAAACATGCTTGCAGCATTCAGGCCCGAAGTTCACGGTGGAGAGTTTCCACCTGTCAAAGAGTAAGGGCTGCCGCCGGCGAACAGCTCGATATATGGCAATACAAACACCGACCCCTAGGCCGACTGCACGCGTTGGATGGAATAATCGTTCGCAGACAGTCACCATACCTCGGGAATACCGATTCCCAAGCTCTGTTCGTGAGGTGTTCATCCGTCGTGAGGGAGAAAGCTTGGTTCTGACACCACGCCCGACCGACTGGTCTGGCTTCTTTGCGTCAGGCATGACGGCTTCTTCCGACTTCATGGTAGACGGCGAACGCATGCCAAAGGAGCGAGCGTTTTGACGGGTCAACTGTTCATGCGTGGGGCGAACGCATGTTCGCACGCAAGCAAGAACTCCTCGGAGCATGATCCATGCCACGACAGAGTCCGGTGGATGATGGAAAGACAAAGCACGTCCCAAGAGCGCGCCCGCATCGATATCAACGAGGACTACGGCCCTCCTACCGCTTGCCCGTACCGAGCGATGATGGTAGAGGCGCCGTCTATCCGTAATACGAGCTGCTAAGCAACATTTGGAGCTCGCAACTCGGAGTAGGCGCTAGAACTTGGGAAGATTCTCGAGATTGTCTCGAGATGATTGATCAGCCTTGGTTTTCAAAAACTTCGTGGTCACGGAAATTACTTGAACTTGGGCGCCGATATTCCACTTTCTATCCGCGCCCAATGTTCCCGAGTAGAAAAGCTTGCCAGCCTCGATCATTTTGACGGCCTCCGGCCGGGACATGACCGCATCATCACCGACTTTGTCAGAGGCAGTGAAAGGTTTCACCTTCAGTTGATTGATATGCTGATTGTCGGCGTCCATGCGAACACCGATAACCAGAAAATCTCCAGTCTTGGCCATCCCTTAATCCTTTTGTCGTTGTTGCCGAGGCTACGCCCACTGGTCAGATTTGTCCATCCTCCATTTAGAGGATATCGATCCGATGTCACTGAGCTTGACGCAAGAAGGCTTCAATATCTACGTTATCAATCAGAGAACGACGCGTGCGCTAACCGTCCATGGTCAACAGCTCTGTTTCGATATTGCGGGAAACTCACCGGCTAAGGGCGCCTATGCCGGTGGCCATTATCGCTACGAGCCGAACGAGCTGACCCCGATTGCCGTGTAGTTGAAGCCAATAGATTCGCCCTGAGGCTTGCGGCTATCGCGAAGAATCATCGCATTGACGTCCCAGTCAAAGGCAGACCAATCCCAGCTATCAGCGCTAGCCTGAGCAACGATATATGTCCCTAACTTTAAGCAGGTCGATGTAGGTCGGTTACTGAAGTCCAAGCCCAAATTGAACTGATGTACTTGCCTATTTTTGCTGCCACTCACTATCGTCTTGATGGTCGCCGTAGCAAGACTGACAAATGGCTTAAGGGCTGGCTGAGCGGTCTGAATTAATGAAAGTCCAGAGCGAAATACCTGAGATTCGAGTACGTCTAGCAGGGCTTCACTCCCCCCGCTTTTTACATTGATAGTTCGCCCTTCAAAAGCTAGGCCGTCGGCCGACACTGTGAGACCGAGAAACACGGGGACATTTATAGCGGGCGCTGCCGACCGATCAGTTGCCTGGAACTTGGTGGCGAATTTCAGTGCTTCGGCCTCTGGCGTAACCTGATTCTTGCCATTGAACTCGCAAACGACTGTATGGGTGCCACCGCCCGGATAGGACTCGATGTAAAACCGGTCAAGAGTGACTTTGATTCTGGTATTGATGAGGTTGTGATCAGCTACTTGCGCCGCGGCAGGCAAAACCTTCACATTGCCAGCCGCAACTCCAGGCTCGATAAAACCGATGACCATCCCTGTGTGCCTCCAGGCTTGAATGGACCAAGGCAACGCTTGCGCGGCTACTTCACCACCCGTGAAGTATTGGGCGTCATCCAGAGCCCCAATATCCATCAGATGTTGAGCAATGTCTTCCGGCGGCGAGGAGCCCAGAGAATGCAATTCGGAAAATTCAGCCATTTCAGCTCCTTAATATTGTTCTCGCACGCTGTTGCTGACGTGCGCGGATGTGCCCTCGTACCTGCTCGTAAATCTTCGTATCGACAGACTGGGCAACCTCCAAAGTCATGGCGAGCGCGTAAGGCACAGCCATACCTTTGGTCGAACCGTGTTTGGCCATGGCCTGAACGCCGATCTCCAAGGCGTGACCGCCAGACTTTCCGTGCTGCCAGAGGGTGGAGCCCGCCAGCTGCATATGCACCACGGTGCCACGCTCCATCGCAGTCAGTACCGGTTGCATGACCTCATCTCTTTTGACGCCCTTCCAGAAAATCTGCTTTCCGTCGCTGTCAACCAGCTTAAGTCCAACACCTCGATAATCGCTGGAGAAGATGACGATAGGGGTGGTCCAGGAAAGCGTGAGTGTGATGCTTCGCAGATCCCTGGATCGAAGCATATGTGTCGGAATGGGCAGCTTGAAGACGTGCCGCTCATCTGACTTGATCAAGTCATCAGCCAAAAGCGTGATGCGATTGTGCGTGCCATCCAGCACCCGATCTGCCTCTATCTTCCCGAAGCCGATATAGCGGGTGGTCTCGTTCTTTTCTGCTTGGCGTTTCGCCGGACTGGCCGGGTCCATGATTGTCTTGTAGAGGAGCTCCCCGACATCACCCCATCGGGCGCCGTGAACCAACAAAGTTTTAAGTATCGCGGCCCTCGTCGGACGCTTGCTCCACTCCTCACCGTCTTGCTGAAAAACCTCATCTAGCACTCCAGCTATTTGCACTGCAGAGCGTGTGGTTAGTGCCGCAGCGTCACTTGTTCCTGCAGACAGACCGTATCGGTTGGCCTCGCCACCCAGCCCGGGTCGAGCGACCTTGTGCCCCATGGCCGTCGATCTGGCAGGATGAACTTGAACTTGACCCGCAGCGTTGGTCGAGATGCCTAGTGAAGATCGTCCCCCAGCCTTTGCGAGATCCGGTTTGACGCTTCGATTAACGCCGAGTCCCAGCGCGGAATTCAAGCTGGTCATTTCCAAGCCTTGGAAGGGATCAATCTCGGTTCCGGAGGCCGCGCCGACCCCACCGTCTTGGTGTAATGCTCCCACGGTCAACCCATTTACGGTTTCGGCGGGGCAGAGCAATCCACGAGTTCCGCTCGATTCGCGAAGACTCCCAATTACTCGTGCGTCGCGAACCTGGGGGTCCAGGGCCAGCAACTCCTGCATGGTACTTACTCCCGCGACGGGAATGGCTGCAGGAATGTTGCCGGCACTGACGATGAAAAGTAACCGATGATGATGGCCGAAATAATCGATCAGACTCGCCCATGGAGAAGTGGCCCGTACAAAGGGCAACTGCGTGTCACATATCGAATGGTTCACAACAACCACCTGTGAAAGTGCAGATGTCGGTTGTTTTCGCAATTCCACCAACGCTGTCAGCGCGCGATAGATCACTCCGATAGCCAGTTTTCCGGACGGCGTTGTTTCGGTATTGCGAGTGTTAACAGACAGGACGGGAATTACAGCCAGCGGCGATTGCAGCGGCAGTTCATTTTTGGCGAGATCGCCACGCACGATCAGCGACGCCATAGCGGTGCCATGTAATCGCGCGGCCGCAGGAGCCTCGGCGGCAGAAACATCGACTTCCTGTACAACGAGGCGACCCGCCAGCGCCTCATGCTGCGTGACTGGGTATCCGTCGAGAATGGCCGCTACACACTTGACATCGGTCGGCACCTGGTTTTCGGACAAAACTTGTGGCCCCTCCAGCGAGACCAGCTCATCACCTTCGAATGCGGCTTGCGGACGAATACGCATGATTTCGTCCAGGCCTGCTAGCCCGACCTCGCCGCCATTGATCATCTGCAGGGCGACACTACCCGGCATCTGGACCAGCACCCCTTGGTATTGAATCTCCGGAATCTCTATTTCATCGATGAAGTTTCCCCCGACTTCCTTGGTCAGGTTCTTGAGCTTCTGCAGAGCTTGGTCACGTCGTTGTCGTTCATTCCTGTACCAAAGATCAACCTCGACAGCGACCAAGGCGTCCGGTTGGGATTCCAGACGGGCTTTGACGTATCGCACCAAAATAGGGTCGACTCGATCTTGACTTGACCAGGTTCGCAGGTCTTTCAGATACGCGAACATAGCCCATAGCGGCGTTTCCTTAGTGGTGCGCGGCTGCTGACCTTTTGTAAATCGCGCCCAGGCTGCCAATAGCGACCTCAACCCCTGCTCACTGGGCATGGTCAGATAGAAGACTTTTGCTTGAGCCTCGTCACCCTCGGGCGCTTCATCGTCCTCTTGGGATTCGTCCCCTTCGGACGACGCGCTTGGACTGCTTTTGTCAGGGCTCATGCTCCCTAACCACTCGAGTCCTAGAGCTTGTGCAGCTTGCTCGAAATTTGTCACCGAACCCAGCAATTCCAGCACGAGAGCTCGCTCTGGAATAACTGCGCGCGGATCTGCGACTACCTGAACATCGCCTTGGAAAGTTTCCAGTGCTTCGCTTGCGGCGTTAAATTTCTCGCCCAACCTCTCGAGTTGGCGGGTATAGGGAAGCTTAGCTGGAAATCCCCCCGGAGGTCTGCCCGTCAGGCGCTTGCTTTTTGCTGGCTCTCGCTGAAGTCTTACGAGTGGATAGTTTCCCATTTGCCTCCCTGGCTGGTGTTGTTTTACCAGGCTGGCTATTCATTCTTGCTAAAACTTGCTCTACAGCCTGGGTGGCATTCAGTTTATCCCCGAATAACACCAGCTTTCTTTTCACGTCGAGCATGAACTGTTCAATCTCCGCCATGCTGCGGCCAGACATGGCGTGTATGAATTTATCCTCCCCCAGAGTGGACTTTTGCCCAAGCGAGCGCTGGAATCGGTCATACCAAACACCAAGCTCCTCACGTGTAGGAGGAGAAATTTCAAGACGCACCTGAAATCTTCGCCATACGGCGCGATCCAGCATCTCGGGATGGTTGGTCGCGCAAGCCACTACCGCGTGACTTGGAAGGCGGTCCATCTGCATGAGCAGGGAACTGACAACTCGTTTGATTTCGCCCGTTTCCTGGGTATCACTTCGCTCTTTGCCAATCGCATCAAACTCGTCAAAGAAGAGAACGCAGGGCGTGCGCGTCGCGAAATCGATAAGCTGGCGGATCCTATTGGACGTTTCACCGAGATAACTATCAACGATCGCGTCATACCGCACAGCCAACAGCGGAAGAGAAAGCTCGCTTGCAATTACCTCTACCAGGCTAGTCTTTCCGTTACCAGGCGGCCCTACAAGAAGAATCGTATGACGTGGCTCTAAAGAATGATTGCGCAGCGTGGCTACTTGTGAAAATTCATACAAAAACTCGCGCACCTCTTCGACGGTGCTTGCACCAAGCACCAAATCAGTCAACCGGCGCCGGACTGGCAGCTCAAAGACTAGCTCGGCAATTTGAGGGGGCAAAGTCAAACTAACTTGACTTGGTTCACTCGGCTCAAGCAAAGACTTTTGGACGTTGCTTTCGACTGAGCTTCGAGTGCGACGACTTTCAGAAATAACATCCAAGGTGCGCTGAAAGGCATCCCTTTGGTCCGGTCGAAGATTTGATGTTCCCATGATCTAGCCTCCTGCAGTTGATGTGCGCGACTCGATGGCATCTACCTGCTCAACGCCCATCGCAGTTGTAGCTTTAACCTGAGGCGAAACCAGCGCCTGACCATCAATTAAGGCAATTAATGTTTGCAACATAGAGCGTAATGCCTTCAAGTCTTGAGGGATCTCCAAAACGGACGCCTGAGGCGACCCAGAGGGCGCCAGTTTTTCCCGTCCAAACACATGCGGTGACCCATGACTTGAAGCAAGAGCCGTCAAACCACTCTGCAATTTTTGCGCCGTCCGGGCTGTCGCGCGACCAGATTCGCAAAATCGAAGCACCGTCGAACGATGCACATTAGAAGCTCTCCCAAGCTCACAAGCACTACCCAATCGCACCCGCTCGCAGACAAGGCTCTGAAGATGACTTTGGACAGCAGCTTTGGGCATTTTTTGGGAGGTGACCAGTGAATTCATTCTATCGCGTAGGCAACAAATAACGCAACAAATGTTGCTTATATTGTCATATATTTCGCACAATCAAGATTGAAAAACTACATTAACGCGACAAATGCTGCATAAATTGTTGCGTATTATATAAACGCAACATCGACTCAGCCATACATACTGTTAATGTCCATGAATAGCGTTGGCGGTACTGGGCTGGCGACATGCCAAATTGATCGCCGATTCCAGGCTTTGCGTTCAAGTCAGAGGTCCAAGATGCGGTGCCAACACATACCGCGGTGAATCAGAGGCGCCGCGCGCGCGACTCACTCTTCTTCGGGAGCCAACGTCAACGCTTGGGTAACAAGGCCCGCAAACACAGACAGGTTGACCGCCTCCTGATCTACCGCCCGCAACGCGCAAACAGAAGCCAGCGCATCAAACTGCTTATCAGCTGTATGGCGCCAAGCCTGCTGATTTGCCTTTCCACAGAAGAGAGCATAGGGGTGGGATGTAGTCTTATTGCGTGCCAAATCAGCCATTGGTTGGTAAAACGCGCTGAGCTTCAAGTGAGGCAGCTTGGCACGCAGTGCCATCGCAATCCTCAGACCTTCTCGATCGAGATCGCCCCAAAAGTAGAGATTGGGATGCTCCAGCAAGTTGGTCAAACGATGAGCTTGTCCGCTACGGGAAAGAACTTCGCACCGCCCCTGTGTGAGGCTCTCTACAAGCGCCCACCCCGCAGCGCTGTCGGTCATCATATTGAGTCCATAGCCGTATGCGGCGATCAACGCCACCGATTTATCCAAGCCAGCTCGCACCGCCTCTTCATAAGTCGTGGAGTTCTCGATCAACAATACGGCTTTGGGTTCAGCAGGTCCCGCCACGACAACATAGCGCGGCGTCGCAGGTAGCTTGGACACCCCGAGAATTCGACGGGCGGACAGAGGAAGCCGGTCAAGAATCTTCGAAGATCCCAAGATTCGGAATCGATGCCGCGCTGCTTCCTCATGTGTTTGAGCTCTTCGCACAAGGTGAGCGTACACCGGACCGGTCCCAAGGAGGGTTGGGATTGGGCTTATCCCTAGTGAAGTCTTTGGTCGAGCTGCATGAGGGGCAGGTGCGAGCGCTAAGCAAGGGATTGGGCCAGGGCAGTACCTTCGAGATGACGCTTCCCCGCGCAGAGCCACCCGCGCAGGTGCTTGCCAACGATGGACCAACCCTCGGCAAAAGCTAAGGTAGTCCGCTTAAGCTTATGGTGGTCGATGACAATAGGGATGCAGCCTACACGCTGGGGCAGTTTCTCGAAGCCTTCGGCCATGAGGTCGCCGTTTTTTGTGACGCCAAAACGGCGCTCAGCTCGATGGATCAGCGGGCTTACGACTCATATATTCTTGACATCGGCCTGCCCGATATGAACGGGTATGAGCTTGCAAAGCGGCTTCGAGAGAAGGTGCCTCATCTCGGAACTTTTGTGGCGTTGACCGGCTATGGTCAAGAACATGACCGGGTGTTGTCGAAGGCCGCTGGATTTGACCACCATCTCGTCAAGCCCGTTGACGTCGACAACCTGCTCCGAATTCTGGCAGAGCAATCCATTAAGGCAGAGGCTCACAAAACATGAATCACAATTCCGCCCTGTCAGGGTTCAAAGATGCCCTACAAGGCAGTGGGCTGAACGCAGGATTGATCCTACTCAACAAACGCGTTGCTCACCGATTCACCGCCGTTTACAGGCTTGACAACGGGATAATGCGCAACGTAGCAGTCGTGGATAAGCAGGGCGAGGTGGTACCGCAAAATTTATTGGAGGTACCGCTGGAGCATAGTTTTTGCCAATTCGTTCTCAAAGACGGCTCGTTCAGGACGCAAAACTCGGCGGCTGACGGCCGCCTTCAAGGCCATATTTACAAGGGCGTGCTGAACAGCTACGTCGGTCTACCGCTCACAACCAACAACGGCGGTCTTTTTGGAACGTTCTGCCACTTCGACTTTCCGCCCCAAGAAATCATTGATGAAGAGTTTCAGTTCCTACAAACCGCCGTTCGGCTTCTTCCTGCATACGTGATTTCCTAGATAGGGAGAGCATGTTAGTGGGAAATTAGACGGGTGCGGGCTGGTGTATCTCTATGCCGATCATCTGTTGCTTGTAGGCTGGCCTAAAGGAGTCGCGCAGTGGATTTTTGGAGCGTCGACCTGATCGGTACGGCAACGACGTAGGGAATGTCCGCCAAATACTTCTATGCGGGTCGGTCAGCTCATCAGCATCACCAGCAGCACGAGAACACCCAGGCCGAGGTTGATCCACTCCCATGTGCGAATCTGAGCCACGACCGCGCCACCAGCAGCCCACTCATTCATAGCCACGGCCCGGCTTAGCCTCTTGAAAAGCACGAATCGGGTGTGCATAAATATCGCCACCATTACTACCCCCAGTACTGCCATGATGGTCCAGGCAAGCGGCATCTCAAAGTTGCCCCCGGACTGCACAACTTGCTTTGCTACCCGACCGAGCATCCACACGCCGCTGGCCAGAGTCAGCAACGACGCCACGAGTACCGCATGAAAAAATCGCCCGAGCACGTCGTGCATCAACCGTACCCTCAACTCAGCCTCTAACTGAGCTAGCGCCGGTCGGAAAAAGAAGTGCGCAAACACCATGCCACCAATCCATACTGTGATGGACAGCACATGAACACTATGCAAGATCGCGTCGATCATTGATTACCCCTATTTGATGCCCAAACCTGGACCAAGTCTTCTTGCTGCTTAGCCAGCTTATGTCTTGTCCCGCGTCAGGCGCTCCGCGAAAGAGATACCTATCGCAGAAAGTACAAAAGTAAAGTGAATGATCGCCACCATCGTCACCACCTGGATGTTTTCCAAAGTCAGGTCGCCACTCAAGTAAGTCTTCAACGCATGAACGCCCGAGATGGAGATGATGGCGAATGCGAGCTTTAGCTTGAGGTTGTAGGTATTGACGTGATCCAGCCAGTCAGGCTTTTTCATGTCAGTTTTGTCAAAGTGTCCTGTGGTCACAAAGAGAGATACACCCGCCAGCGCCACAACCCAAACAAGCTGCGCCACCATCGTCATGTCTACCAGTTCGAGCACCTTAATGATGAGGTCGATCTTTTCCAGATCGCCAAATAGTAATGTACTCATCAGCTTGAAGGTTTCCAGCAGGAACTTCCCCAAAATGCCGAAGATGATCGCCACCAGGCCTACATAAAAAAACAGCATGGTAAATCTCATGCCGTAAAGCAGCGATCCCACCCCCGAAAGTATTTTTTCCATTCTTGCTTTTTCTAAAACTTAGCTGAAGTTAAACAGGTGGTCTACGCTGCGGGTCCCTGCCATCACGGTGCCACTTCAATTCGAGCCTCTGCTGAAGGCCTTGTTGCAGCGTTCAGCCGCACAGGTTTTACCCCCCCGGACTTGATGGGCACCGTATTGGTCGCAAGACTGCGAGTCCGATATACAAGGCAGTGGGGCAGCAGCATCTGCTGCGCAGGGCGGTGCGCGAGCTTATACGCGGCGCCCGCACTGTTACTCACTTGAGCCGCCAATACCGAACAGGCTCAGAAGGCTGGTGAAGAGGTTGAAAACCGATACATACAGGCCCACGGTAGCCAAAACGTAATTGCTTTCTCCACCGTTAACGATACGGCTTGTCTCAAAGAGAATCAGTCCTGCAGACAGCAAGGCTACAGAGGCCGACACAGCCAAGGCCAAAGCGGGTATCTGCAAAAACATAGCCGCCACGCCGGCAATCAGCGCGATCACCATCCCTACAAGCAGAAATCCACCCAAAAAGCTGAAGTCGCGCCGAGTCAGGAGCACGTAGCCCGAAAGCGCCAGGAAGGTGCCTCCCGTCGCAGCCAACGCCAGTGTGACGGTCTGTGCGCCTCCCGGCAAGGCCAGGGAATGCGTCAGCAGTGGGCCCAGGGTGTAACCCATAAACCCTGTCAACATAAACACCAGGGGCAAAGCCCAGCCACTGTTCTGCAGTTTGTGGATGGCGAACAAAAGGCCGAAGAACCCCGCCAGCGTTATCACCAGCCCTGGAGCAGGCAATTGCATCGTGCTGGCGGCCACTGCAACTCCTGCGCTAAACAGAAGTGTCATGGCCAGCAGTGCATAGGTGTTTCGCAAGACGCGTTTGACCTGCGCGGAATGCATCTCCGCTGGATTATTTCCGTTCGCAATGTGACCAAGTGGGCGGCCGGAAGCGGCCGGTGCGGGTTGCAAAGGCGTGTTGTTCATACCGTGTCCTTCTAGTGGTGTTAACTGTCCAGTGCCAGCCTCGCGGTGCGGCCGCGTGGGACTTTGTTATTGCGCTGCAAGCCGCGCTTGAGCACTTGCGCGGCGCGCCTCAGGGAGAGATCGAGTGCAGTGCGCCAGTCCTGCGCCATCGAAACGATGACGACTTTGCCAGCGGATCCGTTGTTCAGTTCGACCTGGCAACGCTTGTCGAGGCCACCGCGCGGTCCGTTCACGTCGGAGAACTGCACTTTGACGCGCGGGATCCAGGTCGCAAGCCGGCGAAAGGCGAAACGCGCACGTTCAATGGACACCTCTCGCAGTTGGTTGCCTTGGTCATCGCGGGATTCAAAAATGATCTGCATTGCGTTATCTCCTTATGTAAGTGAGGCCCGAGAATAAAACCCAGATCACCAAGAAAGAAGCAGATAATCCTTTACAGACATTCCTAAAAAACCATATGAGCACGTCGTTCAGCTACAAGCATCTCTACTATTTCTGGGTGGTGGCCAAGGAAGGCGGCATCTCGCGGGCCGCAATCAAGCTCGATATGGCGGTGCAAACGGTCAGTGCCCAAGTACGCGAGTTGGAGCGTTCGCTAGGCTATGCTTTGCTCAAACCTGCTGGGCGCGGGGTGATGTTGACCGACGCAGGTATTGCCGCCATGAAGCAAGCCGATCAGATTTTTCGGCTTGGTGAGGATCTTCCAGCTGTGGTGCGCGATGCGATGAGCTCGCCGGCGGTGCGACTGGCTGTGGGTATATCAGACGGTCTGCCCAAACTTGTGGTCCGCCGTCTTATGCAGCCGGTGATCGCGGAACCCAACTTACGCCTGCTTTGTCATGAGGGCGAGTTTGACGACTTGCTGGGCGATCTTGCGTTGCACAGGCTGGATGTCGTGATGTCTGATCGACCCGCCCCGAGCAACCCCAATATCAAGTTATACAGCCACCGATTAGGATCCTCAGCCATTGCCTGGTACGGCACGCCGGAGAAGGTGGCGGCGGCGAAGAAGGACTTTCCGAATAGCCTTGCCAATGTTCCTGTGTTGCTCCCCACGGCGCATACGGCGGTGCGTGCGCGTCTGGACCATTGGTTTGACGAGCGCGGCATCAAACCACGCATCGTCGGGGAGTTTGAAGATAGCGCCCTACTCAAGACTTTCGGGGCAAGCGGCATGGGTATATTTCCTGCCGCTGAGTGGGCGCATGAGGACTTGCTGGCCCACTATGCAGTTCAGCGTCTGGGTCCATGCGAGGGCGTTAGCGAGCATTTCTTTGCAATTGGAACCGAAAAAAAGGTGCTGCACCCTCTGGTGCAGCGTTTGCTCCAAGCAGCTCCCCCCTAACGGTCCTCGCGGCTCACGCGCTCTCCACAACCTTGCTAGCCGGCGCGAAGGCCTGCAACCAAGAATTGCTTGTCGTCAATGTTCGCGCTGAGTTAGCCCTGAGGTGTACGGTTTCTCGGCATTCAGTGCCTCGACGATCCGGTTCAGTTCCGTGTAGGGTGTTCTTTCGAGGGGTGAGCTTGAAGTGCCATCCCGGCGTTCAACTGCCGCACATACTCTGCGGAGCGGTCGCAGCCCGCAGTAAGTTGCCACGCCGAAAAGTGCGGCAAAGACGGGCAGAAGCCAACCAAGGAGGCTGGCCATCGTAGCTAGGAGTGCGTGAGCAGCGGTTTCGCGCTCAGCGACTTTGACCATGACTGCGATTTTCCGCTGGCGCTCGGGCACGTCCCATCGACTGAACGAGCGCCAGACTTCTGAAGGAGAGCCGATCACGACGTTAGAGAACCCTTCAATGGACGAAAAAGGAAGTTGACGAGCGCTGCCGTCGCTGGTAAGTAATGCTCCTGATCCATTCCAAATAAAGACACTCAATTCCCCAGGGACCGAGGAAGGGCGATCGCTCGCGAACTCCGAGACACCTTGGCGCGCAAGAACCGAAGCGACAGTTCTGAGCAGATGGTCAGTGTCTTCCCGCTTTTCCTGAGCACTCATGCTTGAAAGCAAGACCATTAATGCCATCCAGCACAGAAGCGTGGCTCCTAACGTCCATGCGGCAAGGTGCCACCACAGTGAGATGCTTTGACGATTCATGGTTAAGCGCGAAGTTGTGAAGTGTGAGCGATTGTCTCAGACCGTCCCAGCGTTTTAACGGGCTGCGGGAAATCCGATGCTGAGACTGAATTGGGCGCGATAAAGGAATGGTGTTTTTCAGTACTTGTGCGCGGCGCCTCGCAAGAATGCTGCGCCCGGAGGTGCTGCTGGCTTCGCAATCGAACGGGGCACGCGCTAGGCGCAACGCTCAATCGAACTTCTCCGGTCGTAGTACTTCTGCATCAACGGTGAAAAGGATCATCGAGAAGTTGTCGTAGTAGCGCTCACGAAGGAGGTCGATGATGGCACGCGCAATTTGCGCGCCACAAACAATCTCCACCCGAATGTTGGCATGCGGTCCCCACGTGGCATCTCGTCGGCCGCGGCTACCCTTTCCACGCGCATCAGTCACGGTGTAACCTCGCGCGCCAAGCGACTCGATTTCGCGCAGCAATGTCGCTTCGAGTGCGCCTTCGCACACAATCGTTACGACCTTGCGTATTGCTGTTTCGGTGTTTTGCATGATCTCTTTTAGTGAACGACCCGCTGTGCCAAGTGATGGTACAGCGGTATGCCGACCAGCAGGTTGAACGGGAACGTGATTCCCAAAGCCGCACCGATCGACAACGCGGGATTGGCTTGCGGCACCGCCAGCCGCATGGCCGCCGGCGCAGCAATATACGACGCGCTGGCATAGAGCGTTGCCAGAAGCGTCACGCCACCGACCGACATGCCGAGAATCGAGCCCGTCGCGATCCCAAGGGCCGCAGAAAAAAGCGGCATTCCCACAGCAAAGATGACCAGAAAGAGCCCGGCACGTCGCAACTCGCCGAACCGGCTCGCCGCGACCAACCCCATCTCCAACAGGAAGAAAGCCAGCACGCCTTTGAACAGATCAAAGAACAGGAGATCCAGCGGAGCAATCCCTTGCGGCCCGGCCGCCCAGCCGATGGCCAAGCCGCCGAGGAGCAAGAGGATGCTCTTTCCGGCAAACACCTCGTGCAGTACCTGTTTCCAAGGGGTGCCCAGCTCGCCACGCCGGGCCAATAGCACGCCTATGACGAGCGCAGGGAACTCCAAAAGGACAAGCAGCACCGTCATGTAGCCTTCGGCCTCCTGACCCATTCGGGCCAGGTAGGTCGCGCCGACCGCGAACGTGACGACACTAACGGATCCGTAGTGGCCCGCAATGGCCCCGGCGTCAGCTTGTGGAAACTTTCCTAAACGTCGCAATACTAGGTAGGCCACCAGCGGAATCATCGCGCCGACCGCGACCACCACCAGGGAGGGCAGGGCGATGGAAGCGATCGGATAGCGCGCCAGCTCCACCCCACCTTTGAGGCCAATGGCCAGCAACAGGAAGATGCTGAGCGACTCGTAGAGGACACCTGGGATGCGCAAATCCGAACGTACGAAGCCGGCGAACGCTCCCAGCAGGAAAAACAGAATGACTGGCTCGAACAGCTGCATCGGCGGCATCCTCAGCGCAAAACCATACCTGGGAGGTCAGGAGAGGTGCCGGCCGCGCACACGGCTATCGGATGGTGGCAATCGCTCCTCGACGCTTTCGCTCGACGTACGGAGGACATCCATCATGGGCTCGAGTAGCGCAGGGTCGTCCGGAAGGAAGCCCCATCTCTCCATGGCTGCAACCAAAACGAGCGACTCGCCTTCGTCGATGCGCTTGTCCGCATGCACAACCGCTGAGCTCAGGCGCAGGACGAGCCTGCGCAACGCAACGTTGTCGAGCTCGTCAAGCATGCCCTCCAGCAGCTCTGCCGGGATGCATCCCTCGTCCTGCAGCCGCGCAGGACCCAGCAAGTCCGCGCAAAGATCGTGTACGACTTCATCCCATTGTTCGGGGGTAAGGCCCAGCCTCTTCGTCGCTTCGAGCTTCTCCAGAGTTTGAGCCTCGGCCGGCCCAATCTCCCCGTCCACAATGAGTGCCAGCGCCACAATCCTGCCAGCAGCGTGGGAACTGTTGGTCGGATAGGAGCGAACCGCCAATCTCGGTGCGGTCACGATCCGACCTGCGTCGGGTTATGTTCGTGTGCAACGTGGTCAGGTTGTTGGCACGACGCATGCGGGGCAGCGTCCGAAGACATGAGGTTCATACTGTTTCCTTGTGATGAGGCGTTAGCTATTCAAAGCCAATTTTTCTGTGCGCTTGCGTCCGGCCGCGCTGAATTAGCCTCGGGTTTCAGACTTGCTGGCGCGCATACTTAACAACATGGTCAGTGCCAATATGCCCATTACGACGCCTAGAGACACGGCTACAGGAATCTTGTAATAGTCGATTAGGCACATCTTTGTACCAATGAAGATCAAAATCACTGCAAGACCATAGTTGAGCAGGTGAAATTTGTTGGCCACGGCCGCCAAAAGGAAATACATAGCCCGCAGTCCCAGAATAGCAAAGACGTTGCTGGTCAGGACAATGAAGGGATCACTGGTGATGGCGAAAATAGCGGGAATGGAATCCACGGCGAAGATCACATCGGTGAGAGCGATCAGGCAGATCACCATAAAAAGAGGCGTTGCAATCTTCTTGCCGTTTTCCACCGTCCAGAACTTTTCGCCGTCGTAGTTTTTGCTCACCGGTATCAGCTTGCGAAGCAGTTTGAGTGCCGGGTTATCGTCCAGGTTTGGCTCTTTACCCGCTGCCCACCACATTTTTATGCCTGTGAGGATCAAGAATGCACCGAACACATACAAGATCCAGTGAAACTCAGCCAGCAGCCAGCCACCGATCAAGATCATGACAGTCCGAAGCACGATGGCCCCGATGATTCCGATCATTAAGACCCGCTTTTGGAACTGCGACGGTACAGCGAAGTACGTGAATATCAACAGGAACACAAAAATGTTGTCTACGGCAAGCGATTTTTCGATCAGGTAGCCGGTCAAAAATTCCAGCGATTTGGTGTTTGCGATCTCCACCGACCCTGTGGTATCCCTGACCGCCCACCAAAACAGTCCGTTGAACAGGAAGCTGAGGGCAACCCAGACGAGTGACCATATCGCGGCCTCTTTGACGCCGATGTCGTGAGATCCTTGCTTTTTGAGGACGACAAAGTCTATGAAGAGCGACACCAGCACGATGCCGCCAAATGTGGCCCAAAGCCAAAGCGGAGCGATTGTTTCCATAAGTTCCTAAAAATTGGTTCTAGTCGCGCTAGGCGAGAGTGTTCACGGTGACCTGCATCCGTGACGGCGTTCGCAAGTTTATCCGCGCAAGCGTCATCTCAAGCCGGAAGAAAGTGACTTTCATTCCTAAAAACCGGGAATTTGATATCAACCCTAACTGCCCTTGCGAATGGGGTCGGTGCTAAAACGAGCCGTTGAAGCTTTGGGCACGTTGGGACGCGGGCCCCTGTGGGGTCAAGTACTCGAGAGGCAGTGGTCGGAAGGCGCTACGGAGTTTCATCACTTTCGGCGTCCCTCAGTCCAAGCGACCACAGTCAACGTTAACTGAGGTCTGATAAACGCTATACGGGAGATGCTGCTTGCTTGCCGCCAAATCTCAGCGTTAAAAACGCAGTTCAGCTAAGCCCATGTTCATCTCCACCGTCATGCGAAGTAACGGGAGGGACTCAATAGCGTCGCCGGGAAAGACTATAGGGCTCACCCATAAACACTCATTCGAGTCTTCGCCTGTCTTGTTGATGCCGCCGCTTGCTTAGCGCGGCGCCGGTGAAGGGAGGCTATCGAAGCGCCGGCACCTGGCTGACGGTCAACTCGCCCTTGAGCGAACCGATGTAGTCCGCAAGCAATTTCAATTCGGCGTTCGTGAACTGCTTTGCAAGCGGCGTCATGACTGGGTGTGCACGCCCGACGACCGGGTTGCCTTCGATCTTGTAAGCCCTAAGTGCGACAAACAAATAGTCGGAGTACTGTCCCGCAAGCTTAGGCAATGCCAGATCCACTGGCGTCGTGAAATTCGTGCCGTGGCAAGAAATGCATGCACCGCGCTGAAGAAGCGTCGCTACTTGCGAGCTTGGTTGCAACCTCGGAGTCGCGGGAACTTCCGGTCGGGCCCCACTTGGCGCTGCATAGTAGGCCGCAATCCGAGAGATCTCCTTATCGTCCAGTGCCGCTGCAATTCCACGCATGGTGGGATGCTTTCGGTCACCGGCTCGATACGCCTTCAAGGCGGCTTCAAGGTACGCGCCATTCTGCCCTTCGATCTTTGGAACCCGATGAACCTCTGGAAAGCTTGATTTGTATCCCGGAATACCATGACACCCCATGCACATAGACAACAGTGTCTTCGACGAAATTGGGGGACTTGCCGGTGGTGGATCCACGGCGGATGGCTGCGCTACGCCAGTTTGCGCGAGTGCAAGTCCTGCAGCGAACAAGGCCAAGGCTGAGAACAACGGACGATAAATGTAATGCATCGAATATTATTAACTCATCGATGAGCTAGGTGCAAGCGGTCTTCCATCAGGTAGCTGCAGGCGTCGCTCCGATTTTGGCTTGATCACGGGCAAACTCTTCGCGTTGACTTATACGCCTGAACCATACCGTCATGGCGGCAGACGTAAGAACAATAAATAGTGAATACAACACCGGAACAAGCAAGACCTCCTGCTGCTTTTGGCCCTCGAACGTGAGGAGCACGATCAGTACACCGAGGGGACCGTTCTGGATTCCTGTCTCCAATGCGATGGTTCGCGCCCTCCTGGCGTCTTGGCGCACTGTTCGGGCAAACACATAACCGACGGCAAAACCACCTACGCCCAGGCCAATGGAGGCAACGTACACCTGCCACGGCGTACTTGCAAGAAGCATGTAATTTCTGGGCACCCAAGTGACCAGAAGAAAGACGATGGCGCCAATTCCAAGTATGCCGCCCACAAGTTCCGTAATCGCGCCTACGTTCGCATTCCACTTTCGCAAAAGCATGCCCGCCACGGTAGGGACCAGGAGAACAAAGAGCACTTGTGCGACATTTTCTGGAGGGATGCGCCACTCGCCTTCGATATTAGCGGTGAAGATGCCGAGCACGAGGGGAACCATGGCGACAGCGACGACGGTCGACACGATCGTCATCAGGATCGAAAGGCTCAGCACGCCCTTGCTGAAATAGTTGAAGATGTTGCTGGTAGTCCCGCCCGGCAAGCAGGCCATCAGGATAAGTCCTATGGCGTACGCAGGAGGAAGTTGCAGCGAATATGCAAGTGCGACGCCCAGAGTCGGGGTGAGCACATAAGTCGTGACAAGGCCGATCGCGATGCCTGCTGGCTTCTTGACAGCAATGGCGAAGTCTTTCAACGTCAAGCTTGCGCCCATGCCGAGCATGATGACCATCATCATCACTCCCAGGAGCTGAGTCTCAAATTCACTAAGCATGTTCAGGCTCCCCAGCGCCTGTTCCGGACGCGCTCGCACGCAATTCCTTTCGCAGAACCTTGCCGACTGTCGACTTTGGTAATTCGTCCCGAAAGACGATGCGCACAGGAACCTTGTACCCGGAAAGCAAAGTGCGGCAGTGCGCCAGCAATTCGACTTGAGTCACTTCCGGATCAAGCCGGACAACGTATGCGTACACTGCTTCCCCCGTCTTGGCGTGCGGCAGCCCAATGACGCCGGCTTCAAGCACTTTGGGGTGACGGGTAAGAGCGTCTTCAACTTCATTAGGATAAACATTGAAGCCGCTTACCAAAATCAGATCCTTTTTACGGTCAACAATGCGAAACGTGCCTTGGTTGTCCATGGTGGCGATATCTCCGGTACAAAGCCACCCGTCCCGAACTGCTGCGTCAGTGGATTCCGGCTGTTTCCAGTAGCCGGCCATGACCTGCGGGCCGCGCACCAAAAGCTCGCCAGGCTGCCCGATCGGCACCTCGCCGCCGCTGTCGTCGACAAGCTTCACATCTGTCATAGGTATCGGAATGCCAATGGAATCCCTCTGGCGGCGGTGCAGAGGCTGAAAGCAAACGACCGGACTGCTCTCGGTCAGTCCGTAGCCCTCAATCAACGGCGCCCCGGTGAGCCGCTCGAACCGCTCAACGACCGCAGAATGCATCGCGGCCCCGCCGCCGCCTGCGGCCTTGAGGAATTTTGGAGGAAATGCGGTGAACCACTCTTCAGCCAGGAGGGCGTTGTACAGGGTATTGACCCCCGTTACCCAAGTGATCGGATAATTCTCGAAGGCACGCTGCAGATTTTGAATTGGCCGCGGACTGGGCACAAGAATGTTGCGCGCACCCGCCTCAAACATCGCCAGAAGATTCACCGTGAAGGCAAAGATGTGATAAAGCGGCAAGGCGGTGAGAACTACCTCGCGTCCCGGCTGGATATGGCTGTCCAGCATGGCGCGAAGCTGGCACACGTTCCACAGCAGGTTGCCGTGCGTGAGCATCGCCCCTTTCGCTGTGCCTGTAGTTCCCCCGGTGTACTGGAGAAGCGCGAGGTCCGCGTGAGACAACTTGTCCCAATACCGGCGAGCTGCGTGGCCTTTTAAAGCCCGATGCCCTTGGGCGATCGCTTCTGGGAGCGCACAGTGTTCGATCGCGCACTTGGGGATTTGCTTGTGCCAGTACTTCTGAATAGCGTGAACCAGGTGTGAAACCGGTGTGGGGAAGAACTCGCTGACCTTGGTCAGGACCACATGCTTGACGCTCGAACAATCCGGCAGACAAGCCTCGAGCCGGTCAGCAAACATATCCACCGCTACAACCACCGTTGCGCCACTGTCACAGAACTGGTGGCGCAACTCATTGGCGGTGTACAGAGGATTGGTGTTGACCGCAACACAAGCGGCCTTCAATGTGCCAAGCAGTACCACGGGATACGCAAGGCAGTTGGGCATCTGAATTGCAACGCGACTTCCAGCGGGCACCTGAAGTACGTCCCGCAGATAGCCGGCAAATGCGTCGCTAAGCTCATCGACCTGCGCATAGCTCAAATTTCCGAACATGCCATTGGGCATCACCGTAGTGAACGCTGCCTGCTTGGAATACTGCGTCGATGCCTTGGTCATCATCGCCGGCAGACTAGCCGCATCCGGTTCGGCCAGCGTGGTGGCGATGGAACCGTACTGAGCCGTCCAAGGCCTCAAGAGATACACCGAGCCTGCGTCCATGAAATTTCTCCAGTTTTTTATTCAACCGCCGCGGCCGCTCGCACCACTGTTACCGGAAGGTGGCTGGATCGCAAGACTTCTTGCGAAACCGAGCCCAGCAGAATCCCCCGAACTGCTCCCAGCCCGCGCGCGCCCATAACAATCGCGTCGCATGCTTGCGCAGTGGCAATATTCAGCAAAGTCCAAGCTGCCTCGCCGGATCCAATCTCTCGGGAATAAGCGATGGCCTGCTCCCGGCAGATTCTTTCCGCTTCTTCCAGGTACCGCGCCCCCTCCGCTCCCGTCAGCCGGTCAAGGACAATTGGGCTTGGCGCCAGCGCTTCGAACATGTAGGTCGGTGCTTGCACGGTTGCAAGCACCAGGTGCGCTTGGAGACCTGCACGGACGAGTGCAATAGCGTGCCTGAGGGCGTCCAAAGCCACCGGCGAGCCGTCGATTGCGACCAGAATCTTCATAGTCATGCGTCGCGTACGAGCAGTAGAGGCGTCCTCGCCCGGGAAGCCACTCGGTTGGCCGTAGACCCCACGGGGGAGAAGCGGCTCGAGCCGAATCCCAATGACCCCATGGCAATCATGTCGAGCTTGTTCTTTGTGGCGTAGGCCGCGATCGTTGCTCCCACGTCGTTCCCGACCAAACGTGCTTCCTTAGGCTGGATTCCTGCGGCCAGCAGAACGTCGCGTGCCGGCTGAAAAACCGCTTCAAAGGCAGCGTTGTGCATCGCCTCGACCTGCTCGGGAAGAATGCCCGTGTTCACCTCACGGTCGATCCAGCCTTGGATTGTCACTTTCGACAGCTCTGGCGCCACGTGGAGCAAGGTGATGGTCGGCTTTTCCCCCAGCAGCGCGCTGTACTTGGCCAGAAATTTTGCTACGGCGATCCCATATTTGCTCCCGTCGAGAGCCAAGGCAACCTTCAAGTTGTCGCGTTTGGGAACAGGCTGACCTCTGAGAATCAGCAGCGGCTTGTTGCAGCATGTCGCCACGGTTTCCGCAACTGACCCCCAAAAAAGGTGCGCGAAACCAGAGTCGCCCCGGGACCCGACGACAACGAGGTCGGCGGGGTCATTTCTCACGACGTCTACCAGGTCGGGCTCGACCGTACCGATCAAATAGTCGCCGCTCGCGGTAGCGCCGGCGCGTTTAAGCTGTGATGTTGGCGAACGCAGCAACTCGCTTGCCTCGCGTTCATGGTGCGCCTTCACCATTTCCTTGCCGAGTGCTCGAGCCGCTCGCGTGGGGATCGGGTACTGGATGTTGAACAACCTCACGTTCGTGGGCGCTTTCAGCAGCGTCGCGCGCGAGGCGATAAAAGCCACGGCTTGCTTGCTACTCGCACTGTTGTTGATCGGCATCAAAATTCGCATGGCTGGATTCCTTCAATAAACTATTAATTGACCGACTGGCGCGGCTGTGCCACGGCTGTAACAACTTGACCTCCGACAGCGGTGGGCTGATTTGTCATATCGAAGTGACTTCGGAGGTCGTGAAGCGGATCCTTTCTGCGTTGCTAGGCGATTCGTGGAATTTACGCGGGCGGAAGATTCAGAAAAAGCAGATTTTTATAGGTAATCATTCGACTTTTCCATAATCGCTCTAGGATCTGCAGCGCCGCTTGGCAGACTGTTGATAACGCTGAGCATGTGAAGGCAAAGCCTCACACTCTCGCATGACGCACGTTTGCCGGAATGAAGCGGCACCGTATAGCACCAGGACGACGAGATATTCCTCACGCTGGTCAACTATGGCCAGACACTGCGGCCCCGACGCAGACCATGGCGTCAGGCGAAAATCAGTGTCAAACTGAAAGAAACTGACATACACTCCGAAAAAACAGGAAGGTCAAACGCGACAATTGCAGTGGTCACTGCTAATAACCTAGCCATGCACCCCGGTTCAGCAAGACATAAACCCGACAGCGGCGCGCAGTTGTAGTGATAAATCACACATCAGCTGAGTGAAATAGTGGTTATTGCACGCGTCGTGATATGAAGTACCTGAGACTCTCGGAATAAGCGAAAAAGGAATCGGAACGCAAGTGAATGATGTCATCAAGCGAAGCTCTCTAGACATTGGGACGCACCTCAGCATGCTGGTGCTGGTCTGCGTCGTGCCAGCTGCGCTGAGCGTCTTGTGGCTCGTGGTGTCCGAGTTCAACCTTGGCCAGGATCGGCTGGCGCATGATGCGAGGGAACGGACTAGAGCCGTCGTGAATGCTATAGACCGCGAGTTTGCGACCGTACAGGCCGCAATGGGCGGACTTGCTACCTCCACGAATATCTCCACAGGCAACCTTGCACTTTTCCAGGCACAGGCCTCCCAAGTCTTAAAGGACTTGCAAGATCAAGAAGTGCTTTTTTCCAATATCGTCCTGAGCGACGCTGCAGGCCAACAACTTGTCAATACCCGAACCGAGTTTGGAACAGTGCTGCCTCGACATGGCAATGAAGCTCTTGTACAGAAAATCGTCTCTACTGGCCTGCCGGCAGTATCCGACCTGTTCACCGGCAATGTGTCCGGCGTTAAAGTCGTCAACGTAGGCATTCCCATACGCTCAGGCGGAAAGGTCAGCTACGTACTGACGGCCGCAATTTCCACCAAAGCCATTGCGGACGTGGTGACGCGTCACAAGTTTCCCGAGAGCTGGATTGCCGTGGTGATCGACAGCGGTGGAACAATTGTCGCGCGTGCCCCGCCAAATTGATCGGTTCATTGGGATGAAGGCGTCATCTCGTCTGATTGAGGCCACGCGGCAAAGTTTGACCGGTACGCAGGAGTCGCGAACCCTCGAGGGGATCCCGGTTGTCACCTCGTTTACCCGGTCGGAACGATCAGGCTGGTCAGTGGCAGTAGGTATCCCGAAAGAAGAACTGAACCAGGAATTGTGGCACTCTTTGTGGAATGCCGTGGGCATCACGGCTTTGCTGCTAACGGCCGGATTCGGAGCGGCCTGGTACATTGCTCGAAGAGTTTCTGGTTCGATCGCAGAACTCGGCAAACCCGCATTAGCCCTCGGTCAGGGACGCGAGGTTACCGTTCCTCGTCTTTACTTCAAGGAGGCTGATGAGTTGGGGCAGGCCTTGACGACGGCCTCCACCATGCTGCAGGAATCGACCGCAGCGGCAAGAGCTTGGCAAGCACGCCTTCGCGCTATTCTCGAGTCCGCTATGGACGCCATCGTCGTAGTAGATGACGAGGGCACGGTGGTTCTTTTCAACTCGGCAGCCGTGTCTCTTTTTGGTTGGCCTCTGGAAGAATCTCTGGGCCGTCCGCTTACCCAGTTCATTCCCGAGCGACAGCTGGTGCTCGACCCGGGGGACCCAGCTCCCATTTGTATTCAGTACTTACGCACGCAAGATGACAAACCGGTATTTGGATTAAAGCGCTCAGGGGAGGAGTTCCCGATAGAAACTGCGGTTTCCGAAATTGTTGAGGGTGACCGACGCATCTTCACAGTCATTCTTCGCGACATCACTGCACGTTTGAAGGTCCAGCAAGCTTTGGAGCGCAGCAATACCGACCTGCTCCAGTTCGCCTATGTTGCCTCGCATGACCTTAAAGGGCCGCTGAGATCCATCAATGGTTTTGCTCGCTTATTGGAGATTTCGTACGCGCCTCAGCTTGACGCGCGGGGAAGCGACCTGATACATCGTATAACCAAGGCGGCCACCCGTCTCGAGCAACTAACCAACGATCTGCTTGAGCTTGCCCGGGTAGATTCGGATGGCCCCGCTTTCTCCCTTGTCCCAATGCAAGACGTGATTGAGGAAGTAAGACAGTTGCTAGACGGGCCCATCAAGGCCTCAGAAGCCAATCTCAGCGTGGGCATCCTGCCCACGATCCTCGGCTCCCAGACTCAGCTTGTGCATGTTTTTCTCAACCTCCTCACCAACGCACTGAAATATCGCAGTGCGAGGCCGCTCACTGTGCATATCGCAGCAGAGCGGCAGGGTAGCTATTGGGTGTTTAGAGTTACGGATAACGGAATAGGAATCGATTCTTCCGACTTCGAGCGGATATTCGACGTTTTTAGCCGTCTGCATAATAGCCAGCAGTATGAAGGCACTGGCATCGACTTGGCGCTGTGCCGAAAGATTGTGGAACGGCACGGCGGGAAGATATGGGTTGAGTCCGTGCTGGGCGCCGGTAGCACCTTTAATGTTTCATTGCCGGCGTCGGAGGATATCCCTATGCTGAAGGATCTTTCACTACCATGAACATCTTGCTTGTTGACGATCAGGAAGACCAAGCGATGCTGGTTAAGGCAGCATTCGAGGTGGCGCGCATTGAGGCGGTGATCAATTACGTGAGCGGCGGCGTGGAGTGCCTAGCGTACCTGCGTAAGGAACTTGACTACTCGGCTGTACGAACTCCCGATCTGATTTTGCTGGATCTGAACATGCCCCAGATGAATGGGTTTCAGGTGCTGGAGCATTTGGCCGCTGATTTTCAACTCAAACACATACCTGTTGTCGTTCTGACAACGTCGACCAATCCAACCGATGTGCGCAAGTGTTATTCGCTGGGTTGCAACTCATATATTTCCAAGCCATTTGACTTTGACGAGCTCGCAAAAGCAATGGGCCTGATGTACAGGTATTGGTTTCACCTGGCCGCCTTGCCTTCGCCTCAATAGTCTGAGCCAAGGTTAGCGACGGCGAGACTTGAACCTGCTTAGTTCTTGCGGGGACCAAGCAAGTCAAGCCGCTTGGAGCCAGCGCAACCTATACACCCTGCGCCTAGACAATGGCGCGGCTCCAGCTACCATACCGTTCCTTGATTTCTCCGCGTCGGAAACTTAGAACGGCAATCAATACGCCGGCAACTACGCTAACGATGTCCGCCTGCATGCTTGCGTCGACAGCAAGAGGTAAACACATCAGGGCAAGTCCGATTGCAACGTTGAAGTAACGCGCAGCCCGTGCCACCTCGGCCGCGGCTACGGAAACTACCGTCAGCGCAAGGCATCCGGCAATGTGATGAGTATGGGCCGCCCACCCTTGAACGCCCAGCCATACAGGACTAAAGAGCAGGCCGGTTGCAATTGCCGCCACAACGGCAAGGTTCCAAGGCAGACTCACCCCGCCGCCAACAACATCTCTGAGTACGGCGACGGGTGGGCGGTCGAATTCATCCTGGTTCTGAGGCGCGGCAGGGCCTTCGTCGGTATCTCCCCGAAAAAGCACAGCCAGCCAGTTCCTGCCGGCACGATGACGTCTGCGCAAAAATTGCACAGTAGCAATCATCTCGTCCAGCGAATACGGTATCTGAACCAAAATCGCTGCCGCGCCCAGCAGCGCGATCACGCTCCACGTACCAATCACGATGGGCTGAATGATGATAAATGCGATAGAAGTGATGCCTAGGGGAGCGATCATCAGCCCAAAAAGAATGACCAACCAAGGCATGGTGCGCCAGCGAGCTGTCGAGCCCACTATTCCCGTGAGCATTTCGAGAAGATAGGTGTACCCACCCAGGGCCGCGTCAGAAACCGGGAAGGCCTTCGAGACGGAAGATGTGATGACTTCTTCTGTTCCGTTTTGCGGATCTGTGCTCGAACCCGCGAAAAACGGATCCCAGACATCGGGTATGTGCCCAAGCTGATACCCCGCCAAATAGCGAGAGACGTAAAGTCCGAACAAAGCGATCAGAACAATGGGCAGTCGCTGCGTCCAGCTCGACGGGTTGTACGACCATCCGAGCGGGGTCAGGGGCCCGCTTGTCGCCGCTAACGGAGATACGCCGGGCTCGGGTTTTGTTCCGACTGCGAACGCGACAATCAAAGCACCCACCAGTGTGTCGGAAAGATAGGCTGCGGCACTTTCAGTCGAGAATATGAAAGGCAGCGCCATGACCACGATTCCGATCATGGCGCAAATCCAGCGAGCCCATTGGGCTTTCCACGACAACGAGGCGATGGCGAAGATCATAAGCAGCGCACCGAGCAGCATCTCGCCGATACGAAGCGCAGGTTCCGGCACGTTGATGAGCAGCGGTTGAGTAAATAACCAGGACCCAAGTGCTACGTTCAACATGTGAACCCACCGGTTGTCGCCATGCTCAATCCGGCGCCGGGTTTCATGCTCCCGCCGCATGGTGTCGGGCGCGGGGTGTTCGTTCTTTGCAGCGGCCAACCAGTCAGGCTTTGCGATTCCGTGGCGCTCATACCATCCAATAGGGTCTGATTGAAGCTGGGCCACCATCGCAGGAAGCTCCTCACGGAGGCGGCGTGTCGGCCGCCAGCCAAGCGCTATTTCAGCTGCTCTTGTATCCAGCGCATAGTGATCGTCGGCCATCTGCACCATAAATGGACGTACAAAAGGAGCCCGTCCCCCGTCAATTGCGTCCGGCACGACAGGCTCAAGCGCCCCTTGAACCCAGACACCGGCGGCAGCAATTGATTTTGGTAACCGGGTAGTGGGCCAATCTTCATCCCCGTGGAACAAACGACCTAAACGGTCCTGCAGCGCATCGTAGCCGACTGCATCTGACTCTCCAATGAGGAATGCTGAAACCGGCGGCAGTGATGTCCTTGCGGCAACGGTGCGCTCGAACGAGTCCAACATGTCCACTCTGTGGACCATGGCCTGGCCAGTATTGGTATCGCCAGGATAGAAGTAGCTGTCCAGACGGCGCTCATAGACGCAGGCGAACTGCTGCGCCAAGGTGGGGACCATGGACGTGCTGTCGTAGACTCCCGCAAGCCGCAGCATGACTACCGGAATGTTTCCCCGATGGCCGAGGACCGCTTCCTCTCCCAATGCTTTGGAGCGCGGGTATGCCCACCTCGGAGCGACGGGGTGCGACTCGTCAATACGCTCGCCTGGTCTGCATGGCGCGTGCACAAGCATCGTGCTGGCGTACACAAACTGATCGACTTGAAACGACTGCAAAGCACGCAAAAGGGCCGCGCTTCCCTGCACGTTGACCGTCTGATACAGCGGATGCTCGTCGTTTGTGAAATCGTAATAGGCGACAAGGTGAATTACGCTGGCAATCCGATGACCTGACAGATCCTTCACCTCACGCAAAGCCAAGCGGATGGAATCTTCAGATGCGAAATTGCAGGCCAACACAGGGAATCCCACGTCGCTTGCCGCGGTCCGGTCCAGACCTAAGACGCGGTAGCCTGATGCCAAGAAAGATGTCGCTAGTGATCGCCCGATGTTTCCTCGCGCACCGGTCAATAAAATGACGGGCTTTTCTTCTCCTCTGGTCATCGGCTTTATCCTCTGGCTCGGCTATAGTTGTAACAATTTTGGCAAGAAACGGCTTATCGATGCATCATTTAACACGCCTGTTCGCGGTCGGATACGTTGCAATCATTGCGCTGTTCGGTTTGTGCGCATTTTCCCTGATCGCGTATGGGAGCATGGAATTGTGGCGTGCGGTTGACCCCGGCGCTGCGATCTCTTTGACAAAGCGGTTCGACGGCATCCTGAGCTGCATTGCCATGCTGACGATTGCCATGGCCAGCCTCGAACTTGCCGACACTTTGGTTGAAGAGGAACTCAACCGTAAGTCGCGTATGAGTCACAGCGCCCGGGTCGAGCGCGTGCTTTCCAGATTCCTGGTGGTAGTCGTGATTTCTTTGGCCATTGAGTCGCTCGTCGCGACTTTCAAGTTCGTCCACGACGACCCTACCCAGCTGATCAAGGCAGCCTCCATTGCGTTCGCTGCCGCAGCGCTGCTGGCTGCTTGGGCATTTTTCATCAGGCTCAACAAGCCTGCGGAGTAAGTGCCCATCGTTGGGAGTCACATCGACACAGGTGGGCCGATTCGTGGCAATCTCATTCACACAAGTTGAGCACTTCCCCTCAACAAACTTCATGCAAGCCATTGGCCTCAATGCATCAAGGCTTGCTGAACAGGTTCTACGCCCCAAGCCTTTTTCGTGAAATCGACTATTGCGAGCTCGAATTCACACCCACGGCTGTCCGCATGGATGACCGTTGCGCAAATGTCAAGGATGACAGACCGGAGATGCGGGTCTGTCACTTCGCGCAACACGCCTGTAAGGCAAGCTTCATCAAGCAGCCCGGTGCCGCTCCAGAACGATACGCCGAATGCCTGAAGGTCCTCTGCCAGATGTCGAACGATCACTTCCATATCGTCGCTTTCAAGGCCAAGCAGACCAGCAGCGTTATGTTGCGTCAAAGCTTCGTGTTCATGATCGCTCAAATGCCCGTCTGCAAAAAGCGTGATGGCGACGATGCGGGCAGCGGCTTTTGGACTGTTCAATTGATAACTGCGCATATGTGCTCCTTGTGAATAGCCTCTAATTTACCGAACGACAGAGGATAAGAAAATTCGCATTTTCAAATAAACCATTCGAAAAAACGATAGTCTTTGGCTCATGTTGCTCACGGAACCTGCAGCCGCGTTGCCAATGTTCACTTCACAACCTTGTGGACGACCACAGCCACCACGGTCATGAAGATCGCGACGATGAACCATCCTACCCAGATGATTGGGACCAGCCAGCCTGCGGCTGCGCCGGCCCAAGGAAGCGCAGCCTCAAGCATTCCCGCGGAAAATCTTGCGGTTTGAACGAGTGCTTCGAGAACTTCCGGACTCATCCATGCCGTGATCCATTGAGGCAACGAGGCAGCGCCAGAGGCGCCTAGCAGTTCCACGCCGCCAGTTGCTGTCATGGCCCGGGCGCCCCAACTCGTGAGGGCTGCTGTCGCCCAGGCAACGGCAGTCCAACTGATCAACAAGAAAGCGAATACGGACCAGATTATTGCGATCATAAAACTCCATTAAGTATTCAAACTAAGGTGTCGTGTGTTAGCAGCTCAGCGCTGTAGACCGACAACCCAAAAAAATTCGTGCGATGAACAAAAGCCAGAATGCCCAGTCTTCCTGAAGGACTGGGTATGGTGGGCCTGGTAAACCAGGTTGCTGTCAAAACTGCTGGATTGCAAGAACTATCAGCGCAACACCGCCAAAGGCAGCGCCACTACCCATCATCAGCCGAACATCGCGTTTTTCGTTCCCGCCTCGATGGCCGAGGTAGGCCGCCAGCAGACAGCATGCGCCCAGCACCGCTGCCATGACAATAAAACTTTGCCCGCTCATGACCGTGTCCGGCGGTCGTTGGTGACGCGAACTGGCACGTATGCTCGCGCGGACATGTGCAATGGGTTCTGCAAAGTCAAAGTCCGCGTAATTGCCTGACCGATAGCCTGCCATGCGCGCAGAGCCCTGCGACCAAGCGTGGCATCAGCTCGGTGCGGGTATGCCTCAACATACGCAATCTGCCCATCAGGCATGTGGACTTCAACCAGTGAATCGCTTGAGGCGTGCCGTCTTTGTGACGTTACGAGCACCAAGACTTTTGCAATGCCGTGAATGACGGCGCCATATGCGGATCGGGCCGTACTAGCGGATCCGTGAACCCGAGTTGCCGCTAGGCGGTTAGGAAAGTTGTTCTTTTTCATTGGTATTCCTTTGGGTGAGGGTGGTTGCGATGGGCAGTAGCCAGTGAGAGCTCGCACGCAGAAGCAAGGCTCTTTCGCTCTGGCTGACATGGAAGTCTGATTCGGCTACAAGCCTGCAAAGCTCGAAAGTTTTCCGGGAAAGAGCGGGCGCAGTGACGCCTTCCAGGACGCGTGTCACCAGAAAGGGTTGGAGTTCTCCTTCATGGGTCCATGCCGGGGCGCCAAGTTGAGAGAGGTCTGTTGCCAAGGCCTCGACCAAGCCCTGCATTTCCGCGGTGTTGAGCTCTAGCTGCTCGTAAATTCGCGATCCAAACAACATGCCAATTTCGCCGCGCGAGAGCACACCATCTGCCAACACGGTTAGTGCTACCACTTGAGCAGCGGCATGCGGTGAGTTTGTCAGGTAACGTTGCACCATATCCCCTCAGTTAAGAAGGTCTGACAGCCAGCTGCTGCGCTGGCGTTGGGGATGACGATACTGCGGACTCGCAATACTCACATTCTTCTTCGAAAAGCGACCAGTCTTAGGTTCCGCTTGGCGTTCTGCCGCATGCTCAAAGAGCTTTTCGAGTTCTCCGCGATCCAGCCACACTCCGCGGCAATGGGGGCAATAGTCGACCTCCACGTTCTGGCGTTGCGCGAGGACAAGTGGCGTGGTCGTGCAGGTTGGACAGTGCATTTCGACTCCGTATTGATTAATGCCGTGACTTTATGGTCAAAGTCGCTTTTTGAATAATCGAAAAATAGCGACAATCGTTCGGGAAAACAGGAGCATCAATGAACCTTAAGCATTTGCAATATTTCTGGACCGTCGTACGCGCAGGCGGCGTGCTGCGTGCCAGTGAGGAGCTAAGTCTGTCCCCTCAAACCTTAAGCGGCCAGATCAATTTGCTCGAAGACAGACTCGGGCAACCATTGCTGCGCAAAGTCGGTCGAGGCGTGGAGCCAACGGATGCCGGGCGCATGGTCATGCAGTACGCTGACGAGATATTCACGCTGAGCCGAGAAATGGAAGATGCCCTAAGAGGTGGGCGAGGTGCCCCGAAGGCACCGTTGCTCAAAGTTGGGTTCGTTGACTCAGTACCTAAAGCAATTGCCTACCATGTGCTTGAGCCGGCTCTGCGATTGAAACCGGCGCCGCGCCTTATATGTCCGGAAGGGAAGTTGGCGATTCTGATGGCAGATCTGGCGCTGCGCCGAGTCGACCTTGTCATCTCTGATGTGCCACTACCCGGAAACCTGGGTATCAAGGCTTTCACACATCTTTTGGGCCATAGCGGAATTGCTTTCTTTGCTTCAGAAAAGCTGCTTCATGCCCAGTCAACGACGTTAAGGCAAGCACGCTCGAAGTTTCCTCGATCACTAGAGACCCTGCCTATGCTTCTTCCCGGGACAGACTCAGCGCTACGGCCCAGGGTTGATGGTTGGTTACGGCGCAACAACTTGGCTCCACCAGTTGCAGCCGAGTTCGACGATAGTGCTTTGATGAAGGCATTCGGTCGGGAGGGTTTAGGTGTTTTCCCCGCACCCGCAGTGCTGGCCAAGGAAATTACCAGGCAGTTTGAGGTTGAGCAAATTGGGTCCCCGGCGGATTTGGTGGAGGAGTTCTATGCCATCTCCATTGAGCGAAAGATCACCCATCCCGGCGTGGTCGCAATTACTGAGGCTGCTAGAAGAGAGCTGTTTGCATGAGAATGTGAGTGCCGTGTACGCGCGATGCGCAGATAGGACACACATATAAGGGGACCCGAATCGCATTTTCAACCACAGTTGTAATCGCAATGACACCGGCCCGAGATTTCCTGACTAAAGTAGTGCAGCGCTTGTCTTCTATATAGCAAAAGTGATAGGGAGCAGCGCAATACTTCCAATTCAAACAGGAGACCAAATGCCTTCATTCCAATCCGTCATTGCCGAAAAAGACAGCGATCAGCCCCGCATTGCACGCTTAAAACTAAATCGCCCAGAAAAACTCAATGCCATCAGCAGCGCCATGCCTGCTGATATCCGCCGAGCAGTCGAGTGGGCAGAGCTCGATGACGAAATTCACGTCATCATTGTGGAAGGCGAGGGACGCGCGTTTTGCGCAGGATATGACCTGAACGAATATGCAGAAGGCAGTGATCCAAGCAATATTGCCGCAGATCATCCCTGCAGGCAAGAAAAGACGCCTTGGGACCCAATGGTCGACTACGCCATGATGAAGCGGAATACCGAGGATTTTATGTCGCTATGGCGTTGTTCAAAGCCGACTATCGCTAAAGTCCACGGATATGCCGTCGCTGGCGGTAGCGATATCGCGCTATGTTGCGACATGCTCTTGATGGCAGATGATGCAAGAATTGGCTATATGCCAACACGTGTTTGGGGATGCCCGACTACGGCGATGTGGACTTACCGCGTGGGCGCGATACGGGCAAAGCAGTTGATGTTTACGGGCGATACCGTTACTGGGACCACAGCGGCTGAGTGGGGACTGGCCAATGTATCAGTGCCAGCCGCCCAGTTGGACCAGACCACCAATGCCTTGGCGCAACGTATTGCTGGCGTTCCAAAATCACATCTGACGATGCACAAACTAGTTGTCAACCAGGTCTGGCTATCGATGGGTCTGGAACAGACGCAAATGTTTGCGACGGTATTTGACGGAATCACCCGTCACAATCCGGAGGGCATGTGGTTCCGCCGCCAGGCGCAGGTAGAAGGATTTAAAAATGCTATCGATTGGCGCGACAGCGGTCGCCCCATTCCTGAAGGAGACGAGGCGCGAGCGCTCGTCACGGAACTTGAAAAACGGCTAGCCGAAGCTAGAAGCAAGCTTTAAACGAGGATTAGCCGATCAAGTTCGGTTCCGTCATGAAGCCAGACCATCGCCACCCAACATCGCCACTTGAGGAAATCCTCGAAAACGCCCCTTGGTATGCGCTTTTGCCGCTGGCAGACCAGCAATTAATCCAAAGAACATCATCTGAGAAGTTTGTCTCAACGGGCGATTTCATTGTTTGTGCTGGTGACCCGTCGACATTTTGGATGGGGGTCGCGACGGGCCTCGTCCAAATGTATGTGGTTGGTTGTGACGGAAGAGAAACTATTCTTGGTTGCGTGGGCGAGGGGGAATGGTGCGGCGAAGGCTCGCTTCTCAAACGTGAAAGCCTGCGCTACGACGCTATCGCCTTGCAGCCCACAAGAATCGTCTTGGTTTCACTTGAGTCCTTCTTACATCTGCGTGCAACAAGTGTTCCCTTCAATCACTTCTTGCAAGACCTCATGAATGCAAGGATGAGCTCCTTCATTGAGACATTGGTTGCAGACCGACTGTTAAGCCCGGAGCGCCGTGTCGCTAGCTGTGTCTCGGCACTTTGCCGCGGCAAGAATGAGGCCAAGGAAGTTGCATTGGATATTCGCCAGCACGAGTTGGCGTTAATTTGCGGGCTTTCCAGGCCTCGTACTAACTCAGCGTTGCAGGTGCTGGCCCATAAGGGGTATTTGCAAGTTGGGTTCTGCAGCTTGACAGTGTTGGACCTGGCCGCGCTTAACGCCTATCGAGCAGCTGCAGACTGACGCTGCGTGTCAAAATTTGGCACTATGCTCCAAGTGGTGTGCGCGTTCGCCCACTTGAATCGAAGCCACCATCTCTGAGACGTTTGTTCCCCCTGCCTGATCTCAGGTGGTGTTAACGGATCGTGTCCAAAGCTCTACACTGTCGCAATCTCAACTTGGAACATCCTTCATGTCTACCTATTCGGAACTCTTGAAGGATAAACGCTGGGCCGAATTGAGCACCCGCATAAAGAAGGAGCGTGGAAATAAGTGTGAGTATTGTGAAGTTTGCGGACCTGGAGTCGAGCTCCACCTCCATCACGGCTTATACATCTTCGGCGTTGATCCTTGAGACTACGATGAGAAAACAATGTGGGTCCTATGCAAAGAACACCACGCGGTAACCCACGAAGATCTAAAAACTATCCGCCTAGACAGTGCCCTAAAAAATCCGTTGGAACTCAACAAGATCGCCAACAACATTCGAGACAAGAATGCCACTCAAGCGCGCTGGCACAGAAAAGCAGAGCACGAATTTCTAAAGGAACTTGCGGCGGCTCTCGCCGAAATAGAGGAAAGTCCTTTCATGGGAATTGAAGTGGCGGTCTGTTCGTCGCACGAGCTGGGCTTAAGTCGCGCGTCCGAGTTGATAGAAAATCTTGAAGATGAATTCCCTGGTATTTTGTGCAGCACCACACGATCTGACAATGACTGTGCGGTGTTAGTAACCATTGATCGCCGTTACGTTGACCCACTAACCGAACTGAATGGACATGATGCTGACGACGACTTCCATGCGTTGTTCGAATTGGAACAGGAAGCAAAGGCAGAGAACATCAGAAGTTGGGCAGAAATCAAAAAGCGATCGTGGGGACTTTAGTTTGAACTTCGACATCCTGTGAGTACTCGAATAAATAGACATTGGTTTCGCCGTTAGGCCGGAGGTCCACCCCGCTTAAAAACACGCAGCGTCGCCACATCGCATGAGCATTTATGATGGTGCTTTCGTTCAGAGAAAACCAGAATTTATGCCCAATATCGCCACGGCTTTGAAACAAGAGATCGCCCGCGTTGCGCGGAAGGAAACGCGAGCAGACACACAGCAGCTGAAGAAGGCGTCAGCCCAGTACCGATCGGACATCGCAGCCCTGAAGCGCCGGGTCGCTGCGCTCGAGAAATTGGTTGGCCGCCTCGGCAAAGCCGCCGCCAAAACAGCGCCCGCCTTGACTGACCCGCCTGCCGGCACCTTCCGTTTCAGCGCCAGCGGCCTGCAGGCACAAAGAAAACGACTGGGCCTGTCGGCTTCGGAAGCAGGCCTGTTGCTCGGCGTGTCCGATCAATCCGTCTACAAGTGGGAAAACGGAAAGACGCGGCCGCGGGTGAGCCAGTTTGCGGCGATAGCGGATTTGAGAAGTTTGGGTAAAGCTGACGCTACTGCTAGGCTGACTGCATTGGCGGCGTAGTGGCCAGTGAATACAGCGCAAGCATGACTATAGCTGTACTAACCTGGGTGATCACGTAAACCTCGAAGCGGCGCTTTTCCGAGATCTGAAGAGCACCCGAGGTCTATGCCTTATCAGGAGCGAATCTTTGACGTGATTAACGACGAAACCCGTTATGCCCGCGGCAAGCACAAGCGCCTTGGGCCGGCCTTTCTCGCGCTGAGACCGAGGTCCTTTTGGGGAGTTCACTCAAGCTTTTTCTACCTGAGGGTGCGCAAGTGGGTCTACCAATTGCCCATGCCCGAGGGCATCGAACCCACTGTTCGCGTTCGCGTTGCGGTGTTCCCCACGGGATTCTCGCGGGTTTTCAGAGCAAGAGCTCTGTTTGACCTGACGGTCGGCGGCCGCCGCTCCGCTCGCCTGCTGGCGACCTAAGTCTTTGATTTGTATAGTCGTCGAAATCAATCTTTATTGTTTGAAATCAGACTTAATTATTAGCCACATATCCGACCCGGTATCATTACCCCCATGCTTGAACAACGCATCGAACAGCACTTTATCGACAGCGCGGACCTGAAGTACCAGGCCGCGCAAATCCTCTCCAAGCCGATCGCTGCCGCGGTGCAGGCCATCCTGGCCAGCGTCACCAGCGGCGGCAAGGTGCTGGCCTGCGGCAACGGCGGGTCGGCTGCCGATGCCCAGCATTTCGCCGCCGAATTTGTCGGGCGCTTCGAACGGGAGCGGCCCGAACTCGGCGCGATCGCGCTGACCACCGACAGTTCCATCCTCACGGCGATCGGCAACGACTACGACTTCAGCGTGATCTTTTCCAAGCAGGTGCGCGCGTTGGGTGGCGCGGGCGACGTGTTGCTGGCCATGAGCACCAGCGGCAACTCGGCCAATGTGCTGGCGGCCATCGAAGCCGCCCACGAGCGCGAGATGACCGTGGTGGCGCTGACCGGCAAGGGCGGCGGCAAGATGACGTCGGCGCTGCGCGAGACCGATGTGCATATCTGCGTGCCGCACGACCGCACGGCACGGATTCAGGAAGTTCATCTGCTGACCCTTCACTGCATTTGTGACGGTGTGGATGCCCAATTACTTGGTGACCAGGAAAGCCCTTGATGACATCGACGACCTACCCCCGCTCCTTCAAACGCCTGCTGTTGACAGTCGGCACCGCCCTTGTCCTGGGCAGTTCCCTGACCGCCTGCTTTCCCTTGCTGGTGGGCGGCGCGGCCGGCGGCGCCCTGGTGGCGATGGACCGCCGCACCTCTGGCGCACAACTGGAAGATGAAGGCATCGAGCTGCGCTCCATGGCCCGCCTGCGTGACAACATCGGCAGCCGCGCGCGCGTCAGCGTGACCAGCTACAACCGCCAGGTGTTGCTGACCGGCGAGGTGCTCAACGAGAACGACAAGAAGCTGGTCGAGCAGGTGGTTTCGCGCGTCGAAAACGTCAGCGGCGTGGTCAACGAACTCGCCATCATCGACAGCCCGTCGCTGGTGCAGCGTTCATCGGATGTGTTGATCACCGGCCAGGTCAAGGCCCTGCTGATCGACGCCAAGGACCTGTACGCCAACGCCTTCAAGGTGGTCACCGAGCGCGGCACCGTTTACCTCATGGGCCGCGTGACCCAGCGCGAGGCGGACCGGGCCACCGAGATCGCCCGCGGTGCCCGCGGTGTGCAGAAAGTGGTGCGCATTCTCGAAATCATCAGCGAAGAAGAGATGCAGCGGCTGCTGCCGCCCATGGCGAAACCGGCGCCCGCGCCACGCTCCTGAGCGGTGTGCCCCAGCAAAAAGCCGGCTTGCAGCCGGCTTTTTTTATTTGCGGCACCGGATCGGGCAGCAGCCGGAAATTGTGGGGACTCTATTTCAAGCGCTTGATCAGGCTGGAGGTGTCCCAGCGCTGGCCGCCCATGGCCTGCACATCGGCATAGAACTGGTCCACCAGCGCGGTCACCGGCAGCCGTGCGCCATTGTTTTTGGCTTCGTCCAGCACCAGGCCCAGGTCCTTGCGCATCCAGTCCACCGCGAAGCCGAAGTCGAACTTGTCCGCCACCATGGTCTTGCCGCGGTTGTCGAGCTGCCAGCTTTGCGCGGCGCCCTTGCCGATCACTTCCAGCACCTGGTTCATGTCCAGCCCGGCTTTCTGGCCGAAAGCGATGGCTTCGCTCAGGCCCTGCACCAGGCCGGCGATGCAGATCTGGTTGACCATCTTGGTGAGCTGGCCGGCACCGCTGGCGCCCATCAATGTGAAGGCTTTGGCAAACGCCATGCCGGCCGGCTTGACCGCATCGAAGGCCGCGGCGTCACCGCCGCACATGACGGTGAGCGCGCCGTTTTGCGCGCCGGCCTGGCCGCCGGACACCGGCGCATCGACAAACTGCAGGCCCAGCGCCTGCGCTGCGGCATACAGCTCGCGCGCCACATCCGCCGATGCGGTGGTGTGGTCCACAAAAATGGCACCCGGCTGCATGCCGGCGAAGGCGCCGTCAGGGCCGAGCGTCACGCCGCGCAAGTCGTCGTCGTTGCCGACGCAGCAAAAAACGATGTCGGCGCCCTGCGAGGCCTCGCGCGGGGTTGCAGCATGTTTTGGGCTGCCAGCCCCTGCGTACTCTGCACACCATGCTGTCGATTTGGCAGCGGTCCGGTTGTAGACGGTGACGTTGTGGCCGGCCAGCGCGAGATGGCCGGCCATCGGGTAACCCATGACGCCGAGGCCGAGGAAGGCGACGTGGCGGGAGGGTGCGGGTTCGTAGGTTTTGGGGTTCGTGCTGCTCATGGAGTTCGCTCAAAAAGGGGTAGGCGGAGGGCGTGGCGGGCGCGCTTCACGCGAGGCGCGCGGCGCACAGCCACCGGAACAATGGTTCAGGCGGTGAGGATAGCGAGCACCGCGCAAGGGTGCATCAAGCCCACGCAGTATCCCTAAATGATGGCCATGTTTTCGGTGCCGGCGGCCAGGTCCTGCGTCTTCGCCCGCTGCGAGTTGAGCTTGATCTGCAGCCGCAGGTCGTTGACCGAGTCGGCGTTGCGCAGCGCGTCCTCGTAGGTGATCATGTTGCTTTCAAAGGCGTCGAACAGCGCCTGGTCGAAGGTCTGCATGCCCAGGTTGCGGCTTTTCTTCATGATCTCCTTGATCTCGGAGACCTCGCCCTTGAAGATCAGGTCGGAGATCAGCGGCGTGTTGAGCATGACCTCGACCGCGGCGACGCGGCCCTTGCTGTCCTGCTTGGGCACCAGGCGTTGCGAGATCATGGCCTTCATGTTGAGCGACAGGTCCATCAGCAACTGGGCGCGGCGCTCTTCGGGGAAGAAGTTGATGATGCGGTCCAGCGCCTGGTTGGCGCTGTTGGCGTGCAGGGTGCACAGGCACAGGTGGCCGGTTTCGGCAAAAGCCACGGCGTGTTCCATGGTCTCACGGTCGCGCACCTCGCCCATCAGGATCACGTCGGGCGCCTGGCGCAGCGTGTTTTTCAGCGCGGCTTCCCAGCTGTCGGTGTCCAGGCCCACTTCGCGCTGCGTGACCACGCAGTTTTTGTGCGGGTGCACAAACTCCACCGGGTCCTCGATGGTGATGATGTGGCCGAAAGAGTTTTCGTTGCGCCAGTCGACCATCGCGGCCAGGGTCGTGGACTTGCCCGAACCGGTGGCGCCGACCAGGATGCACAGGCCGCGTTTGGACATCACCACGTCCTTGAGCACCTGCGGCACGCCCAGGCCGTCGATGGTCGGCAGCGTGGCCGGAATCACCCGCATCACCATGCCGACCTTGCCCT
>JAUXPP010000108.1 GCA_030683705.1 Polaromonas sp. | reverse complement strand
GTTCCACCAGAAGCTGGGGCAGCTGGTCGAACAGCTCGCGCACAGGATGCACTCGTACAGGCCGTTCAGCTCGTCGCGTTCCTCGGGGCTCTGCAGGCGTTCCTTGTCGGGCGGCAGGTTGTCGTTGATCAGGTAGGGCTTGATCGAGTTGTACTGCTTGAAGAACTGCGTCATGTCGACGATCAGGTCGCGCACCACCGGCAGGCCAGGCAGCGGCTTGAGCACGATGGTGCCCTTGAGCGTGTTCATATTGGTGAGGCACGCCAGGCCGTTCTTGCCGTTGATGTTCATCGCGTCGGAGCCGCACACGCCTTCGCGGCAGGAGCGGCGGAAGCTGATGCTCGGGTCCTGCGCCTTGAGTTTCATCAGCGCGTCCAGCAGCATGCGCTCATGGCCGTCGAGCTCGACCTCGATGGTCTGCATGTAGGGCTTGGCGTCGGCGTCCGGGTCGTAGCGGTAGATCTGGAAGGTGCGTTTGGTCATGGGGTTCTCGCTTCGTAGGGGGGCGCAGGCCGGCGTGTATTTTTCAGAACGTGCGGGTTTTCAGCGGGACGGATTCGACGGTCAGCGGTTTCATCTGCACCGGCTTGTAGCCCAGGCGGTTGCCTTCGCTGTACCACAGCGTGTGTTTGTGCCAGTCGGTGTCGTTGCGGCCGTTCGGGTGCTCGGGCGTGTCGCCGTAATCGTCCACCGAGTGCGCGCCGCGGCTTTCCTTGCGGGCAGCGGCCGACACGATGGTGGCCTGGGCGGCTTCGATCAGGTTCTCGACTTCCAGCGCCTCGATGCGGGCGGTGTTGAAGATTTTCGACTTGTCCTTCAGGCCGATATTGGCGACGCGCTCGCGCATCGCGGCGATCTTGTTCACGCCTTCATCGAGGATGGCCTGGGTGCGGAACACGCCGGCGTGCTGCTGCATGGCGGCGCGCAAGTCGTTGGCCACGTCTTGCGCGTATTCACCGCCGGTGGCGTTGTCCAGGCGCGCGATGCGGGCCAGGGTCTTGTCGGCCGCATCTGCAGGCAGCGGCTTTTGGCTGGTGCTCTTGGCGTATTGAACAATGTGGTTGCCGGCCGCCTTGCCGAAGACCAGCAGGTCCAGCAGCGAGTTGGTGCCCAGGCGATTGGCGCCGTGCACGCTGACGCAGGAACATTCGCCGACGGCGTACAGGCCATTGACGACCTGGCTCTGGTTGTTGGCGTCCTGGGTGACGACCTGGCCGTGGATGTTGGTCGGGATGCCGCCCATCTGGTAGTGGATGGTCGGCACCACCGGGATCGGTTCCTTGGTGATGTCGACGTTGGCGAAGTTGTGGCCGATCTCGAACACCGAAGGCAGGCGTTTCATGATGGCGTCCACGCCCAGGTGCGTCATGTCCAGCAGGATGTAGTCCTTGTTCGGGCCGCAGCCGCGGCCTTCCTTGATTTCCTGGTCCATGGAACGCGAGACGAAGTCGCGCGGTGCCAGGTCCTTCAGCGTGGGCGCATAACGCTCCATGAAACGCTCGCCGTCGCTGTTGCGCAGGATCGCGCCTTCGCCGCGGCAGCCTTCGGTCAGCAACACGCCGGCGCCGGCCACGCCGGTCGGGTGGAACTGCCAGAACTCCATGTCTTCCAGCGGGATGCCGGCACGTGCGGCCATGCCCAGGCCGTCGCCGGTGTTGATGAAGGCGTTGGTCGATGCGGCAAAAATCCGGCCGGCGCCGCCGGTGGCCAGCATGGTGGTCTTGGCTTCGAAGATGTGGACGTCGCCGGTTTCCATCTCGATCGCGGTCACGCCGACCACGTCGCCGGCTGCGTCGCGGATCAGGTCCAGTGCCATCCATTCGACGAAAAAGCTGGTTTTTTCCTTGACGTTCTGCTGGTACAGGGTGTGCAGCATCGCGTGGCCGGTGCGGTCGGCGGCGGCGCAGGCACGCTGCACCGGTTTTTCACCGTAGTTGGCGGTGTGGCCGCCGAAAGGGCGCTGGTAAATCGTGCCGTCGGGGTTGCGGTCGAAGGGCATGCCCATGTGCTCGAGGTCGTACACGACCTTGGGCGCTTCGCGGCACATGAACTCGATCGCGTCCTGGTCGCCGAGCCAGTCGGAGCCCTTGACGGTGTCGTAGAAGTGGTAGTGCCAGTTGTCCTCGGACATGTTGCCCAGCGAGGCGCCGATGCCGCCCTGCGCCGCCACCGTGTGCGAGCGGGTCGGGAACACCTTGGAGAGCACGGCGACGTTGAGGCCGGCACGCGCCAGTTGCAACGAGGCACGCATGCCGGAGCCGCCGGCCCCGACGATCACCACGTCAAATTTTCGTTTGGGAAGCTGGGAAGTAGCAGTCATGATGTTTGAAGGGTCTCGTGGTCGGGTGCAGCCGGGATGGGCTTGAAAGCTGGACGATTACAGGCGCCACAACACCTGGATGCCCCAGCCGGCGCAGGCCAGCAGCCAGACGATGGTGGCCACTTCCAGCGACAGGCGCAGCCAGACAGGCTTGATGTAGTCCATCCAGATGTCGCGCATGCCGACCCAGACGTGGTACAGCAAGGCGAGGATGACCGTGAAGGTCAGCACCTTCATCCACTGCGCCGAGAAAATCCCGGCCCACTGGTCGTAGCCGACAGGGCCCTTGCTGAACAGCACGCGGGCCAGCAGCAGGACGGTAAAGAGGGCCATCAGGACGGCGGTGACGCGCTGGGCCAGCCAGTCACGGGTACCGTAGTGTGCGCCGACAACGAGGCGCTTGGAGCCGTAGTTCACAGACATGTCTTGCTCCTTGGAAATCAGTAGAGGCCGAACAGCTTGGCGCCCAGCACCCGCGTCAGCAGGATGCTCAGGGCCAGCGTGACCAGCGCGGTGCTTTTGCCGAACTCGTTGCTC
>JAUXPP010000106.1 GCA_030683705.1 Polaromonas sp. | reverse complement strand
GGCCTGGTCGAAACCGAGAAATAAGCCGCCGATGGCCCAGGTCACCCTCACCAACGTCAAGAAAATCTATCCCGGCGGCGTCGAGGCCGTGAAGGGGGTGTCCTTCGACATTCCCGATGGCGGCTTCTGCGTGCTCGTCGGCCCGTCGGGCTGCGGCAAGTCCACCCTGCTGCGCATGGTGGCCGGCCTGGAAGAAATCTCCGGCGGCGAAATCTCCATCGGCGGGCGCGTGGTCAACCAGCTCGAACCGGCCGAACGCGACATCGCCATGGTGTTCCAGAACTACGCGCTGTACCCGCACATGAGCGTGTTCGACAACATGGCTTACGGCCTGAAGATCAAGAAAATGCCGATCGACGAGATCAAGCAGCGCGTCGACAAGGCCGCCGGCATCCTGGAGCTCGGCCACCTGCTGGACCGCAAGCCGCGCCAGCTCTCGGGCGGCCAGCGCCAGCGCGTGGCCATGGGCCGCGCCATCGTGCGCCAGCCCCAGGTCTTCCTGTTTGACGAGCCGCTCTCCAACCTCGACGCCAAGCTGCGCGCCCAGACCCGGCTGGAAATCCAGAAGCTGCACCGCGAACTCGGCATCACCTCGCTGTTCGTGACCCACGACCAGGTCGAGGCCATGACGCTGGCGCAACGCATGATCGTCATGAACGCCGGCAGGATGGAGCAGTTCGGAACCCCCGAAGAGGTCTATCACTCGCCCGCCTCCACCTTTGTGGCCAGCTTCATCGGCTCGCCGCCCATGAACCTGCTGAAAAACGCACCCGGCGGCAAGCCCGGCACCATTCTGGGCATCCGGCCGGAGCACCTGGACGTGCGCAGCGAGGGCTGGGAAGTCAAGGTCGACACCGTCGAACTGCTGGGCGCAGAACGCCTGATCTACGGCCGCGTGAACGGCGAACAGCTGATCGTGCGCGTCGAGGAAGGCACGCATTCGCCCGCGCCGGACGCCATCATCCACGTGGCGCCCCGTCCCGACCGGCTGCACAGCTTTGACGCCGAAAGCGGAAAACGTCTGGCATGAGCCCCGACGAACGCAGCGAAGGGCCGCCCCGAGCAAGTTCAGCCCCTTCACCCGGTGAAAGGGGCGGCGTACCGCCGAAGGTACGCGAAGCGACAAGCGTGGGGGCCCAATCGCCCTGGCCCTACCCGCGCTGGATTGCGCACCGCGGCGCCGGCAAGCAGGCGCCTGAAAACACCCTCGCGGCCTTTCGCCTGGGCGCGGCGCACGGCTACCGCATGTTCGAATGTGATGTGAAACTCAGCGCCGACGGCGTGCCCTTTTTGCTGCACGACGCCACGCTGGAGCGCACCACCAATGGCCGGGGCACCGCGGCAGACCATCCCTGGCACGCGCTGTCGCTGCTGGATGCCGGCAGCTGGCACTCGCGGGCTCATGCGGGCGAGCCGCTGGCCAGCCTGGACAACCTGGCGCGTTATTGCCGGCACAACGCTTACTTCCTGAACATCGAGATCAAGCCCACGCCGGGCAGCGAGGCGCTCACTGGCCAGGTGGTCGCCGACGCGGCGGCACGCCTGTGGACCGGCGCTGCGGTGCCACCCTTGCTGACCTCTTTCCGGCCCGAAGCGCTGCAGGCCGCGCAAACGGCGCAGCCGCAATTGCCGCGCGGGCTCTTGCTCGACAGCTGGTGGGAAGGCTGGCTGGGCATCGCCCAGGCACTCGATTGCACGGCGCTGGTCTGCAACCACGCCTTGTGGGACGCGACCAGCGTGCGGGCGGCCAAACAGGCCGGCTTCCGGACCCTGAGCTACACCGTCAACGACGAATGGGCGGCGCAAAGGCTGCTGGACCTGGGCACCGACGGCATCATCACCGACCGCACCGACCTGTTCAGCCCGGACGCCTGAGGAAGCGCTGGGCAAGTCCTTGCGGATGTGCGGCCGTCGGATCGGGATGGAATGCAAGGCGGATGTCGCAGCCAATAGCTGGACTATTGGCAAGAGATTCAACGCAGCAGGCCGCCCGAGTCCGGCTGATCGCGCGCCGCAGGGGCTTGCCCAGCGCTTCCCCAAGCCAGCTCAGGCCTTGCCACCGCGCAGCAACAGCCACTGGCAGGTGGCGGCGCCGACGGCCAGCATGGCATAGGTGGCCACCTTGCCGTCACGCCCGAACAGCACCAGCCCGGCCAGCAACAGCAGCACACCCGCTATGAAAACAATAGCTGCTTGCGCACGCCAGCTATGGGTTGATGGCCTTTTTGACTGGAAAAATCCGGCAAACAAGCGGGTGAACAGGAGCAGCAGCAAGGCGACGCCGGCGGCTGGCGCCACAAAATTGAGCAGCTGGTTGATCAGGTTGAATGCGCTCATGGCCTGGTGGCAAATTGTCGGCTGATTTGCCGTGTATCAAGGGGATTGAAAGAATGTGAGCACCGGCTCACGCCTTCAATTTTATAATCGGAAGATGTCAGTCTGGGCCCTGGGCATCAACCATACCACTGCACCGCTCGATTTGCGGGGCCGGTTTGCGTTCGCCATCGACCAGGTCGAGCCCACCCTCAAGGGTTTGCGCAGCGCGCTGGCGCGGCAGCCGGAAGCCACGCTGCTGTCCACCTGCAACCGCACCGAGATCTACTGCGCCAGCGACCGGTCTGACATCGACCATACGCTGGACTGGCTGGCGCACCACGGCGGCGTGTCGCCGGCCCTGCTGCGCTCGCATGCCTACACGCTGGAAAACGACCAGGCCGCGCGCCACGCCTTCCGCGTCGCCAGCGGACTGGACTCCATGGTGCTGGGCGAGCCGCAAATCCTCGGCCAGATGAAACAAGCCGTGCGCGCGGCCGAAGATGCCGGCGCCATGGGCAGCACCCTGCACCAGTTGTTCCAGCGCTCCTTTTCGGTGGCCAAGGAAGTGCGCAGCAGCACCGAGATCGGCGCGCACAGCATCAGCCTGGCGGCCGCGTCGGTGCGGCTGGCCGGCCAGCTGTTCGAGGACCTCGGCGACATCCGCGTGTTGTTTGTCGGCGCCGGCGAAATGATCGACCTGGCCGCGACCCACTTCGCCGCCAAAAACCCCAAATCGATGACGGTGGCCAACCGCACGCTGGAACGCGGTGAAAAACTCGCCGGGCGTTTCGGTGCCGAGGTCATGCGCCTGGCCGACCTGCCCAGCCGCCTGCACGAGTTCGACGCGGTGATCAGCTGCACCGCCAGTACCCTGCCCATCATCGGCTTGGGCGCCGTGGAGCGCGCCGTCAAGCTGCGCAAGCACCGGCCGATGTTCATGGTGGACCTGGCCGTGCCGCGCGACATCGAGCCCGAGGTCAAGGAACTGCCGGACATCTACCTCTACACCGTGGACGACCTGGCCCATGTGGTGCAGACCGGCAAGGACAGCCGGCAGGCGGCGGTGGCACAGGCCGAGGTCATCATTGACGCCGGCGTGCAGAACTTCATGCACTGGCTGGACCAGCGCAGCACCGTGCCGCTGATCCAGCAGCTCAATGCGCAAACCGACGCCTGGCGCGCCGCCGAAATCGCCCGCGCCAAAAAACTGCTGGCCCGCGGCGAGCCGGTCGACGCCGTGCTCGACGCGCTGTCGCGCGGCCTGACACAAAAAATGCTGCACGGCACGCTGGCCGAGTTGCACGCGGGCGACGCCGGCAGCCGCGAAGCCACGGCGCAGACGGTGTCCCGCCTGTTCCTGCGCGGCAACCTGCCCGCCGAAGACAAAGAGCGTTAGCGGCGCTGCGCCGCACCGCGGCCAGCACCCGCTGCCCCGCCCCCTGCCGGCCCCGCCGGATGCCTGTCCTGACTGTTGTTGCCCTCCGGCGCTTTTCGCTATGAAACCCTTTCTCCGCCAGACCCTGGACCGCCAGCTCTTCCGCCTGCATGAACTCGACGCGCTGCTGTCGGCCAGCGACGTGGTCAGCAACATGGACCGTTTTCGCAGCCTGACGCGCGAACATGCCGAGCTCAGCATCGTGGTCGGCCAGTACCAGCGCATGACGGCGCGCGAGGCCGACCTGGCCGGCGCGCAGGCCATGCTGGCCGAGGCGAAAGACGA
>JAUXPP010000099.1 GCA_030683705.1 Polaromonas sp. | reverse complement strand
CGGTCTGCCCGGAAAAAACGCGCTGCAACTGGGGCAGGAATTGCTGGACACCTTTGGCGGTGTCGCCGGCCTGCTGCATGCGACAGCCGATGACCTGAAACGTATCAAGGGCCTGGGCGGCACGGCCAAGCGTGCCGAAATCGTCGCCGTGCTCGAGCTGGCGCGCCGCGCGCTGTCCGAACAACTGAAAGACAAGCCGCTGTTTGCCACGCCGCAGGCGGTGCGCGACTACCTGCAACTGCAGCTCGGCAGCCGCCCGCATGAAATATTCGCCGTGCTGTTTCTCGACAGCCAGCACCGGCTGATTGCCCTGGAAGAGCTGTTTCGCGGCACACTGACACAAACCTCGGTCTACCCGCGCGAGGTGGTGGTGCGCGCGCTGGCGCTGCATGCCGGCAGTGTGGTGCTGGCCCACAACCACCCGAGCGGCGAGCCGCGACCCTCGCGCGCCGACGAGGCATTGACGCAAACCCTCAAGGCCGCGCTGGCGCTGGTCGATGTGCGTGTGCTGGATCATTTTGTGGTCACCGGCACGCAAGCCGTGTCCATGGCCGAACTCGGACTGCTCTGACCCCATGCCCGCCAAAACGCCCGCCATCAAGGACCTGAAAGGCCTGAAAGCCGTCAAGCTGGCCATCGAAACCCGGGCAAGACAGGAAGCCGAGCTCAAGGCCGCACGCGCGGCCGCCGCAGCAAAAGCCAAAGCCGAAAAAGAGCTGTTTTCACGCGCCATCGGCCCGGTCAGGGCCTTGCCGGCCAAACACCTGCCCGGCCAGCGCGCCCATCTTCCGCCGGTGCAGGCCGCGCCGATTCCGGTGCAGCAGCAACGCGACGAGCTGGCCGTGATGCGCGAAGCGATCTCTGACGGTTTTGACGTCGAAAGCCTGCTGGACACCGACGAGGCGCTGAGTTTTCGCCGGCCCGGCATGGGCCCGGACGTGGTGCGCAAGTTGCGCCGCGGCGGCTGGAGCATCCAGAAGCAGCTCGACCTGCATGGCCTGCGCCGCGAGGA
>JAUXPP010000095.1 GCA_030683705.1 Polaromonas sp. | reverse complement strand
CGGGAGCGGATTCGGGTACGGGATCGGACTCCGGCGAGGACGCGCTTTGCGCGACCTCGCCTCCCCGAGTGCGTATTTGCATTCTTTTCCCCCCACCCGTCGGGCTGGGCCGAGGAGCGCAGCCGAAAGTGGATCAGGACGGGCGATTGTCTGAGCGGGCGAGTGCTAGCTCGGCCCCGGCTGGACCGAGCACCGCAGGTTGCCCCGCAGCGAAGCGGAGGGGACGCAGACAGCAGGGTCGCCTTTTCTTTGCTTACTTTCTTTTGGCGAAGCAAAAGAAAGTGAGTTGCCGCCGGGCAACCCCCGGCCAACAGGCATTCACGAACTCAAAGGCTTGAAGGAGAAAACGGCTTCGACAAGCTCAGCCCGAGCGGCGGTGGTCATCGGACATGGATCCCGGACCAAGTCCGGGATGACAAAGTTTTGCGGCTTACAAGCCGAGAAAGCTCTTCACTACCGTCACCGTGCGCGCGGGATCTTCCTCGTGCGGCACGTGGCCAAGGTCGTCGAACACCACCAGCCGGCTGCCGGCAATGTCGCGTGCAAAACGCTGGCCGAACTCCAGCGGGATCAGCCGGTCCTGCCCGCCCCAGAGGATCAGCGTGGGCATGGCCAGCGTCTTCAAGCCGGCCACGTCCCCGGTGTAGCCCTGGTCCATGCGCCGGCCCAGCGCCTGGCGGTTGCCCGCGCGCAGGGTCATGTCCACATACAGGTCCACCAGCTCCGGCGTGACCCTGGCCGGGTCACCGTACACATTGCGCACGCTTTTTTCCACAACGCTGCGCGGCAGCGTGTACTGCGTCAGCACCCGCAGCCCCGGTGTGCGCGCAATCCGAAAACCCAGCGGCAGCGAAGGCGGCACGCTGGCCGACTCGGGCGGGTAACCGCTGGCATCGACCAGCACCAGTTGCGCCACGCGTTGCGGCAATGCCACCGCGGTGGCCCAGGCCACCTGCCCGCCCAGCGAGTTGCCCGCCAGCACAAAACGCTGCACCCCCAGCTGGTCCATCACGGCGGTGACGAAGCGCACATAGGCTTCGGCCGAATAGTCGTCCTGCCGGTTCGGCCCGGTCAGCGCAAACCCGGGCAGGTCAAAGCGGATCACGCGCCGCTGCCCGCGCAGGGCCGCGGCCCAGCCCTCCCAGGTGTGCAGGCTGGCCGAAGTGCCGTGGATCAGCACGATGGGCAGCGGGTCGCCGCGCGGCCCCTCGTCGCGCAGATGCACCTGCATGCCGGCTATAGCGATGAATTGCGAGGGCGGCTGCGCCCAGCGCGGCTTGAGCGCCTCCACCGGCTGGTCCGGCGCCCAGGTGCTCACCAGCAGCACCCCGGCGAGCAGGACCATGCCCAGCACAAAGAAAAGAAAGGAACGCAGAAACAGTTTCATGAGGAAGAGCCGGCGCTGCCGCTTGCCGGGATGGTTGCAGCCGGCAAGCATAGCCCGGTCCGGGTCACCGCCCTTTTTGCCGCCACGGCGCCCGCCGCCACTTGCGCTGCGTCAAGCGGCCGCAGCGCCGCACGACCTAGCATGGCGCATGTTGCTTGAAACCCTGGGCGCGGCGCGCGATATCGGAAGACTCCAGGAAATTGCCGGCGTCCTGGTCCGCCACAGCTTCGGCGACGCCGTGCGCCGCCTGGGCCTGGCCGACCGCCTCGAGCGCGCAGGCCACGCCCTGAAGTGGGACGGCGCCGCCGATCTGGCGCGCCTGCCACCGCCGGTGCAGGTGCGCCTGGCCATGGAAGAGTTGGGCCCGGCTTTCGTCAAGCTCGGCCAGATCCTGGCCGGCCGCGCCGACCTGTTCGATCCCGAGTGGATCACCGAATTCCAGCGCCTGCACAACCAGGTGCCGCCGGTACCGCTGGAGACCCTGCGCGCGCAGTTGCGCGAGGACCTGGGCGGCGAGCCCGAGGCCGTGTTCGCGCGCTTCGACACCAGCCCGCTGGCGGCAGCCTCGATCGCGCAGGTGCACCGCGCGCAGTTGCACGACGGCAGCGAGGTGGTCGTCAAGATCCGCCGCCCCGGCATCCGCGAGGTGATCGAGGCCGACCTGCGGCTGCTGGCCCGGCTCGCCGCGATTGCCGAGGACGACTGGCCCGCGCTCAAGCCCTACCAGCCGCGCCTGCTGGTGCAGGAGTTCGCGCGCTCGCTGCGGCGCGAGCTGGACCTGGCCGCCGAATGCCACAACGCCGAACGCATCGCCGCCAACTTCGCCACCGTCCCGCATGTGCTGATTCCGCGTGTGCACTGGGCCCACACCGGTGAACGTGTCAACACCCAGGACTTCGTCGGCGGCGTGCCCGGCGACCAGCTCGAGCAGCTCACGCCCGAGGCCGGCTTCGACCGCCGCCTGCTGGCGCAGCGCGGCGCGCAGGCGGTGCTCAAGATGATTGTGGAGGATGGCTTTTTCCACGCCGACCCGCACCCCGGCAATGTGTTTTACCTGCCGGGAAACGGCATCGCCTTCATCGACTTCGGCATGGTCGGGCGCCTGAGCGAAAAGCGCCGCGAAGAACTGCTGCTGCTGCTGCTCGGGCTGGTCGAGCGCGACCCGCGCGCCGTGGCCGATGTGCTGCTCGACTGGACCGGCGACGGCCACGGGCTGGCGCCCGAGCTGCTCGAAGCCGGCATCGAGGCCTTCGTCGAGCAGTACCACGGCACGCCGCTGGCGCAGCTCAAGCTGGGCCAGATGCTGGCCGACGTCACCACCATCCTGCGCGACCACCACCTGGCCTTGCCGGCGGACCTGGCCCTGCTGATCAAGGCCTTCATCTCGCTCGAAGGCATGGGCCGCGGCCTGGACCCGGGCTTTCACATGGCCACCGAAGCGCTGCCGCTGCTGCACCAGCTGGTGCGCGAGCGTTACCAGCCCAGGGCCATGGCCGCGCGCGGCTGGAAAACCCTGAGGCGTGCGCTGGCGCTGGCCGAACAGCTGCCGCACGATCTGTCGCGCCTGCTGCGCAACGCCAGGCGCGGCCGCGTCAACGTGGGCATCGACATCGCCCACCTCAAGCGCGTCGGCAACCAGCTCGACCGCGCCGCCAACCGGCTGGCCATGGCGCTGGTGATCGCCGCGCTGATCATCGGCTCGTCCATCGTGATGACGGTGCAGGGCGGGCCCACCCTGTTCGGCCTGCCGGCCTTCGGCTTCCTCGGCTTTTGCGGCGCCGTCGCCGGCGGCCTGTGGCTGGTGCGCGCGATCTGGCGCAGCAACCGCGGGCCCGACACCGACGCCTGAGCGCCACGGCCGGACCACCTCCCATGAACATGGGATGAACGGGCTTTCCCGCTCGCCAGCGGCACGGACCTCACCTAAACTCGCAAAAATCTCCACCCCGGCGGCCCGGCCGCCTCCACCAGGAAAGCCTGACCATGCAACGTCGCCTGTTCTCCGCCTGTGCCCTCGCCACCTTCGCCCTGGCCGCCGTTTTCAGCGCCGCCCCTGCCGCCGCGCAGGAGCGCATCGGCGTGCTGATGCTGCACGGCAAAAACCCGGGGAGCAACCAGGACCCGAACTTCGGTCCGCAAAAAGGCGTCTTCGAGCGCCAGGGCTGGGTGGCGGCCTATCCCGACATGCCGTGGTCCCGCTTCCGCTACCTCGACGGTGGCCTCGACAAGGCGCTGGCCGAAATCGCCGGCCATGTCAAAGCCCTGCGCGATCAGGGGGCTACCAAAATTGTGATTGCGGGCCACAGCATGGGTGTCCCCGCCAGCATGGCCTTCGCGGCGCGCGGCGGCGACGTCGACGCGCTGGTGGGGCTGGCGCCCGGCCATGCGCCCGTGGGTTACTACACCCAGCCCTGGGGCAAGCCGGTGCACGACAGCATCAACGAAGCGCGCGCGCTGGTGGCGGCCGGCAAGGGTGATTCGCGCGAGCGCTTCACCGACATCAACCAGGGCCGGCAGCAAACCGTGGTCACCACGGCCAAGGACTTTTTGTCCTGGTTCGACCCGACCTCGGACGCCGAGATGTCGGTGACCGCGCCGCGCATCCCGGCCAAAGTCCCGGTGATGACGGTGATCGGCGAGAAAGACCCGCTGTTCAAGACCATCAAGGTGTACTACGTCGACAAGCTGCCCGCCAACCCGAAGAACAAGTTTCTGGAAGTCTCGGGCGGCCACCTCGACACACCGCGCGTCGCCAGCGACGAGATCGTCGCCTGGATCAAGACCGCCGTCGCGCCCTGAACGCTCCCCGCGCCGGGAGGCGCCGGCTTACCAGCCCCACAGCAGCCGGCGCGCCACCCAGCCCTTGAGCCCGCCCTGCTGCTGGACCTTGACCCAGCGCTCACTGCGCTCAAGCGTGCGCAGCACATCGCCCTGCTCTGCCTTGCCGATCACGCGGCTGCCGGTGGTCGGGCCGCTGCGGATGTTGACCACGCGTGACTTCACCACATGGTGCGGCGTCTTGCCCACCAGCGGGCGGTAGACCCAGCCGCTGTCGTTTTCAAAGTCGCGCACCTTCAGCCACTGGCCCTTGCGGCCGGTGACTTCCAGCGGGTAGCCGCGGTTCAGCGCCCACAAAGCATCGTGATGCGTGCCGGCGCCGTCGCGCATGTTCACCACCGGCCGGTTCACGCTGACCATCTCGCGCGCCTGCGCCGCCTGGAGGGCAAGCAGCGGCAGCAGCAGCAGGGTCAACACGGCAGGCAGGTGGGTCAGGCGGGTCATGGCGCTCCAGTTCGGGCAGGGGTTGAACACAGGGGAAAGGCGCATTGTTCGCGCCATGTCCACCGCTGTCAAAACCGCATGTTTGACGCACCAAAACGCATGGAATTGGCCGCACCCGGTTTGCAGGCAGCGCCAGCCTGTGTTAGTTCGCTATGACTTCGATAGCTGCTTACGCACGCCGGACAAGGGCCGGGGCCCGATTCGATGCCTGAAAGAAAGGGAGCAAAGGGGCCCGGCTCAATGCCCGGAGCCGGCGCCGCCACGGCGTGACTGCGACTGGTTGCCGCTGCCGACCTGGGATTCGCGGTCGCTGCGGCTTTGCGGCGTGCGCTCGCCCTGGTTCTTCTGGGTGGGGGCCTGTTCGCCGACCTTGTTGTGGTCGTTGGCGACCTTGCCGCTGTGCGGGGCCTGCGCGTCGCGCGGTTTGCTGGTGTTGCTCATGGAAGTCTCCGGTTGAGGGCAATCCTTCATGCTACGCCGTCCCCACCCGGTGTGTGTCGGACAGCGCCGCGTCGGCCGGGTGCCATACCGGAAGCGCTATCAATTCAGGAGCTGCCCACGCTTGTCAGGCAAGGGCCGGAGGCCGATTCGACCCTCCATCCTCAGCCGATGGGACGGATGCCGATCAGCGCGCCGTGCGCCCAGAAGGCAAACAGCGCCCAGCCCGCCACGCCCACCACCACAGTAGCCAGCGTGCCGGCCGTGCTGCCGGTGGCATACACCGTGCCGGCAGCCCGGTCGCGCCCCCGCGCCGCGCGAAAGCTCAGCACCGCCCAGACCAGGAAGCTGCCGAACAGGATCACATGCGCCAGGTTGCCGTTGGCCAGCAAGTGGGCCAGCGCCCAGATCTTGACCGACAGCACCATGGGGTGGTGCAGCCGCGCCTTGATCGCGTTGCGCGGCACATAGGTGGCCGCCAGCAGCACAAAGGCGATCAGCGTCAGCAGCGACGCCAGATGCCGCATGCCGCGCGGCGGCATCCACAGCTGCACCGGCTGCTGCCGGGCCAGGCTAAAGCCCCAGACGATCAGCACGAAGCCGATGATGGACAGCAGCGCGTACACCGCCTTCCACGGCAGCTCGCCGACCCGCGCGATGGTGGCGCTGCGCCAGCCGTCGGCCACGATGCGCACCGAATGCACCCCCAAAAAAACCAGCAGCCCCAGCAGCAGAATCAGCATGACGCATCCCCTTGATGTAATTAAGCGCAATTATGAGCGTGACATGCTCACCACGGGAAAAGCCCCCGGTGCTAGCAAATCAATAGCTGCTCACGCACGCGGAACATGGGCTGGAGGCCGGTTGTATGCATGACTTCGGCCGCGCCACAGGACGGCGGCCGGGGCCGCACGCGCGCGCGGGCGACAGGCCGCGATGCACCGCGCGTGTTTTTCGCCACCCCCCTTGTGTATGCTCGGGGCTTCCCCGACGAGTTTTGAAGCCCGACACCCGATGCGCCTGCGAATTTACCTGGTCGAAGACAGCCCCGTCATCCGCGACGCCCTCTCCGAATCCCTCGAAGAACTGGTCGGCGCCCGCATGGTGGGCTGGGCCAGCAATGAGGCCGAGGCCTGCCAATGGCTGGCCGACAACCCCAACGCCTGGGACCTGGCCGTGGTCGACCTGTTTTTGCTGCAGGGCAGCGGCCTGAACGTCGTCAAAAGCTGCAGCAAGCGCGAGCTGCGCCAGAAAGTCGTCGTCCTCACCGGCTACGCCACCCCCCCCATGCGCCAGCGCTGCCTGGCCGCCGGCGCCGACGCCGTTTTCGACAAAGCCACCGAGATCGACGAGTTCACGACCTACGCGATCAACGAGGTGGAGCGAGTGGCGGGGGAAACGCGGTATTGAGCAGTTGCTGGACGAGCGTCCGGCGCGCTATCACTTTAGTAGCTGCCTACGCACGCACTACAAGGGCTGCAGGCCATTTTTATGGGGAAAGACCGGCTACGGCCGTGCATCCGCCTCGGCCTCAGGCCACAGCCGCGGAAAGTAAAACCGCAGCGCGTGTTGCGGTACCCCAAACCGCAACTTGCCGTGCGGCGAGTCGGTCACCAGCAGCCCGCGCTTGAGCAGCGCCGTCACCTGCGCCGTCGCCAGTCGCTCGCCCAGCCCCAGCATCGCCTTGAATTCGCTGCGCTCCAGTTCTGACTGCGTCAGCAGCAGGTAGTGCAACGCCCGCAATGACTCGCTGCGCACGCCTCGCCTGACCACCCCTTCTTCGAAAGCCAGGCAGGCCGCGATGCGTTCCTTCATTCCGGCCATGTCGAGCAGATCCGCCATGAAACGCACCTGGTCGATGCACAGATCCAGCACATAACCCATCCACGCCATCAGCGCGCGCTCAGACAGATTGCCGCGCCCGTCCAGATCACCGGCCCGCGGCTCATCAGCGGCGGCCAGGTGGGCATAGTAGGCCTCGTGGCTGCGGGCAAAGCCGCGCAAGGGCGACCACAAGCCATTGGTCAGCCCGAGGGAGCCGAGAGCCAGATGCGTGTGTAGCCGCGCCACGCGGCCATTGCCGTCACGGAAGGGGTGAATCCACGCCAGCCGGTGGTGCGAGGCGGCCACCGCCAGAATCTGCAGCTCGCCGCGCCGCACGCCGCCGTAAAAAGCACCCCAGCGGTCCAGCATGGCGCCAAGGGCGGCATGCGCCGGCGCCGCATGCACCCCAACGCTGACCTCGCGGTCACGCAGCGCGCCCGGCAGCAACACATCGCCCTCGGGCAACACCCGGTCGGCCTCCGGCAAGCGCGCAAACAGGTCCTGGTGAATGTCGCGCACCATCTGCGCCGACCACACCTGCGCGCTGGACCAGCCCTTCCAGCCAGCTTCCAGCGCCCGCTCGGTTTCCATGTGCGCCAATGCCAGCCGCTGGCGCCGCGCCTTGTCCTGGTCCTGCGAGTAATCGCTGCGCAGCGCGTCCTCGATCTCCACCGGCAAGGTGTGCTGCCCCTCGATCCGGTTGCTGTAATAGGAATTCATCGCCCGCAGCAGTTGCCGCAACTCCGCCGGCGCACCCACCCCGGCCAGGCTTTGCGCCGCCCGCTGCAGATCGTGCGCCTGCTCCAGCAGCGGCTGCAGGTGCTGCTCGCCCGGCAGCAGCGGTTCCATCTGCGAAGGATGGTCGTACAGCGCGAACTTTTGCGACTTGGTGGACATGCCTAAGTCTATGTCACACAAGGACTTTTTGCAATTGTTGCGAGAGTTTTTGCGAGTTTGAATGCGAGTTACGCGTCGCTACTGTGAGCTGGCAGGTCGTCCACGCTTTAGAGCGGTCGACGACAAACCATGAGGCCCCACCAGTCACTCGATGCCTGTCATTCAGGTATGGTTATTCAAAACAATCAGGCAGGGAGAGCAGATGGACCCGGACTTCATGAAGCGCGACAACGCCGACAGACCTTTTGGCCCAGCACCAGAGCGACCCTTGATGCACTGGATAGCGACAGTGCTGGTCCTGCTGGCGCTGATGTACGCGGGCTACCGGGTCTGGGAGTCCTCAAGCGATCGCGCATCGCCGCCAAAGACCAGGCAAGACACCTCAGCAACCACCCAACCCTTGCCGCCACCACAGACATCAGCACAACCTCCGTCAGCAGCGCCCGCGGCACAAGCACCGAGCACCCGCATCGTCAGCAAATGCGTGGTCAACGGCCAAACGCTCTACAGCGACAACACTTGCCCGCAAGGCACAGCAGGCACGCAAGTCATCACCACAGCAGACCACAACCTGATGGCAGGCTTGACGCCCGCGCAGATGGCTGCGGCTGATCGTGTGCAACCAGTGGCACCCTCGGTGTCTACTTTGGCGCAGTCGGGCAACCCAATCCCTGACAGAGCAAACGAGTGTGCTTTCATCAATTCGGAAATCAAACGTCTGGATGCGCTGGCAAGGCAGCCACAAAGCGTGCAAATGCAAGACTGGATCACCGCTGAACGCAAAAAGTTGCGGGATCAGCAGTTTCGGATTCCCTGCCGTTAGCCTGCGTACATCGAAGGCGGGTCGTGTCACCCTAGTTGTGCTCTGAATCTCTGGGCCGCCGACTCGCCAGGCTCCAGCTCGCTGTGGATCTGCAGCGCACCCAGGGACCGCATCGTAAAACTTCCGGGCACGCCGGTATTCAACTAACCCAGCGCCGCGCTTGCGATCGTGACTAGCTATGGTTTCACAACCTTCGCCTCAAGAAAAACGCTCTCTCGATGAAATTGAAGGAACGTCCTTTGGCCCTGAGAAAAGGCGCCGACATTGCCCAGCAACTCCTCTGTCAGCCCCATCTTGCTCATTGCCGTTCGATCAGCAACGGGAGATACCAACACATTTCCGTTGTCTTCGAAGGAAATAAAGCCTCTATCAAACAAGAGATCAACATCAGGGGTCAGCAACAAACCGTTTTCGCCATTCAGCCGCTCTTCGTTGTTAGAGTCACGCCAGGGTTTGCTATGACTCGCACGCAAGTATTCTGGTTGAGAAACCCTGGTAATCCTGCAAACGCGTTCTACTGATGAAACGCGCTGTCTAAACAATCCTTGACCTCGGCGCGCAAGAACAATGGATTGCTTCTCCGTCGCCATGAGGCGGTCGTCCTCTTGAACAGCGCTGAGCTGATGCTCTTCCCAGATGACTTGTCCAATGTTGGGAATCGATGAAGAAAAGTCCTCGACCCTCGCAGCTTGAACAATCATGCGTCCCTCGGTGCCTATAAGGGCAACAAGTAAGTCACCAAGGGAGTCCGAGAGCTGCGTCAGGTATGTGCTCTGCTGACCGTGTCCGTTGCTGCGCAAAGGTGCGTATTTTTCCGCCAGGTAAGGCCTCAACACATTGATGTGAGCGGCGGGTCGAATGGGTGTAACCAACTTGGAGAAGCGCACATCTACTCGCCAACCCACCAAGTCCCAGTATGCACCGACTTTTCCAAACTCCAGGGGCTTGGGCGCTTCATACGCGTTGGATTGCGCTATTCCTATGGCCTTGATCTCGGTATCGCAAAACGAAAAGACGACGTCGCCCGGCGAGACTTCTCGCATGAACTCATAGAAAGGATTCCGAGCGCCATTAGCCTTGGTTTTAGGAGACCAGAGGTATCCGCCAAGCACCTCCTGCTTGTACGTCTGATTCTGATTGACCCACCAATAACGCATAGTGTTTTGCTATATCGTTATAAGAGGGTGGTTCACCTATGCCCCGAATCAGACATCAATATTCGCAGCCCTTAGCGCATTCGTCTCAATAAACTCCCGGCGCGGCTCGACGTCGTCACCCATCAGCATGGTGAACACGTGATCGGCTTCGATCGCGTCGTCGATTTGCACGCGCAGCAGGCGGCGCACGGTCGGGTCCATGGTGGTTTCCCACAGCTGGGCCGGGTTCATCTCGCCCAGGCCCTTGTAGCGCTGGCGTGCGGTGGCGCCTTCGGCCTGCACGATCAGCCAGGCCATGGCGTCGCGGAAGGTCTCCACTTTTTCTTCCTTCTGGCGCTCGCCTTCACCACGGGTGACCTTGGCGCCTTCGCTCATCAGGCCCTTGAAGGTCACGGCAGCTTCGACCAGCGCGGCGTAATCGGCGCCGTGCACGAAGTCCTGGGTCAGCACACTGCTTTTCACGTTGCCGTGGTGGCGGCGGCTGATGCGCAGAATCGGCTTGTCGTTGCGGCTGTCGAACTCACCGGCCACTTCAGCGGTCGGCAACTGGGCCTGCAGCGCTGCAGCTGAGCGCTCGGCGTCTTCCACGGTGTCCAGGTTCAGCGCCACGCCGTCGGCAATCGCCTTCAGCGCTTCGGCGTCCATGTAGCCGCGCAGACGCGCAATCACGGACTCGGCCAACTGGTGTTTGCGCGCCAGCTCGGCCAGCGTGTCGCCGGTCAGCAGCGTGCCCTGGCCATTGGCGGGGTCGGCGCCGGTCAGCACGGCGGCGTCTTTCAGCGCGATCTTCAGCAAAAAGCTGTCGAGGGCGGCGCTGTCTTTGAGGTATTGCTCTTCCTTGCCGGACTTGACCTTGTACAGCGGCGGCTGGGCGATGTAGATGTGGCCGCGCTCGACCAGTTCGGGCATCTGGCGGTAGAAGAAGGTCAGCAGCAGGGTACGGATGTGCGCGCCGTCAACGTCGGCATCGGTCATGATGATGATGCGGTGGTAACGCAGCTTGGCGACGTTGAAGT
>JAUXPP010000091.1 GCA_030683705.1 Polaromonas sp. | reverse complement strand
CGAAAACGGGGTCGAGCTCGAACTCGCCTTCGGCTCAGACAATCGCTCGCCCTGATCCGTTTTCGGCTGCGCTCCTCGGCCCAGCCCGACGGGTGGGGAAGGAAGGCAGAAGACCAATGCGGGTAAAAAAAGTCCGGAGTGCAGGAAGCGCGCAGCGCTTCCTGCACGGGAATCCCAACAGACCGTCAAGATCGCACGCGAGAGCAGCGCACGCGGCCAAATGAGGCTCCCTTCTCTCGCCCAGCGGGGCGAGGGAAGGGCGGGGGGTTGGGAGTGGGGAGTTGAAACTGCTGTCCCGGGCGAGCCACCGTCGCAGCTTGATGCAAGCGGGCTGCGCTTCACCCCGCCATCAGCGCCTCAATCTCATCCGCATCGACCGGCACGCCGCGTGTAAGGAGTTCGCAACCCTTCGCGGTGACGAGCGCGTCATCCTCGATCCGGATGCCGATGTTCCAGAACTCCCTGGGCACACCTTTGGCGGGCCGCACGTAGATGCCGGGCTCGATGGTCGTCACCATGCCGGGCCGCAGGATGCGCGAGGGTTTGCGCATGACGGTTTGTCCCAGCGCGTCTTTTTCCTCGCGCGGCTTGCTGCCCGGTTCGGTGTAATCCCCGCAGTCATGGACATCCATGCCCATCCAGTGCCCGGTACGGTGCATGTAGAACTGCCGGTAGGCGCCGGACTCCAGCACGTCGTCCACCTTGCCGTGTTTCTTCCGGTCGAGCAGGCCGGTGTCCAGCATGCCCTGGGCCAGAACGCGGGTGGCCGCGTCGTGCGGGTCCATGAAACGTTTGCCGGGTCTGGTTACCTTGACCGCGGCATCCTGGGCCGCGAGCACGATGTCGTAGAGCCTGCGTTGGGCGGGTGTGAACTTGCCGTTGGCCGGGAAGGTGCGCGTGATGTCGCTGGCGTAACCATCGAGTTCGCAGCCGGCATCGATCAGGCACAGGTCGCCGCTTTTCAGTTCGGCATCGCCGGCGCGGTAGTGCAGCACACAGGCATTGGCGCCAGCGGCGACGATGCTGGTGTAGGCCGGCCACTGCGAGCCGTTGCGGCGGAACTCATGCAGCAACTCGGCTTCCAGGTGGTACTCACGCAGGCCGCCGGGGACGGGTTGGCGCAGCATGGCGGCTGAGGTCTGCATCGCGCGCACGTGGGCGCCGGCCGAGATTTTTCCGGCGCGCCGCAAAATCGCGACCTCGTGGGCGTCTTTGACCAGGCGCATTTCATCGAGCAGCTTGCACAGGTCGTGCTGGCTTTGCGGGCATTCCGCGCCGAAGCGGATGCGCGCGCGTACCTTGCCCAGCCAGCCATCGACCTGGGTTTCCAGGCCGGCATGGGTGGCAATCGGGTACCAGACGGCCTTCTGGTTCTGTAGCAGCAGCGGCATTTTTTCGTCCAGCGTGTCGGCGCTGAAGGCGGCGTCCACCCCCAGCGCGCCCGGCGCGGCCTTGGGGCCGAGCCGGATGCCGTCCCAGATCTCGCGTTCCAGGTCCTTGGGCCTGCAAAACAGCGTGCTGCGGCCGTCGGCAGTGATGACCAGCCAGGCCCCGGGTTCGCTGAAACCGGTCAGGTAATAGAAATAACTGTCGTGCCGGTAGGCAAAGTCGCTGTCGCGGTTGCGCGCGAGTTCGGGGGCGGTGGGCAGCACGGCGATGCCGCCACCGGCGGCTTTGAGTGCACGGGCCACGGCGGCGCGGCGTTTTTCGTAAATGGTCATGGAAGGGTGCTCAGCGGGTTGCGTTCAGTTCGGCCAGGCGTTCGGGCGTGCCCACGTCGGTCCATGGACCTGAATATAGCGCCGCCGTGACCTGGCCGTCCTGCATGGCCCGGCGCAGCAACGGCGCCAGTGCGGCTTTCTGGCCGGCCGGCGTGTCACGGAACAGGGCCGGGCGGTACAGGCCCACCGTGCTGTAGGTGAACGGTTCGGCCGCGCGTGACAGTGCCAGGCCGTCGAGGCTGATACCGAAGTCGCCCTGGGGGTTGTGCGGCGGATTCGGCACCAAATAAATGTGGGCCAGCGCGCCGGAGGCGGCAAAACGCTGCGCGTCCGCCGCCGGAAAGCCGAAATCCGGCATGAAGACGTCGCCTGCAAGCAGCCAGAAGGGTGCGTCCCGCAGCAGCGGCAGCGCGGTGGCGATGCCGCCGGCAGTTTCCAGCGCGCCGCCAAATTGGGCGCCTTCCTGCGAGTAGCGAATGCGCAGGCCAAACGCGCTGCCATCGCCCAGCGCTTCCGGAAACTGCTGTTCCAGCCAGGCGGTGTTGATCACCACCTCCGTCACGCCGGCGCTGGCGAGCTTTTCGAGGTGCCAGGCGATCAATGGCTTGCCCCGTACCTGCAGCAGCGGTTTGGGAGTGGCGTCGGTCAGCGGGCGCATGCGTTCGCCGCGTCCGGCGGCCAGAATCAGGGCTTGGGTGCTCATGGTGCAGTGGATTATCACCTTTGTGAACCAAATCAGCCCCCGGACCAGGTAACACGGGCGTAGCCAGCTATTGAATTCATAGCGGACCGGGGGCGCCCTGCGTGCAGCGGCGGGCCGGCGGTTCCGGTGGGGTACATCCCGTAAAATCTGGGGTTTTCCCGTGTTTGCCGGCGTTCTCCCACGCCTGACGGACGCGGGAGCTGCCCCACGCCTCCTCACCCACCTGGACTCCACGCAAATGGCTGACACCTCCTCCTCCCTCATGGCCAACGCCATCCGCGCCCTGGCCATGGACGCCGTGCAACAGGCCAACTCCGGCCACCCCGGCGCGCCCATGGGCATGGCCGACATGGCGGTCGCGCTGTGGGGCCGGCACCTCAAGCACAGCCCGCACAATCCCGGCTGGTTCGACCGCGACCGCTTCGTGCTGTCCAACGGCCACGGCTCCATGCTGATCTATGCGCTGCTGCACCTGACTGGCTACGACCTGCCGATCAAGGAACTGAAAACCTTCCGCCAGCTGCACAGCAAAACCCCGGGCCACCCCGAGTTCGGCTACACCCCCGGCATTGAAACCACCACCGGTCCGCTGGGCCAGGGCATCAGCAACGCGGTCGGCATGGCGCTGGCGGAAAAACTGATGGCCGCGGAGTTCAACCAGGCCGGCCACAGCATCGTCGACCACCATACCTACGTCTTCATGGGCGACGGCTGCCTGATGGAAGGCATCAGCCACGAAGCCTGCGCGCTGGCCGGCGCCTGGAAGCTCAACAAGCTGATCGCGCTGTATGACGACAACGGCATCTCCATCGACGGCCAGGTCAGCCCCTGGTTCATCGACAACACCCCGGTGCGTTTTGCCGCCTATGGCTGGAACGTGATCGGCCCGATCGACGGCCACGATACCGACGCAGTGGACCGCGCGATTGCCGACGCCAAAAACAGCGCCGACAAACCGACGCTGATCGTCTGCAAGACCCACATCGGCAAGGGCTCGCCGAACCGCGCCAACACCGCCAAGGCCCATGGCGAGCCGCTGGGCGCCGAGGAGATCAAGCTCACGCGCGAGGCGCTGGGCTGGAGCCATGCGCCTTTCGAGCTTCCCAAAGAAGCCCATGAAGCCTGGGACGCCAAGGCCAAGGGCCTGGCGCTGGAAGCCGCCTGGGACGCCAAATTTACCGCCTACAAGGTGGCGCATCCTGAACTGGCCGCGGAATTCACCCGCCGCATGAAGGGCGAGTTGCCGCGCGCGTTTTCGCAGACCGCGGTCGACACCGTGGTCGGCGCGCACACCAGGGCCGAGACCGTGGCGTCGCGCAAGGCCTCGCAGCTCGCGCTGGAATCCTTTACCGCCGGCCTGCCTGAAATGCTGGGCGGCTCGGCCGACTTGACCGGTTCCAACCTGACCAATACCAAAAGCACGCCGGCGCTGCGCTTCGACCTGGCCGGCGACGTGGTGAAAAGCGACGGCGCCGACGGTGCCAAAGTGATCGGCCGCCACATCAACTACGGCGTGCGCGAGTTCGGCATGGCCGCCATCATGAACGGCATCGCGCTGCATGGCGGCTACATCCCCTACGGCGGCACCTTCCTGACCTTCAGCGACTACAGCCGCAACGCCATCCGCATGGCCGCACTGATGAAGATCCGCGTGGTGCACGTGTTCACGCACGACTCCATCGGCCTCGGCGAAGACGGCCCGACGCACCAGTCGATCGAACATGCCGCCAGCCTGCGCCTGATCCCCAACCTGGACGTCTGGCGTCCGGGCGACACGGCTGAAACCGCCGTGGCCTGGGCCGTGGCCCTGCAGAACAAAAACAAGCCGACTGCCCTGCTGCTGAGCCGCCAGAACCTGCCCTACGCGCCCAAGAACGACCTCGGCGAGATCAGCCGCGGCGCTTATGTGCTGTCCGAGCCGGCCGAAGTCGGCCTGAACAAAAAGGCCCAGGCGGTGATCATCGCCACCGGCTCCGAAGTGCAACTCGCGCTGAAGGCGCAGGAGTTGCTGGCTAGCTACAAAATCGCCGTGCGTGTGGTGTCCATGCCCAGCACCACCACCTTCGACAAACAGTCCAGCGCCTACAAGACGCAGGTGCTGCCCGAAGGCCTGCCGCGCATCGCGGTCGAGATGGGTGTGACCGACGGCTGGTGGAAATACGGCTGCGCCGCCGTGGTCGGGATCGACAGCTATGGCGAGTCGGCCCCGGCGCCGGTGCTGTTCAAACATTTTGGCTTCACGCCAGAAAACGTGGCCGACACCGTGCGCAAGGTGCTGAAGAAATAGACGCAGAGACAAAGCTGTCATCCCGGGCTTGACCCGGGATCCAGGGCCCGGTGGATGGATTGCGGATCAGGTCCGCAATGACAACCCAGAGAATTTCAACTTCCAGGAGCAAAGCAGATGACGATCAAACTAGGTATCAACGGTTTCGGCCGTATCGGGCGCAATGTCTTGCGCGCAGCCGTGCAGAATTTCAGCGACATCGAGATCGTCGGCATCAACGACCTGCTCGAGCCGGACTACCTCAAGTACATGTTGCAGTACGACTCGGTGCACGGCCGCTTCAAGGGCGAGGTCTCCGTCGAAGGCAACACCCTGATCGTCAACGGCAAGAAGATCCGCCTGACCCAGGAGCGCGACCCGGCAGCACTCAAGTGGAACGAGATCGGCGCCGACATCGTGCTCGAGGCCACCGGCCTCTTCCTCGACAAGGCCTCGGGTGAAAAACACCTGGCCGCCGGCGCCAAAAAAGTCATTTTCTCGGCACCGTCCAAAGACGACACACCGATGTTCGTCTATGGCGTCAACGACAAGACCTATGCCGGCCAGGCCATTATTTCCAACGCCAGTTGCACCACCAACTGCCTGGCACCGGTTGCCAAGGTGCTGCACGACAAGTGGGGCATCAAGCGCGGCCTGATGACCACCGTGCACGCAGCGACTGCCACCCAGAAAACCGTGGACGGCCCGAGCAACAAGGACTGGCGCGGCGGCCGCGGCATCCTGGAAAACATCATTCCGTCGAGCACCGGTGCGGCCAAGGCCGTCGGCGTGGTGATTCCCGAGCTCAACAAGAAGCTCACCGGCATGTCCTTCCGCGTGCCGACCTCCGACGTGTCGGTGGTGGACCTGACCTGCGAGCTCAACAAGGAAGCCACGCTCAAGGAAATCTGCGCCGAGATGAAGGCGCAAAGCGAAGGCGCGCTCAAGGGCATCCTCGGCTACACCGAAGACAAGGTGGTGGCCACCGATTTCCGTGGCGAGACCTGCACCAGCGTGTTTGACGCCGACGCCAGCATCGCGCTGGACGGCACCTTCATCAAGGTGGTGGCCTGGTACGACAACGAGTGGGGTTACTCGAACAAGTGCCTGGAGATGGTCCGCGTCGTCAGCAAATAAGGCACCGGCTCTGCTGGCACAAAAAAAGAAAGCGCCTTCGGGCGCTTTTTTTTGCGCCCGGCCTGCCGCTGGGGCGGGCGACTCCCGCGTACAACAGGCAAACCATCGCTGTATTGACGGACGCAGGCGGCCCACGTATGGTTGCCCGATGCCACGCCCATGGAGCGTGGCGCAGGGGAGCGTCATGCAGGATGCGGCGTTTCGGGAGTGGCTGGTCAGCAAGAGCTGGGCGCTGGGTGTGCGTTACAGCAAGGTCGTGGCCTGCCTGCTGCCGCTGGGCGCGCTGGCCGTCCATGCACGTTTTCTTGCCAGCGACTGGCATACGCCGCCGCCCGGTTTTGCCGCACTGCTGAGCTGGCAAGTCAGTGCCGAACTTTTTTTCATCGCCGTGGTGCTGGCTGATCGCTGGTGGCCGCAGTTGCGCACGCGCGAAGGGGCATTGAATGCCGCCTGCGCAGGCGCCGTGGCGCTGGCCACCTGGCTGTGTATCGTCGACGGCCGCATGCGCAGTGACCTGTCGATTTATGCGGCCGGCTTGACCTTCGTGGCGGCCGTGATGTGTACGCCGCGGCCGGTGCGCCTGCCCATGTACATCCTGAGTTTTCTTGCGCTCAGCATCACCGCCGGGCTGAACGCACCCGACAGCGCCGCCGTGCTGGTCGCACTGGCCAACCCCTTTTGCATCGTGGTGCTGTGCGTCGAGCTCGACAAGTTCACCTATGCGCGCAATGTCGAGCTGTACACCGAGACCCAGCGCGCCGAAGCCGAGCGGGCGCGCGCCGACAAGGTGCTCTACAACGTGCTGCCCGCCGTGATCGCTGACGAGCTCAAGCGCGACGGCCGGGTCAAGGCGCTCAAGTTCGAAAACATGGGCGTGCTGTTCGCCGACATCGCCGGCTTCACACGCTTCTCCCGCGCCTTGCCGCCCGATGCGCTGGTGCTGGTACTCAACGACATCTTTTCCGCCTTTGATGAACTCGTGGAGCGGCATGCGCTCGAAAAAATAAAGACCATAGGCGACGCCTACATGGTGGTGTCGGACCAGCGGCTGGACCGCCTGGCGCAGCTGGCGCTGGACATGCGCGAGGCGCTGCGCCGCTACAACCGCGTCAACGGCACGGAGCTCGGCATGCGTATCGGCATCCACGCCGGCCCGGCGGTGGCCGGCGTGATCGGCGTCAAGCGCTTTCTCTACGATGTCTGGGGTGACACGGTCAATATCGCCAGCCGCATGGAAAGCACGGGCGCCCCGGGCGAGATCCAGGTGACCGAGGCGGTGTACCGGCAGATTCGCGGCCAGTTCGACTTCCGTGCGCGTGAAGCGCAGGACATCAAGGGCGGCGGCACCCTGTCGACCTGGTGGCTGCTGGGTGCGGTGGTCCCGCCGGAGGACACGCAGAGCAGCACGGTTGCACCGCTGCTTGCGGCCCCGGCCGCTGCGTCATGACACCCTCGAGGACGGTGATGCGCGCCGGCTGTCCGCCCTCAGCGCAGCCGCGCCTGCAGCCTGGCCTTGACCGCCGGCCATTCGCTGTCGAGGATCGCAAAGTAGACCATGTCGCGCCTGCGCCCAGAGGCCGCCACCAAGTGCTGGCGGAAGATGCCTTCCTCGATGGCGCCGATGCGGGCCAGTGCCTGGCGTGACTGCGCATTGAGCAGCTCGGTTTTGAAGACCACCCGGATCAACTGCAGGGTTTCGAACGCATGGGTGAGCAGCAGCAGCTTGGCTTCGGTATTGGCCCCGCTGCGCTGGCAGGCCGGCGACAGCCAGGTCGCGCCTATTTCCAGCCGGCGGTGCGGCAGCGCGATGTCCATGTAACGCGTGCTGCCGATCACTTCGCCGTCGCTTTGTCGCACGATGGCGAAGGGCAGGCTCAGGCCGCGCTGCTGCTCGTCCAGCGCGGCGCTGACGTAGGCCTGCATTTCGGCTTCGGTGCCAATGGGCGCCGGCTGCAGGCGCCAGAGTTCCGGAAACAGGCCGGCGCGTGCCAGCGCCGGCACATGGGCCAGCGCCAGTGGCTCCAGCCGGACCTGGCTGCCGCGCAGCGTGACGGGTGTCAGCCTCAAGACCCGCCCCGCTAGCGCGCCAGCACCAGGGCAATCACTGCAATGACCGCCACCACGGCCGTAACGCCGGCCAGCAGCAGCAAGCGGACGCGGTGGTCCTCGGCGCGGCGTATCAGCTGGGTGTTTTGGTCGGCCAGCGCCTTGATCAGCTCGGACGATGCGAGCATCTGCTCGTGCAGGTCCTGGACGGCGCTTTCGAGTGCGAGCACATGGGCCTGCAAGGCGCCGATCGCCTGGCCTTCCGGCGACAGCTGCACGCTGGTGCCGGCGTCCGCGGGTCGAGTGGGCGGCGGCTTCTTGCCGACAGTGCTCCAGAGTTTTTTGGCGCCGTCGGCAACCTTGGGCGCGTTCTTGATCACGTCCGACCAGGGGACCATCTGCAATACCGTCAGCCAGCCGATTGCCATACGCACCTCTTGTCACATGTGGCGACGGTGATTGTCATCCGCGCCCGCCCGCGAGGGCTAGAACAGTTTACTTGTACCCGTATGTGCAGGTGCGCCATGCGGTCTTGCGCGAGTTCCCGACGGATACCGCAGCGTCTTCAGGCGGCTGCGGATTGCCCCACCTCCCGGGCGGCTTCGCGCAAGCCCTGCACGTCGGCCTCGAACAAATCCGCATGCACGGCGCGCGCTATCGCGTAGCGCGAGAGCCGCTGGACGGCCGCATCAAACCCGGGATTTTGAAACCGGCGGATGGCGGCGAGTGAACGCTGCAGCTGCAGGCCCACCTCCGCTGCACCGGCGCCATACCGGGCGATCGGCAGAAACACATCGTCCAGCATGCCCGCTTCGTCGAGCGGGGTAGCGCTCACGCGGTCAAACATGTGCTTGTCCGTTCCGGTGTCCGAGTGCAGATGGTGCACCCAGTGCGCCAGGGTCCGGACGGCCGTGGCCATCACATCCAGCGCCGTGCCCGGATCATTGACCCCCGGCGACAGGGCCCGCGTGGCGATTTCCCCGAGCACCACCAGGCCGAAACGCGGATCGTGGTCAAAGGTCCGCGAGGCGCCGATCAGCACCGCGTCGTGCATGGCTTTGCCCCTGGCTTCGTCGATCACCTTGTCGCTGCTGACGATCAGCGTGGACGGCTCGACAAAGGCGCCGGGCAAGACGTGGACCTTCAGGCTGTCGTCGTCCTTCTCCGCAAGCTTCTGGAGAATGTCCATGGACACATGCTGCACAAAGCCGGTTTCCGATGAGAACAGGGTGTAACGGCCCTGGCTGCCACTGCGCAGTGGTTTGCCGCCCAGGCAGGGCCGGGACAGGCGCTGGTCCATGGCCTTGGTGGTGGCCGTCTCGACCCGTTGCAGGGTCTCGCCCATTCTGCCGAGTACCGACAGGTAGTCGATCCATCTGAGCAGCACGATCACCACGATCAGCAGGATCGCGACGGTGAAGCCAAACAGCACCAGCCGGCCGCCGCCGCCGTAGATCTGCGCGTTCAGGCCGATCAGCGCGATGACACTGTAAAGAAAAGCGCCGATGAAGGTGGCCAGTGTGTTCTGGATCGTGGTGTCTTCGATCATCAGCTGCGATGCGCGGGGGGTGGCACTGCCGGCCACCGCGGTGAACGAGGACACCATGGTGCTGGCCGAGAAAATGGCCACCGTCAGCATGCTGGTCGCGATGATGTTGAGTATGCTGCCGATGGCGTCAGAGCCCAGCTTGACCGCCACGTCTTCGGGGATGGCCGGGCCCAGCACCATGGCCAGCCCGACCGCAAGAACGCCCACCAGCGAAAACAGAACGCAGCGCACCCAGGTCTGGCGCATCACGCGCTGCAGCAGATAAAGCAGTTTTTCGGTCATGCTGCCAGTATCGCCAATTGGACCTGTCGCCGCTTCCGCCGGCCGCGCCGGCTCAGGAGGCCGGGGACTGCCCCGCCGGCCTTTCCTCGCGCCCGCCCGGATGCACTGCAAAACGCGCCGGGTCGCGCCCGTGTACCGGCGTGTCGCTGTTGAACGACCAGCCGCCGAATTGCGTGCGCCGGTACTCGGCCATGGTCTGGGCAATCTCGGCCTGCGTGTTCATCACGAAGGGGCCGTACTGCGCCACCGGCTCGGCAATCGGTTTGCCCTGCAGCAGCAAAAACTCGCCTTCGACCTCGCCGTTGATCAGTTCGACTGCCGCATCGGCGCGCAGTTCGACGGCCGACGGGCTGCTGATGGCCCGGTCGCCGATCTGGACTTGGGCCCCCTTGAAAAAGTAGAGCTGGCGCCGCGTGCCGGCACCAGCGGCAGCCGGCAGGGTCCAGCGCGCGCCCGGCGCCATGCGGACGGTCCAGATCGCCACGTCGGCATCCGCCTGAGCGGCCCAGGAATCTGGCGGTGGCGGCAGCGGGGCACCGGCATCCTGCAGCCTTCCGGCAATCACGGCCACCTCGGTGTTGCGGCCGGCCTCGTCCGTCGCGGTCAGGCGCGGAATATCCTGCGACCAGAACATGGTGAAGTGCGGGTCGCTCATCTTGCTGCGCGCCGGCAGGTTCAGCCAGATCTGGAACAGCTCCAGCGGGTTGTCCTGCGTCTGGTCGAGCAGCGGAAACATTTCGGCATGCACGATGCCCTTGCCGGCGGTCAGCCACTGCACGTCGCCGCCGCCGAAACGCGCGGTCGCGCCCAGCGAGTCGGAGTGGTCGATCAGCCCCTTGCGCACGATGGTCACGGTCTCGAAACCGCGATGCGGGTGCGGCGGAAAACCCGGCACCTTTTCACCGTGGTACATGCTCCAGCCGTCCTTGCGGCTGAAATCCTGCCCGATGGCGCGGCCGGCCAGCGAGGCGGCCGGTCCCATCTCGGCATTGCCCTTGGGATAGGCGTCGTCGTGGTAGGCGCAAAACAGGAAGGGATCCATGGTTTCCCACGGGAAACCGAGGGGTTTGACCTGGAGGACGGGGGTGCTGGACAGGCTGGCGGACATGAGGGTGGCTTTCGGGCGTGAATAACTCAATCTTTACAGATGCGTTGGCCTGGGCCGGTTTCAAGGGGCGAGGCGGCCTGCATGCTGCCAATTGGGGACAGACAACGGCGTGCCCGTCCTACAGCGCGCAGCCGGCAAGCCACCTATCTTCAATGTTCGTCCTTTGTCTACCCAGAAATCCTTTTAGGCAGTTCATGGCCGAGGCAGTAAAAACTGCCGGCGCACACCTTCGCGCACTTGTTTGCTCACATCCCCAAAGGATTTCCCCATGAAATATTCCATCCTCCTCGCTGCCATGATCGCCACCCTGGGCCTGACCGCCTGCGAACGCACTGTTGTCACACCTGCCCCGGCCGTGGTGACGACCCCCGGCCCTGCCGGCCCGACAGGTGCTACCGGCTCTACTGGTTCTACCGGCTCCACTGGTTCTACCGGTTCGACGGGTTACACCGGCGCCACCGGTGCAACTGGCGCCACCGGCTCCAGCGGCGGTGCGACCGGTGCTACCGGCGCCACTGGCGCGACCGGCGCAACCGGCTCCACCGGTGCGACTGGCGCGACCGGCGACACCGTGATTGTTGTGCCAGCCAAGTAAGGTCTGCACCAGCCCTGGCGCCGTCTCCCGACGGCGCCAGGTGCAAAAAGGGCGCCCTCACGCAAGTGACGGGCGCCCTTTTTTTGCTTGCCTGATCCGGAATCAGGCCTTGAGCTTCCAGCCGGTGCGGAAGATCCACCAGATCGCCGTCAAGCACAGCGCCAGGAAGCCCAGGATGGCGGCCACACTGATGCCGACGTTCACATCGGCCACACCGTAAAAGCTCCAGCGGAAGCCGCTGATCAGGTACACCACCGGGTTGAACAGGGCAATCTTCTGCCACAGCGGCGGCAGCATGTTGATCGAGTAAAACGCGCCGCCCAGGAAGGTCAGCGGCGTCACCACCATCAGCGGCACGATCTGCAGCTTCTGGAAGTTGTCGGCCCAGAGACCGATGATGAACCCGAACAGGCTGAAGGTCACCGCGGTCAGCAGCAAAAAGCACAACATCCAGAACGGGTGCGCAATGCTGTAGGGCACGAAGATGCGCGCCGTGGCCAGGATCAGCAGGCCCAGCAGCACCGACTTGCTGGCCGCCGCGCCCACATAACCCATCACCACCTCCATGGACGATACCGGCGCCGACAGCAGCTCGTAAATCGTTCCCGACCATTTCGGCATGTAGATGCCGAAGGCCGAGTTGGAGATGCTTTCATTGAGCAGCGACAGCATGATCAGGCCGGGGATGATGAAGGCGCCGTAGCTGATGCCGTCGATGTCGCCCATGCGCGAGCCGATGGCCGCGCCGAACACCACGAAGTACAGCGAGGTCGAAATGACCGGCGAGGCGATCGACTGTGTCAGCGTGCGGAAGGTGCGCGCCATTTCAAAGCGGTAAATCGCGCGGATGGCGTGCCAGTTCATGCGGCCTCCTTCTGCGGGGCAGTCGCGGGCGTGTGGACCAGGCTGACGAAGATGTCCTCCAGCGAGCTTTCGCTCGAATGCAGGTCCTTGAAGT
>JAUXPP010000073.1 GCA_030683705.1 Polaromonas sp. | reverse complement strand
CGCCTTTTCTTTGGTGACTTTCTTTTGGCGAAGCAAAAGAAAGTTACTTGCCGCCGGGCAACCCCCGGCCAACAGGCATTCGGGAACCTAAAGACTTGAAGGAAAAGACGGCTTCGACAGGCTCAGCCCGAACGGCCTGGGTTTGCCAACATGGATCCCGGATCAAGTCCGGGATGACATTCACAGCACAAACATTGCTATGAATTCAGGAGCTGCTTGCGCCCGCCGGTCGTGGCCCATCGACCGATTTGGCATTAAATCAATTTGAGATGTCAGCCAATAGGCGCCCGGCTTTTCGCATCCTTCACGGCAGACAAAAAATCCTCCAGCACGGCGGCATCGTCAATCGTGTCCGAGCCGGGCTGGTGAAACTCGGGGTGCCATTGCAGCGCCGCGATATAACTCTTGGACGGGTCCTTGCGGCGTATCGCCTCGACGATGCGGTCGTCGACGCTGAAGGCCTCGGCGACGAATTCCGGCGCCAGGTCCTTGATGCCCTGGTGGTGGATGCTGTTGACGCGCACCCGTTCCACGCCGGGGTAGAGGCGCGAAAGCTGCGAGCCCTGCACGATTTCGACGCTGTGGAAATTCTGGTCGTAACTCACCGCATCGCGGTGCACAAAGGACTCGGGCACCTGGGTCGAGATGTCCTGGTACAGCGTGCCGCCGAAGGCCACGTTGAGCAGCTGCAGGCCGCGGCAGATGCCGAACACCGGCTTGCCGGCCTTTTCGAACGAGGCCACCAGGGCCTTGTCGTAGTCGTCCCGCACGCGGTCGCCGGACCAGCGCTCCTCGAGCGGGTCCTCGCCGTAACTGCCGGGCCAGACATCGGCGCCGCCGTGCAGCACCAGGCCGTCCAGCCATTGCGCATAGTCGTCGAAGTTCACGTCGCCGCGTTGTGTCTCGCCGGTCGGGCAGGGCACCATCACGACCATCGCGCCGGAGGACATGATCCAGTGGGCCACGGTTTGTTCTACATATTGCAACGTCTTGCCGGTGAACAGGGAGCGGGTGGGGTCGGCGTGGGAAAAGCAGGCCGACAGGCCGATTTTCAGGCGGGTGCGCATGTGGCGCCGGCTTTCCCTGGCGCTGGCTTCGGCGGCGGGGAGGGGATGGGACTTGGGACTCATGTGCGGGACAGATCTCCGGGAAAAGGAGCCCTCAGTGTAGGCAGGGCGGCGGCTTCCTGCTTACGGACGGGCGCTTGTGAGCGCGCCGGACAAGGCCTCATTCCAGCGGCAGGTCGGCAAAGCCCATGAAACGGATGGTCACCCGGGTGCCGGGCGGCGTGTGTCCCGGCAGGGCGTCCTCGATGGTGACGGTGGCGCCGTGCTGCTTGGCGATTTCCTCGACGATGGCCAGGCCCAGGCCCGAGCCGTCGACATTGGTGCCCAGCGCGCGGTAAAAGGGCTGCAGCACCAGATTGCGCTCGGCAGCCGGTATGCCCGGACCCGAGTCCTCGACCAGCAGCATCACCACGCCGCTGAAGCGGTCGGTCAGCAGGCGGACCGTGACCTGGCCGCCTTCGGGGGTGTAGTTCAGCGCGTTGTCCAGCAGGTTGCGCACCAGTTCCTTGAGCAAGGTGGGGTTGGCCTCGAGCAGGCTGGCCTGCTCGCCGGCCGGCGGGCCTTCGTAGCCGAGGTCGATGTGTTTTTCCAGCGCACGCGGGATCGAGTCCTGCAGCGTGTCGGAAAGCACCTGCACCACGTCCAGCTTCTGCTTGGCCAGGCTGCGGCCGGTGGTTTCGGCGCGTGCCAGCGCAAGCAACTGGTTGACGGTGTGGGTGGCGCGCACGCTGGCGCGGCCGATCTGCTTGAGGGACTTCTTGAGTTCGTCGGCGTCGGTCTCGCGCTGCGCCAGGTCGGCCTGCATGCGCAGGCCGGCCAGCGGTGTCTTGAGCTGGTGGGCGGCGTCGGCCAGAAAGCGCTTTTGCGTGGTCAGCAATATCTTGAGCCGGCCCAGCAAGTCGTTGATCGACGAGACCAGCGGCGCCACCTCTTCGGGCACGACACTTTCGTCCAGCGGGCTCATGTCGTCGGACTTGCGCGCGCGAATGCGTTTTTCCAGCTGGTCCAGCGGCTTGATGCCACGCACCAGCGCCAGCCAGACCAGCAGCACCGCCAGCGGCAGCGTCACAAACTGCGGCACCATCACGCCCTTGACGATTTCGGTGGCCAGGGTCTTGCGTTTTTCCAGCGTTTCGGCCACCTGCACGAGGATGGGCCGGGCGCCCGGCGCATCCACCTTGATCCAGGTGTAGGCCACGCGCACCTCCTGGCCCTGCATGGTGTCCTCGCGCAGCCGCACCTCGCCTTCAAAGCCCATGTCGTCCTCGGGCGGCAGGGGCAGTTCGAGTTCCCCGCTGATGAATTCGCCGCGCGCGCCCAGCACCTGGTAGAACACCAGGTCGGTGTCGTCGGCCCGCAGGATTTCACGGGCCGGCGCCGTCAGGTTGAATTGCACCTGCCGGTTCTTGACGACGATCAGTTTGCTCAGCGCTTGCACGTTGAATTCGAGCGCGCGGTCGAAGGGCTTGCCGGCAATGTTCTGCGCCACCAGCCAGGTCAGCGCCAGACTGAGGGGCCACAGCAGCAGCAGCGGCGTGAGCATCCAGTCCAGGATCTCCCCGAACAGGCTGCGGCGCTCGCGCTGGAACAGTCTTAATGCCACGGCGTAAAAAGCGCATGCGCCTTGTCTTCATTCAAGCAGGAGCCGCGGAACCGGCTCTGCCGGGCCGCAGGCGGGGCGGCCCCCCGGGGGCTGGTGCCTGCGGCTCCAAACCTGCTTGTGCAGGTTTTGACAGGCACCAGAAGCGAAGCCACTGGCGAGCGGCGGCCTGCAAGGTGCAGGGAGTTACGCGAAGCGAACGACCGTGGGGGCTCCATGTCAACCAGGAATCTTCTCCAGGCAGTAGCCCAGGCCGCGCACCGTGGCGATGCGCACCGGGCCTTTTTCGATCTTCTTGCGCAGCCGGTGGATGTAGACCTCGATCGCGTTGTTGCTAACTTCCTCGCCCCACTCGCACAGGCGCTCGACCAGCTGGTCCTTGCTGACCAGGCGGCCGGCGCGCTGCAGCAGCACCTCGAGCAAACCGAGCTCACGCGCCGACAGTTCGACCATCTGGCCGTCGATGGTCGCCACACGTCCGGCCTGGTCGTAGACCAGCGGGCCGTGCTTGATGGTGCTGCTGGCGCCACCCATGCCACGGCGGATCAGGGCGCGCACGCGCGCTTCGAGTTCCTGCAACGAAAACGGCTTGGCCATGTAGTCGTCGGCGCCGTAGTCCAGGCCCTTGACGCGTTCCTCGACGCTGTCGGCGGCGGTGAGGATCAACACCGGCATCGCCGAGCCGCGGGCGCGCAGGCGCTTGAGCACTTCCAGCCCGTGCATGCGCGGCAGGCCCAGGTCCAGGATCAGCAGGTCGAATTCGGTGTTGGTCAGCAGCGCGGCGTCGGCTTCGGTGCCGCTGGCCACATGGTCGGCGGCCGCGCCCGAGGCACGCAGGGTGCGAAGCAGGCCGTCTGCCAGAACCTGGTCATCTTCGGCAATCAGGATACGCATGCTTGTCTCCGGGAGGATAGGTGGCGGCGTGTTGCCCGCCGTTTGTTGTGCGGCCTTGGCCGGATTTTAGGCGTTGTGGCTGCTTCAGGCGCATTCTTCTTCGACAAGCGCAGGACGAACGGATGCCAGGACGCAAGCGCGAAGGCGTCTTTTTTGGCCGGGCCGCGTGGGAGGCCTATCCCTGGCCGGCATAGGCTTCGAGCCCCAGCGCAACGACCGTGGCGACGTCGGTGCCCACGGCCTGGCGGAATTCGGCTTCGGCCTGGCTGACCGCCGTGCGAAAGGCCTGCAGCCAGTGCAGGCCGGACGCGGTGAACATCACCACCCTGGCACGTCTGTCATGCGGGTCGGGCGCCCGCGTGACCAGGCCCCAGGCTTCGCACTGGTCGACCAGGTCGCCCATGGCCTGTTTGCTCATGCCGGCGCTATGCGCCAGATCCGTCAGGCGCGAGCCCCCGACCGCCAGATGCCGCGTGATGTGGATATGCGCCGCGCCGACCTGCGCGCGCGCGGCCAGGTTGGACAGCGCCAGCGGCACGTCCACATTGCGCGCCATCAGCACCAGCACCCGTTCGTCAAAACGCCGCAGCGCATGACCCAGCAGGCGGCCCAGGTGGGTGAGGCGCCAGTTTTCCTCGTCGGCGGGGGCAGTCATGGAAGGCAAGACAGGGCGGGGATTCATGGCAAAAATGATACAGGCAATTAATCAGGCAAACTGACTAAAAACAGGGTTTACTTATTTATATGCGGGCCATAAAGTACTGGTCATGCACCCAGTACTGTGATTAAAAGCAGAGTCTGGGACGAAGCGCAAAGTTTTCAAGCCCACTGATATTCAAGGAGTTTTTCATGGACATGCCGAACAAAACCAACCCCGCCCTGAACAGCGAAAAAGCCAAAGCCCTGCAGGCCGCGCTGGCCCAGATCGAAAAGCAGTTCGGCAAAGGCACCATCATGAAGCTGGGCGCCGGCGAGGTGATCGAGGACATCCAGGTGGTCTCCACCGGTTCGCTGGGCCTGGACATCGCCCTGGGCGTCGGTGGCCTGCCGCGCGGCCGGGTGGTCGAGATCTACGGCCCGGAATCGTCGGGCAAAACCACGCTGACCCTGAAGGTGATTGCCGAAATGCAGTAACTCGGCGGCACCTGCGCCTTTGTTGATGCCGAACACGCGCTGGACATCCAGTACGCGCAAAAACTCGGCGTGAACCTGCAGGACCTGCTGATCAGCCAGCCTGACACCGGCGAGCAGGCGCTGGAAATCGTCGATTCGCTGACCCGCTCCGGCGCGGTCGACCTGATCGTGGTCGACTCGGTGGCGGCGCTGACGCCCAAGGCCGAACTCGAAGGCGAAATGGGCGACTCCCTGCCCGGCCTGCAGGCCCGGCTGATGAGCCAGGCGCTGCGCAAGCTGACGGCCCACATCAAGAAGGCCAACTGCATGGTCATCTTCATCAACCAGATCCGCATGAAGATCGGCGTGATGTTCGGCAGCCCCGAAACCACCACTGGCGGCAATGCGCTGAAGTTCTACGCCTCGGTGCGCCTGGACATTCGCCGCATCGGCTCGATCAAGAAGGGCGAAGAAGTCGTCGGCAACGAAACCCGGGTCAAGGTGGTCAAGAACAAGGTCGCCTCACCGTTCAAGATGGCGGAGTTCGACATCCTCTACGGCGAGGGCATCAGCCGCCTGGGGGAGGTGCTGGACCTCGGCGTGGCCGGCCATATCGTCGAAAAAGCCGGCGCCTGGTATGCCTTCAACGGCGAAAAAATTGGCCAGGGCCGCGACAACTCGCGGGAATTCCTGAAGGAAAACCCGGAGCTCGCGATCGAGATCGAAAACAAGGTGCGCGAGTCGCTGGGCATCCCGCTGATCCAGGACGCCGTCGGCAACAAGCCGGAAAAGGCCGACAAGGCAGACAAAACCGAGAAGGCCGAGAAGGCGCCGAAAGTGCTGGCGGCCTGAGCCAGCAAGCGCTGGTTTCTGCATCAAATTGGCCTTCAGGCCTTGTTGGACAAGCGTGAGCAGCTATCAAAACAGTAGCAATCCGGAGCCGGGCCGGGCGCCGGACAAGGCCGCGCAGGGTTTCGGCCTGTCGCTCAAGGGCCGGGCCCTGCGTTACCTGGCGGCGCGTGAACATTCGCGCGCCGAGCTCGAGCGCAAGCTGGCGGCCCATGCGGAGTCGCCCGAGCAACTCGCCCAGGTGCTCGACGACTTGCAGGCCAAGGATTTCATCAGCGAGGCCCGGGTCGTCGAGTCGGTCATCAACCGGCGCGCCGGGCGTTTCGGCGCGGCGCGTATCCGCCATGAGTTGCAGGGCAAGGGGCTGGCGCCCGAAGCGGTCGCCGGGGCCGTGAACAGCCTGAAGGCCAGCGAGGTCGAGCGCGCCCGCGAGGTCTGGCGCAAGAAATTTGGTGAGCCCGCGGCAGACGCCGCGGCGCGCGGCAAACAGATGCGTTTCCTGGCGGCTCGCGGTTTCGGCTCGGAGGCGATACGCCGCGTGGTGTCGCAAGCTGACGAAGACTAGCCAGCCCTTGTCATTGCGGGCTTGACCCGCAATCCACGCCACGGTCGCCCGTACCGTAGTCAGCGCACCATGGATCCCGGATCAGGTCCGGGATGACAGTCGTGCTGGCTTACAACCCCAGCATCAGCTCGAGGTTTTGCACGGCGGCGCCGGAAGCGCCCTTGCCGAGGTTGTCCAGCCGGGCAATCAGCACGGCATGGCGGAATTCCTCGTTGCCGAACACCCGCAATTCCATCTTGTTGGTGTCGTTCAGGCCCAAGGCGTCGATAGCCGTGCTGCCTTCCACCGGCTCGACCGTGACCCAGGGGCTGCCGGCGTAGTGGCGGGCCAGCACGTCCTGCAGTTGCGCCAGCGTCGGCTGGCCCGGCAGCAGGTCCAGGTGCAGCGGCAACTGCACCAGCATGCCCTGCTTGAAGTTGCCGACCGAGGGCGTGAACACCGGGCGGCGTGTCAGCCCGGTGTATTTCATGATTTCGGGCAGGTGTTTGTGCTTGAGGTTCAGGCCGTAGATCTGGTACAGCGGTGCCTTGCCGGCTTCGTAATCCTCGATCATGGTGCGGCCGCCGCCGGAGTAACCGCTGACTGCCGGGATCGCCAGCGGATAGTCTTTCGGCAACAGGCCGGCATCGACCAGCGGGCGGATCAGCGCAATCGCGCCGGTGGAATAACAGCCGGGATTGGCGACCCGGTCGGCCTTGGCGACGGCGTCGCGCTGTCCGGGGGCCAATTCGGGGAAGCCGAACACCCAGCCCAGCGCCGTGCGGTGTGCGGTGGAGGCGTCGATGATCTTCGGTCCGGGCTTGCCGCTGACCCTGGCCAGGTCGTCAATCATGGCGACCGACTCGCGCGCCGCGTCATCGTGCAGGCACAACACCACCAGGTCGACCGTGCCCATCAGCGCGCGCTTGGCGGCTGCATCCTTGCGCAGCTCGGGCGCAATGCTGACCAGCTCGATGGCGGGCATGGCTTGCAGGCGTTCCCGGATCTGCAGACCCGTGGTTCCCGCTTCGCCGTCGATAAAGACCTTGGCCATGTCGCTTGCTTTCTGTGGAAAATGCCCGGAAATCGCCTGGCAGGCGCGCACAATAATTGTGCATCGCAACATGATACAGTTCTGCGCTGCTGCCTGCAGTGATCGAAGGCGTTACATTTTGGTGAATTCTGCAAAATGTGGCAGATCCACATCACCCCCGCTGACGCCCCTTTTTTACCGACTCCTGGAAGTAATTTCATGAAAATTCACGAATACCAAGGCAAGGAAATCTTGCGCAACTTTGGTGTCCCCACGCCACGCGGCATCCCTGCCTTTACCGTGCAGGAAGCGGTAGAAGCTGCCCAGAAGCTGGGCGGTCCGGTGTGGGTGGTCAAGGCCCAGATCCATGCGGGCGGCCGCGGCAAGGGCGGCGGCGTCAAGCTGGCGCGCAGCATTGAAGAAGTCAAAAAAGTGGCTGGCGAAATCCTCGGCATGCAGCTGGTCACGCACCAGACCGATGCAGCTGGCCAGAAAGTCCGCCGCCTGCTGATCGAAGACGGCGCCGACATCAAGAAAGAATATTACGTGTCGGCCGTGACCGACCGTGCCACGCAGAAGGTGGCCTTCATGGCGTCTTCCGAAGGCGGCATGGACATCGAGGAAGTGGCGCACGCCACGCCCGAAAAAATCATCAAGGTGTTTGTCGATCCGGCGCTGGGCCTGACCGATGCCCAGGCGAAAGAACTGGCCGACGGCATGACCGTGCCGCCGGGCTCGACGGCCCAGGCGGTGGACGTGCTGCAAAAGCTCTACAAGTGCTACATGGAAACCGATTGCAGCCTGGCCGAGATCAACCCGCTGATCCTCGAAGGCAACGGCAACATCAAGGCACTCGACGCGAAATTCAACTTCGACCCGAACGCGCTGTTCCGCCATCCTGAAATCGTCGCCTACCGCGACCTGGACGAAGAAGACCCGGCCGAAGTGGAAGCCAGCAAGTTCGATC
>JAUXPP010000072.1 GCA_030683705.1 Polaromonas sp. | reverse complement strand
GATGGAAATCCAGGACATGCTGGCTGTCCGTTCACCTGTTACCTCCAGTCCCGCGGCCAGCGCCGCGATGGCCTGACATCACCGATTTGAAGTTTTTAGAAAGCCAACCATGAGTCTCAAACAAATCCGCAACATCGCCATCATCGCCCACGTTGACCACGGCAAAACCACCATGGTGGACCAGCTGCTGCGCCAGTCGGGCACCTTTGCCGAACACGAAAAAGTCGTCGACACGGTGATGGACAACAACGCCATCGAAAAAGAGCGCGGCATCACCATCCTGGCCAAGAACTGCGCCGTGACCTGGGAAGTCACCCACATCAACATCGTCGACACCCCCGGCCACGCCGACTTCGGCGGTGAAGTCGAGCGCGCGCTGTCCATGGTGGACGGTGTGGTGCTGCTGATCGATGCGCAGGAAGGCCCGATGCCGCAGACGCGTTTTGTGACCAAGAAGGCGCTGGCGCTGGGCCTCAAGCCCATTCTGGTGGTCAACAAGGTCGACAAGCCCGGTGCACGCCCCGACTATGTGGTCAACGCCGCTTTCGATTTGTTCGACAAGCTGGGCGCGACCGACGAGCAGCTCGACTTCCCGGTGGTCTATGCCTCCGGCATCAACGGCTGGTCCTCGCTGGAAGAAGGCCCGCCGAACGAGCAGTGGGGTCCCGACATGTCGGCCCTGTTCAACACCATCCTCAAGCATGTGCCGCACCAGGAAGGTGACCCGGCCGCGCCACTGCAGCTGCAGATCTCCGCGCTCGACTTTTCGACCTTTGTCGGCCGCATCGGCGTCGGCCGCATCAGCCAGGGCACGATCAAGCCCATGATGGAAGTGGTCGTCATGGAAGGTCCGGACGGCAAGGCCATCAAGGGACGCATCAACCAGGTGCTGACCTTCCAGGGCCTGGAGCGGGTGCAGACGCTGGAAGCCGGCCCCGGCGAGATCGTGCTGATCAACGGCATCAATGACATCGGCATCGGCGTGACCATCACCGACCCGGTCAATCCCGCACCGCTGCCCATGCTCAAGGTCGACGAGCCGACGCTGACCATGAACTTCTGCGTCAACACCAGCCCGCTGGCCGGCCGCGAAGGCAAGTTCGTCACCAGCCGCCAGATCTGGGACCGCCTGCAGAAAGAGCTGCAGCACAACGTGGCGCTGCGCGTCAAGGAAACCGACGAAGAAGGCATTTTTGAAGTCATGGGCCGGGGCGAGCTGCACCTGACCATCCTGCTGGAAAACATGCGCCGCGAAGGTTTCGAGCTGGCCGTGTCCAAGCCGCGCGTGGTTTACCGCGACGTGGACGGCGTGCGCCACGAGCCGATCGAACTGGTGACGGCCGACATCGAGGAAACCCACCAGGGCGGCGTGATGCAGGCCCTGGGTGAACGCAAGGGCGACCTGGTCAACATGGAATCCGACGGCCGCGGCCGTGTGCGCCTCGAGTACCGCATCCCGGCGCGCGGCCTGATCGGTTTCACCAACGAGTTCCTGAACCTGACGCGTGGTTCCGGCCTGATCTCCAACATCTTCGACAGCTACGAGCCGCACAAGGGCGAGATCGGCGGCCGCAAGAACGGCGTGCTGATTTCCATGGACGACGGTGAAATCTTCACCTACGCCCTGGGCAAGCTGGACGACCGCGGCCGCATGTTCGTGCGCGCCAACGACCCGGTGTACGAAGGCATGATCGTCGGCATCCACAGCCGCGACAACGACCTGGTGGTCAACGCCACGCGCACCAAGCAGCTGACCAACTTCCGCGTGTCGGGCAAGGAAGACGCGATCAAGATCACGCCGCCAATCGAGCTGACGCTGGAATACGGCGTCGAGTTCATCGAGGAAGACGAACTGGTCGAGATCACACCCAAGTCGGTGCGCCTGCGCAAGCGCCACCTGAAGGAAAGCGAGCGCAAGCGCGCTGGGCGCTAAGGCCCACGTGCCCCCTGGGTGCGCTGCGCCTGCGGGCCGGCGGAGCCGCATCCGCGGCCCCGGGTGAACGCAAGCCGGGGAGGGCGCCAGGGTTGACGCTCGAACACGGCCGCTGTGCGCTTCGCTCGCAGCGGCCTTTCTTTTCAATGCACAGAGGTCTGACTGAAGCTGCCATGAAACTCACGCATTCCAGAGCCGTCTTCCTGATGGTGGGGGTCACCCTGATGTGGTCCATCGCCGGTGTGGTGACGCGCCACCTGGAGTCCGCGCGCAGTTTTGAAGTGACCTTCTGGCGCAGCTTTTTTACCCTGCTGTCGCTGATGGTGATCCTGCCGGTGTTCCAGGGCCGCGAGGTGTTCTCGCGCATTCGCCATGCCGGCCGTTTCCTGTGGATCTCGGGCGTGTGCTGGAGCATCATGTTCACCGCCTTCATGCTGGCGCTGACCATGACCACTGTGGCCAATGTGCTGATCACGCTGGCGCTCGGGCCCTTCCTGACGGCGCTGGCCGCGCGCATCTTCATCGGCCACCGCATCGCGCCGCGTACCTGGATGGCGATCGCCGTGGCCGGCGTGGGCATTGCCTGGATGTACGGCAGCCAGGTCAGCCTGGGCGGCGGCCTCGGCCAGTTTGCCGGCACGCTGGTGGCCTTGCTGGTGCCGATCGCGGCGGCAGTGAACTGGACCGTGGTGCAGCGCAGCCAGGCCCATGGCGAAAAAATCGACCTGGTCCCGGCCGTGCTGGTGGGGGCCGCCATTTCCGCCGTGACCACCTTGCCGCTGGCTTTTCCGTTCGTCGCGACCGGGCGTGACCTGGGCCTGCTGGCGCTGCTCGGCCTGGTGCAACTGGCGATTCCCTGTGTGTTGTCGGTGATCTGCGCCCGCGTGCTGAAGGCGCCGGAGATATCGCTGCTGGCGCTGCTGGAAATCATTTTCGGCATCCTGCTGGCCTGGGTCGGTGCCGGTGAGGTGCCTGCGGCCAGCGTGCTGAGCGGCGGTTTGCTGGTCATAGGCGCACTGGTGGCGAATGAACTGTTGGGTTGGAGACAAAGAACATGACGGGTTATCAGACCAAATCGGTGGGAGACGTGCTGACCGAAGTCCGCGGCCAGGTCGGTTTCATCACCCTGAACCGCCCCAAGGCGCTCAATGCGCTGTCGCTGGGCATGGTGCGCGAACTGGCGGCAGCCCTCACGGCCTGGCGCGACGACCCGGCCGTGCTGGCGGTCGCGATACGCGGCAGCAACAAGGTCGGGCGGCCCGGCACGCCGGAGGCGCTGTTCGGTGGTTTCTCGGCCGGCGGCGACATCCGCTTTTTCCATGAGGTGGCGCTGGCGGGTGACAGCGCGCTGGACGACTTCTTCACCGAGGAATACCGGCTCAACCATTTGATCCACAACTTCCCCAAGCCGTATATCGCCTTCATGGACGGCGTGGTCATGGGCGGTGGTATGGGGATTTCGCAAGGGGCCAAAGTCCGCATCGTCACCGAGCGCAGCAAGCTGGCCATGCCGGAAACCAACATCGGCCTGTTCCCCGACGTCGGTGGCGGCTACTTCCTCAGCCGTTGTCCGGGCAGCGTCGGCGAGTACCTGGCGCTGACCGGTGTGGTGATCAACGCCGACGAGGCCCTGGCCTATGGCCTGGCGGATATCCAGCTGCCGGCCGCCGGTCTGCCCGCCTTGTGGCAGGCACTCGGTGACCCGTCATTAAACTCGGCGGCGGCCATGGAGGCCTGGATTGCTACACATTTGATAGCTGCTCACGCTCGTCCCCCAAGCGCCGGAGGCCCATTTGATCAATATTTCTCGCTGGCGCGGGTGAAACACATGGTCGATGCGCTGGAAGCCTCGCCCGACGAAGCGGCGCGAAAGGTCGGCGCCATGCTGCGCAAGCGTTCACCGCTGATGCTGCATGTGACGCTGGAGCAGATCCGCCGGGCCAGGCGCATGAGCCTGGCCGACGACCTGCGCATGGAGCGCGACATCGTGCACCACTGCTTTCATCTGCGGCCCGGTACAGCCAGTGAAACCGTTGAAGGCATACGCGCGCTGGCGGTCGACAAGGACTACACGCCGAAGTGGAACCCGGCGCGAATCGAGGACGTCAAGCCGGACATGACCCAGGCCTTTTTTGCCAGCCCGTGGTCTGCCGATCACCATCCGCTGCACGACCTGGCCTGAAGCTGGCCAGCAGGGCCATCCCCTCAGACCACCGCCCCGAACAGCGCGCCCACGCCGGCGGTGATGGCCATCGCCAGTACGCCCCAGAAGCTGACCCGCCAGGCACCGGCCAGGACAGGGGCGCCACCCGCGCGGGCCGCGATTCCTCCCAGCAGGGCCAGGAACAGCAGCGAGGTAGCAGCCACCCACGGTATCAGCTGGGTGCTCGGGGCCAGCACTGCGACGCCCAGCGGCAACGCCGCACCGACGGCAAAGCTGGCCGCGGATGCCAGCGCCGCCTGGACCGGCCGGGCACTGAGCGCGTCGGAAATACCCAGCTCATCGCGAGCATGGGCACCCAGCGCGTCATGCGCCGTCAATTGCGCTGCCACCTGACGCGCGAGCTCGGGCTCCAGGCCACGTGCGGCATAAATCGCCGTCAATTCGCGCATTTCTGCGGCCGGGTCGGCCTGCAGTTCGGCACGTTCGCGGGCCAGGTCTGCCTTTTCGGTATCCGCCTGCGAATAGACAGAAACGTATTCGCCGGCAGCCATCGACATGGCGCCCGCGACCAGTCCGGCCACGCCGGTTAGCAAGATGCTGCTGACGGGGGTGTGGGCAGCGGCCACGCCTATCATCAGGCTGGCGGTCGAGACGATGCCGTCATTGGCGCCCAGCACGGCGGCGCGTAGCCAGCCGATGCGGCTTGTTTTGTGGCGTTCGAGATGTCGCATGGAACCTTTCGTGGGCAGCGGGCGGCGCGCCTGCCTTCAGGCGGCCGAGGGTAGCCGTGACGCAGTGTGGGTGGGGGCTCCGTGCCGCCACTTGACCTGGATCAATGGCGCTCTCTGCCTGCCCCTGTCAAAGGCGCCGTCACCAGCCGTGGCCTGGCAACTGCCGGCAACCCCTTCTGCCGTTTCCGGCAAATTGGGAGGTCCTTGTTCCACCGCGCCCAAACCAGGCGGGAGCTTCTAGCGGCTGCGCGACTTCATGGCGCGTTCCACCTCGCGTTTGCCTTCGCGGTCCTTGATGGTGTCGCGTTTGTCGTGTTCGCCCTTGCCCTTGGCCAGCCCGACCTCGCATTTGACCTTGCCGGCCTTCCAGTGCAGGTTCAGCGGCACCAGCGTGAAGCCTTTCTGTTCGATCTTGCCGATCAGGCGGCGGATCTCATCCTTGTGCATCAGCAGCTTCTTGGTGCGTACCGAGTCCGGCCGCACATGGGTCGATGCCGTGCCCAGCGGGTTGATCTGGCAGCCGATGATGAAGAGTTCGCCGTTGCGGATCACCACATAGCCGTCGGTCAGTTGCACCTTGCCTTCGCGCAGCGACTTGACCTCCCAGCCTTCGAGCACCATGCCGGCCTCGAAACGCTCCTCGATGTGGTAGTTGAACAGCGCTTTTTTGTTGTCGGCAATACGCACGGCGGCGGCTGCCGCCTTGGGTGTCAGGTTGATGGCGGGCTTGCCCGCGGCTTTTCCGGAGGAGGCGGCGGCCGGTTTTTTGGAGGATGCTTCTTTGGTGGCCATGGATAAGAGGTAGGGGCGTCACCGGCTAATACAATCGGGCGCAGCCCCTGATTGTATGAAAACCGTCCAAAAGTCCGTCCTGATCTGGTACAGCGCAGCTGAAATGTTCGCCCTGGTCACCGATGTCGCCAGTTATCCGCAGTTTTTGCCCTGGTGCGACCAGGCCGCGGTGGTGGAGGAAGATAGCGACGGCATGACGGCCCGGGTCGGCATTTCATTTGCCGGCCTCAGCCAGAGCTTCACCACCCGCAACACCCATGTGAAGGACCGCAAGGTGTCGCTCAAGCTGGTGGACGGACCGTTCTCAAAACTCGACGGCCACTGGGAATTCACCCCGCTGGGCGACGGCAGCCAGCGGGCCTGCAAGGTCAACTTCAGCCTGCGCTACGACTTCGACAACGCGGCGCTGGCCGCGCTGGTCGGCCCGGTGTTCGACAAGATCGCCGGCAGCATGGTGGACGCCTTCGTCAAGCGCGCGACCCAGGTCTATGGCGAGCCCTGAATGAACATCGTGCTGGTGTATTCCCCGGCCCCGCGCCAGGCGCGCGAGTGGACGCTGGAGCTGCCGCTGGGCAGCACGGTGGCGCAAGCGATTGAAAGCAGCGGGATTTTGCTGGCCTTCCCCGAACTGGCGGCAAGCCGTCCGCTTGTGGGAATCTGGGGCCGGAAAACCAGCCTGAAACAGCTGTTGCAGGACCAGGACCGGGTGGAAATCTACCGCCCCTTGCGGGTCGACCCCAAGGTGGCCAGGCGCGAGCGTTTCAGCAGCCAGGGCGTGAAAAAATCCGGATTGTTTGCCCGCAAGCGGGCAGGGGCCAAGGCCGGTTACTGAGCGGCAGGCCTGGCGCAGTCCCGGTCCGCCACGGTCTGCACACGCTTGAGTTCCGCGGCCCGGGCGTTGTCGTCCATGATCTCGCGCTCACCCTTGGCGTTGGTGCTAGCCACGCGCACACCTGACTGGAACATGGTCACGGCCTTTTTGGCCCGTTCGCAATTTTCGGCCCGGGCCTGTGCGACTTTTTCTTCCTCAGCCTTCTTTTTGGCCGCTTCTTCTTCCTCGAGCTTTTTCTTTCTGGCCTCGAGTTCGGCATCCTTGCCGGAAAGTTTGGGCGCGTTGGGATCGGCCTTGGGTTTGGCGGCCGCGACAGCCGGCGTTGCTGCGGCGCTACTGCCGGCAGCGTCTGCAGGCTCGGCGGGGATGGTGGGCAGGGCAACACGCCGCCCGCCGGGCTGCTTGAGGATGTCTTTTTCCTGGACCTCGGCAGGCGGTGGACGGTCGCTGAACACCTTGCGGCCATCCTTGCCTATCCACTGGTATTGGGCCGCAGCGGACAACGCAAAAGCCCAGCCGGCGAGCAGCAGGATCAGCTGTTTGGGGGTGATGTTGAGGTCCATGGTTTCCAGTGTAGCGCCGCACAGCACAGGCACAACAGGTCGTCATGCGGGCTTGGCGTCTTTTTGTAACGCGCCAGCGAGGCCTTTGGGGTTCAGGGTTTGTACCGACCGGCGCGGGTACAAGCGTGTTTTTGGAGCCATCCCTATGCGCCTACTCGGCAAAGCGCTCACCTTCGACGACGTATTGTTGGTGCCAGCGTTCTCCCAGGTCCTGCCCAAGGACACCTCGCTTTCCACCCAGTTTTCCCGAAATATCCGCCTGAACCTGCCCTTGGTGTCGGCCGCCATGGACACGGTCACCGAAGCCCGGCTGGCCATTGCCATTGCCCAGGAGGGCGGCATCGGCATCGTCCATAAAAACCTCACGCCCCAGCAACAGGCGGCGGAGGTGGCCCGGGTCAAGCGTTACGAGTCCGGGGTGGTGCGTGATCCGGTGGTCATCACGCCAGGACACACGGTGCTTCAGATCCTCGAGTTGTCCGAGCAGCTCGGCATTTCCGGCTTTCCGGTCTGCGACGGCGGCAAGGTGGTCGGGATTGTGACCAGCCGCGACCTGCGTTTTGAAACCCGTTACGACGTCAAGGCGCACCAGATCATGACGCCGCGGGAGAAGCTGATCACGGTCAAGGAGGGCACCTCGGCCCTGGAAGCCAAGGCCCTGCTCAACAAGCACAAGCTCGAGCGCTTGCTGGTGGTCAACGACGATTTCGAGCTCAAGGGCCTGATCACCGTCAAGGACATCACCAAACAGACGAATTTCCCCAACGCGGCGCGTGATGGCTCGGGGCGCCTGCGCGTCGGCGCCGCCGTCGGCGTCGGTGAGGGAACGGAAGAGCGGGTCGAGGCGCTGGTCAAAGCCGGTGTCGATGCCATCGTCGTCGACACCGCCCACGGCCACAGCAAGGGTGTGATCGAGCGGGTGCGCTGGGTCAAGCAGAACTATCCGCAGGTCGACGTGATTGGCGGCAACATCGCCACCGGCGCGGCCGCGCTGGCGCTGGCGGACGCCGGCGCCGACGCCGTCAAGGTCGGCATCGGCCCCGGCAGCATCTGCACCACGCGCATCGTCGCCGGCGTCGGTGTGCCGCAGATCATGGCCATCGACAACGTGGCGACCGCGCTGCGTGGCAGCGGTGTGCCGTTGATTGCCGACGGCGGCATCCGTTACAGCGGTGACATCGCCAAGGCGATCGCCGCCGGCGCGGGTACCGTGATGATGGGCGGCATGTTTGCCGGTACCGAGGAGGCGCCCGGTGAAGTGATCCTGTTCCAGGGCCGCAGCTACAAGAGCTACCGCGGCATGGGCAGCATAGGCGCGATGCAGCAGGGCAGTGCCGACCGTTATTTCCAGGAAGCCACCACCGGCAACCCGAACGCCGACAAGCTGGTGCCCGAAGGCATCGAAGGCCGGGTGCCGTACAAGGGATCCATGGTCGCCATCATTTTCCAGATGGCCGGCGGCCTGCGTGCCAGCATGGGTTATTGCGGCTGCGCCACCATCGAGGACATGCGCAACCAGGCCGAGTTTGTCGAGATCACCACCGCCGGCATCCGCGAAAGCCATGTGCACGACGTGCAGATCACCAAGGAAGCCCCCAACTACAGGGCGGACTGATGTGGCCCCCACGTTCGCTCACTTCGTGTAGCTCTCTGCCCCCCGCGGGGGCGCATTTTTCCTTGGGGCGGCCCGGCGGAAAAACTGTCCGGTTTATACGGCGTCGATAGAAGTTCGCACTGATCCAACCTCATGCAGCACCAGAAAATCCTCATTCTCGATTTCGGCTCCCAGGTCACCCAGCTCATCGCGCGCCGGGTACGGGATGCCCATGTGTTTTGCGAAGTTCATCCCTGCGACGTGACGGACGACTGGGTCCGTGACTACGCCAAAGACGGCATGCTCAAGGGCGTGATCCTGTCCGGCAGCCATGCCAGCGTTTACGAAGACACCACCGACAAGGCGCCGGCTGCGGTGTTCGAGCTCGGCATCCCGGTGCTCGGCATCTGCTACGGCATGCAGACCATGGCGCACCAGCTCGGGGGCAAGGTCGAAAGCGGGCACAAGCGTGAGTTCGGCTCTGCCGACGTGCGCGCCCGCGGCCACACGGCGCTGCTGAAAGACATCGCCGACTACACCACGCCCGAAGGGCAGGGCATGCTGGACGTCTGGATGAGCCATGGGGACAAGGTCACCGAGATGCCGCCCGGCTTCAAACTCATGGCTTCGACCGAGTCCTGCCCGATCGCCGGCATGGCCGACGAAGATCGCCGCTTTTATGCGGTGCAGTTCCACCCCGAGGTCACCCACACCAAGCAGGGCAACGCCATCCTCAAGCGGTTCGTGCTGGACATCTGCGCCACCCGCCCGGACTGGATCATGGGCGACTACATCAGCGAAGCCGTCGAAAAAATCCGCCAGCAGGTCGGCGATGAGGAAGTCATCCTCGGGCTGTCCGGCGGCGTCGATTCCTCCGTCGCTGCGGCCCTGATCCACCGCGCCATCGGCGACCAGCTGACCTGCGTGTTTGTCGACCACGGCCTGCTGCGGCTGAACGAGGGCGACATGGTGATGGACATGTTTGTCGGCAAGCTGCACGCCAAGGTCATCCGCGTCGATGCTGCCGCGCAGTTCCTCGGCCACCTGGCCGGGGTCAGCGAACCCGAGGCCAAACGCAAGATCATCGGCCGCGAATTTGTCGAAGTGTTCAAGACCGAAGCAGCCACCCTCAAGTCCGCTGGCGTCGACGTCAAGGGCGAAGCTGGAGGTCGCACCGTCAAAGGCGCGACGTGGCTGGCCCAAGGCACGATTTACCCGGACGTGATCGAATCGGGCGGCGCCAAGAACAAAAAGGCCGTCACCATCAAGAGCCACCACAACGTCGGCGGCCTGCCCGAGCAGCTCGGTCTGAAGCTGCTGGAGCCGCTGCGTGAACTGTTCAAGGACGAAGTCCGCGAACTCGGTGTGGCGCTCGGCCTGCCGCATGCCATGGTCTACCGCCACCCGTTTCCAGGACCTGGCCTGGGCGTGCGCATTCTCGGTGAGGTCAAGAAGGAATACGCCGACCTGCTGCGCCGCGCCGACGCGATCTTCATCGAGGAGTTGCGCAACTTCAAGGATGCAGACACCGGCAAGAGCTGGTACGACCTGACCAGCCAGGCTTTTGCGGTATTCCTGCCGGTGAAAAGTGTCGGCGTGATGGGCGATGGCCGCACCTACGACTACGTCGTGGCGCTGCGCGCGGTGCAGACCAGCGACTTCATGACCGCCGACTGGGCCGAGCTGCCCTATGCGCTGCTCAAGAAGGTCTCCAGCCGCATCATCAACGAGGTGCGCGGCATCAACCGCGTCACTTACGACGTCAGCAGCAAGCCGCCGGCGACGATTGAGTGGGAGTGAGACAACATCGGTTTTGCAAGGTTCAAGAACGATCCGAAAACCGGCGTTTCCCCCTGGGTAAATCAACAAGTTACCAAAATCAAGCGCCCCGGATCGATCAACGGCGATCTGGGTCATTTTGCATTTTTCGTCGGCTTTTTGACGGCATTGTGCGGAGTCTCGCAACTGCCCGGGAAAAGTACCGTCAATCTTGATTTTTAACGCGTTGCGATCGTCAGCCACTTGAAGGTGAAAATCTGCACAAGCAGCGCGGCCATCAGTGCTGCCGCGAACGCCCAGGTAGTGTCCAGTGCGCCCAGTGTCACCGCGAGCACAAAGCAAAACGTGGTGAATGCGTACAAGCCCCGGATCATCCCCGCCAGCAGGCGCGCCGCGCCAGCGCCTCCCCAAACCCGCTGTGAGAACACGCCAAAAAGCAGGCCCAGTACCGGAAAGACCGCGAGCAATCCGCTGGCAGTTGGCCCGAGCCGGTCGGCCATTTGCATCACAGCCAGCGACATCGCGCTTGCAGCCACGCAGCGAATGGGCAGCTCCCAAGGCGAGGGCGGGCGAGCAGCCTTGACGAGGGCCACCGTGGGAAACGACCGCGATGCAGCCATCAAGCCCAGCACGGTGGTGATCAGGGCTAACCCGGGATCAGCGTGAAGCGTGGTCAAAGCCCAGCCGACCACGGCGAAAGTGCCGACGCCGACTGCCGCAGCCCCGTACCAGGGGGCGCGAAGCGCCATCCAGGCGTAAGCCACGATAAAACTCGCGTTGCTCAGCACCCCGGTCAGGGATGCGTGCGCGGCAGCCGCGGCAAAAGTGGCCCCTTGATCCAGGGAAATGAACAAGAGAGTCGGGGCGGTGACCACCGGAAATCCTGCCACCCAGCCCGCCACCGAGGGCCCCCAGCGTCGCCCCGCCAGCGTGATCAGCAGGACCAGGAACGGGACGAGCAGGAGCTTGATCAGAAGCAAGGAGGGCGAGCGGCCCAGCCGCCGTCAATCATGGCCATTGAAAGACTCGTTCAGCCTTGTCCGAGGCGCCGATGTCCTCGGCCTGCTGGGCCCGGTGATGAGTCCCACCGAGACCAAAGGAATTGTGACGGCGGCCTGGACGCGGGGAATTGAGGGTTAGCAGTGGCAATCAGGACCCCGCCTCTTCTGATTCTTCGAATTTGTGTGACACACATTACTTCACCAATGCCAACGCGAATGTTGGAACATAGGTCACCAGCATCAACACCACAAGCATCATCGCGATAAAGGGCAGGATGGCTCGGGCCACCGGCAAAAGCTTCACTCCGCTGATCGCCATACCCACGAACAGGCAGTAGCCTATGGGTGGCGCGGCCATTCCAATGGCCACATTCGTGACGATCATGGCGCCGAAGTGGATAGGGTCCACTCCAAACTGGTTGGCGATGGCGATTAGCATGGGGCCAAGGATCACCATGATGGCGATCTCGTCCATCACGGCCGCGAGCAGGAAAAAACCGATGTTCAGTGCCGCCAGCATGATCCACTTTTCATGGATGTTCGAACCCAACCAACTGGCCAGCTTGGTGGCTAGTTGCTCTTGTGCCACCAGAAAACCAAAACCGGTGGAGACGGCCACGATAGCCATCACAATCGCGCTGATGGACATCGCGCGGCCTACAACGCCCGGCAACTGGCTCCAACTCAGGCGCCGCTCCACGAATCCGCCGACGAAGAGCGCGTAGAGACAAGCGACCACAGCGGCTTCGGTCGGGGTGAATGCCCCGCCGTAAATTCCGCCCAGGACCACGACTGGCGCCATCAGTGCCCAGATTCCGCCGCGCAGCGCAGCCTTAATTTCGGCCCTGGTGGCGCGACTTTCTCGCGGGCGTTTGTCACGCAAGGCCTGGACGGTCACAATGCCGGCCATGCCGGCGGCCATCAGCAGACCCGGCAGAACGCCCGACAGGAAGAGCTTGGCGATCGACTGCTCGGCGATCACGCCCCAGATGACAAAGGCGATGGACGGCGGTATCAGCGGTGCCAGGATTCCGGCACTGACCGTCAGTGCAGTAGCGTAGGCGGCGGTATACCCGCGCTCAATCATGGCGGGGATCATCACCGCGCCGATCGCTGCAGTGGTTGCGGGAGCTGAGCCGCTAACGGCGGCGAACACCGACGCCGCCACGATGACCACCCAGCCCATACCGCCAGGAAGGTGGCGCACGAAGACGTCAGCAACCCGCACCAGGCGATGAGATAAACCGCCAGCCCTCATGAGCTCGCCGGCCAGCATGAAGAAGGGAATGGCCAGCAGGCTGAAGCTTTGTGTACCAGCCACCATGGTCTGCGGAAGCAGCATGGGCTCGATACCGGAGGTGACGATCGCCGCCAGCACGCACAGGCCGATTGCAAATGCGAACGGAACACCCAGCAGGACGAGGCCGGCAAAACCGAGGGTAAGAATCAACGCGGTGGTGGACATCATTTATTCTTGATCAACAACAGGCCGGGCCGCAGGTGCCGGGCCCAGCACGGCACGCTCAAGCGCGTAGATGGCGATCAAGGCACCGCCGGTCGGCGCACAGGCATACAGGAACGCGATGGGGTAGCCGATGGCCGCCGATGTCGTTCCGAGGGAATCCATCACGTAACGCACCCCGGCCCAGGTTACAAATAGGCCCAATCCAGCCACGGACAATGACACCAGCACATCCATCACGCGCTGGAGAGGCTTGGGCAGCAGATCCACCAGCAGATCCATGCGCACGTGGATGGCATCACGGACCCCCACGGCAATAGCCAGAAGCATCACCCAGCTAAAGCAGCCCAGCGCGAGTTCCTCGCTCCAGCTCAGAGCCTGGTTGAAAAAGAGGCGCATCACCACCTGCAGCGACAGCGCCACCAGCATCAGGATGGCCAGAATCACGATCAGGACCCTGATTGCAGCCGTTAACTGGTCCAAAGCGCGTCGTGTCAGGTCACTCATGTCCGGGCTCGCGTACGGTCGTTACTTGACGCTGGCCAACACCTGCTCAAGCAGCGGGCCTGCGTCGCTCTTGCGGAACTTGTCGTACACCGGGCTGACGCTCTTGCGGAAGGCTCCGACGTCCGACACGGTATTGATTTTCATGCCGTTTTTCTCGAGCTTGCCAAGGGTGGCCTTCGCATCAGCCAATGACACCTGTCGCTGTATGGCAGTCGCGGACTTGGCTGCATTCACGACAGCGGCCCGCTGCTCAGGGGTCAACTTGTCCATGGTCCGCTTGCTGATCAAAAGACCAATCATGGAATAGGTGTGGTTGGTCAGCGACAGGAACTTCGTGACATCGGAATACTTGTTGGCGTCGATCACTGCCAGCGGAATCTCCAGTCCGTCGATGGTGCCCTGTTGCACCGCGGTGAAGGTCTCACCCCATGCCATGGGTACAGCCGATCCGCCCATACTGTTGAACATGTCGATAAAGACCGGGTTCTGCATCACGCGGTACTTCACTCCCGCCACGTCCCCAGGCGTATTGACCGGTCGTTTGTTGTTGATCATATTGCGGAAACCTCCTTCCATGTACCCCAAGACAACGATACTTTTCGTCGCGAGGCGCCTGGCCAGTTCGGCTCCCACGGCGCCATCCAGAACTTTGTGGGCTTGGGCCTCATTGGCAAAAAGAAAGGGCAAGTCGTTCACGCTGAATGCTGGCTCCAACTGCGCGATAACAGCGTTGGTGATGACGCCGGCATCCACTGTTCCAAAGCGCATTCCTTCCATCATCTGGCGTTCATCGCCGAGTTGGCGATTGGGGAACAATTGCACCTTCACGGAACCACGCGTTTCGCGCTCCACCGCGCTCTGGAAGGCCCGGGCTCCGGATGCATAGGGGTCCTGAGCGCCGTCGGAGGTGGTCCATCCGAGCTTGATAACGGTGGGGGTTTGTGCTGACGCAGTCCCCGAGATGCTGAGGCAGACGCTGGCAGTCAGTGCCAGAAGGGTGTGCAGTTTGGATCGGCGGTTCATGGTTGTCTCCTTTAGGAATGATTACACGGGGTCAGTTTGCTCGTTAGTGCTGCCAGTACAGCCTGTTGGGGTTGTCGACCAATACCTGTTGCAGCTCTGCAGCGCTACAGGCATCCAGAAGAGCTTGTACGAGGTCACCATCGTTGACCATCGGCGGCGCGATGGCAGGGTGCGGCCAGTCGCTGCCCCATACCAATTGGCTGGGGTTGGCGCGCAGCAGCGCCTCAACGAGTGGCAAGGTGTCGGCAAAGCCGCCGCGCTGGCTGGTAAGACGGTAAAGGCCAGACAGCTTCACCCAAACGCGACCCTCTCGCAGCAGGGCCAACAGATTCAGAAATCCGGTGCTGGTCAGTGCCTGGTCGGCCGGAACGTGACCACAATGGTCCACGACCAGCGGCACCCCAAAGTCGACAAGGGTCAAAACCTGCTTCGCGTCGCGCGACACATCCATCAATACCTGCAGGTGCCAACCAAAGTCGCGCACACGCCCAAGGATCCGCGGCAGCGCCTCAACCGGCACTCCACCGTCAAACAAGGCATTGAAACGCGTGCCGCGGGCACCGAGTGCATGCCAGCGCTCAATATCAGCTATCGGTGTATCCGGGTAGACCACGGCAACGCCGCGCATCCAGCCACTGCAGACTTTCAGCCAGTGCTCGAAGCTGGTGTGGTCCCTGCCATAAACACTGGGGTGCACAAGCACCGCGCGTTCGAGACCGAGGGCCTCGGCCATCGCGCGATACGCGGCCAGCGGAGCTTGGGTAGGCGTGTAGCTGCGTGGCTCATAAAAAGGAAACGGCATATTTTCGGCGCCACCGGGCTCAAAAATGTGGAAGTGACAGTCGCACGCCCCGCGAGGCAATGGCCGCGAAAGTGGGGAGACCTCAGCGTGGAACGGCAGGTAGCCGGGAGAAGGTCGCGCGGTGTTTGAAATAGCCGGAATGTTCAACATAGAGCTGCATGCTAGTCAAATTCTGGACTGTCAGATACGGCCAGAATCGAATATATTCAGATGCCAGAATCACTGGATAACCGGAGTTCAACATGGCCCGACAACGTTCAGGCGCGCTACTTCCAGGTCTGAACCTGTCCCGCAACAGCCGCACACCGATAGGCCGGGAGTTGTTTCAGGCCTTGCGTGAATTCGTCATCTCGGGGTGCATCAAGCCAGGCATGCGCATGCCTGCTACACGAAACTTGGCCACCGAGCTGGGGGTATCACGCACAACTGTCGCTCAGGCCTACGAGCAGTTGAAGTCCGAGGGCTATCTGATTGGGCGGGAGAAATCCGGCACATTCATCCCCGAAGTGCTGCCTGACGCGCAGGCAGTGCTGGTGCCCCGTCAGTCCAGCTGTCCAACGCCGGAGATAGCGGAGCGATCGCCGACGCTGGCGAAGCGAATGGAAGGCACAACAGCAGCAAGGCCGGAGCGCGGCATGCTCGCGCAGCCTTTCCATCCAGGCATTCCGGACATCGCCGCCTTTCCGGCAAAACTGTACGTGCGCATCCAGCGGCGCGTCTCACTGGACGTCATTGGGCGCGGCGCGGCGCGCTGTCCAGCCGAGGGGACGCCAGTGCTTCGCGAGCAGGTTGCCGCGTACTTGGGGGCGAGCAGAGGCGTGATCTGCGAGCCATCGCAGGTTTTTATCATTTCAGGAGCGCATCAGGCGCTGCACCTGATCATGCTCGGGCTGTCTAACCCCGGCGACGGTGCCTGGACCGAGAACCCAGGTTACCCGGGCGCGCGCAGATCGTTCGCCTTGTTCCGGCTCAGGACCACGGCAGTTTCGGTCGATGCCGAGGGACTGATGGTCGCAGAGGGGCGCCTGCGCGATGACCATGCCCGCTTCGCTTACGTCACGCCAGCGCGACAGGCTCCGCTGGGTCACACGATGAGCCTGAGCCGGCGACTCGAGTTGCTGCGCTGGGCGCACGAACGTGACGCACTGATACTCGAGGATGATTACGACGGTGAGTACCGCTTTGGCGGTTCCCCAGCCCCTTCGCTACAGGGTCTGGACCCAGACGGGCGCGTCCTGTATTTCGGCACCTTCAGCAAGACCCTGCTTCCGTCGCTTGGCGTTGGCTACCTGGTGGTGCCACGACGCTACGTCAATGTCATGTCAAAACTGATTGATCTGGTTGGAAGGCCACCCAACCTGGCCACGCAGCTCAGCATTGCGCACCTGATTGAAAGCGGTGCGTTTGAATCGCATGTGCGTGCAATGCGTACGCACTATCGAAGGCGTCAGGATGCACTACAGCGCCATCTGCATGAGAATTTGCAGGACCTCGTGCGTACCGAGGTTCTCAACGCGGGTCTACACGTTATCGGCTGGCTTCCCCCCCACCTGGATGATCGCCGTGTGGCCGAAAACGCATGGCGGCTCGGGCTGTTGCCACGTCCGTTGTCTGACTTCACCGTAGAGGGGCGCTTTCCGCCGGCTCTGATGCTGGGCTTTTCCAACTTGTCAGATGCGCGCATTCCCGCGGCCGTTCAGACGCTGCGCCAGGCTATCCTTGAAGGCTAATATGCGAAGGAGCGCCTCATTGAAACGGCTCCTTGTTGTTTTTGTCTGATACTTCCGCCTATGTACCAGCCCCCCCAATTCAAAGGCCAGGCCGAGCAGGCCGTCCAGCTGATCCGGAGCCATCCCTTCGCCAGCCTGATCAGCATCGATGAGGCCGGTTTGCCCTATGTCACGCACCTGCCGCTGCACCTGGAGATGCGCGGCGAGCAGATGGTCCTGCTCGGCCATGTGGCCAAACCCAACCCGCACTGGCGCTACCTGCAGGCCAGGCCCCAGGCGGTGGTGACCTTTCTCGGGCCGCACGCCTATATGTCGCCCAAGGTTTACCCCGACCTGGCGCGTGTGCCGACCTGGAACTACCTGGCGGTGCATTGCACCGTGCAGGCCACGCTGATCGAGGAGCCTGCCGGCAAGGACGCCCTGCTGAAAAAGCTGATCGGCGATCACGAGCCGCCGTATGCCGAACAGTGGCGCGGGCTGGGAGAGGAGTTCGCCCACAAGATGCTGGCCGGTATTGTGGCGTTTGAACTTCAGGTGACAGAGCTGCAATGCAAGATCAAGCTCAACCAGCACCGCCGAGAAGCCTATGCCGCGATGAGAGCCGTCTACGCCGCGGGTTCGCCCGATGAGCAGGCGCTGGGGCAGTGGATGGACCGGCTGGGCATGGCTGCTGCCGACCCCGAATAATGAATTGAATCGGCGCTCAGACCATGACTGACGAGCGTAAGCAGCTATCAAAACAGGAGCACCATGGGTGACGAAGACTTCATGCGCCTGGCGCTGGCGCAAGCCGGCGAGGCAGCGTCTGCCGGCGAAGTGCCGGTCGGCGCCGTGCTGGTGCACCAGGGCCAGGTCATCGCCACCGGCCGAAATGCGCCCATAGGCGGCCAGGACCCGACGGCGCATGCGGAGATGCTGGCCTTGCGCGCTGGCGCGCAGGCGCTGGGCAACTACCGGCTGGAAGACTGCGAACTGTTCGTGACGCTGGAGCCCTGCGCCATGTGCAGCGGCGCCATGCTGCATGCCCGGCTCAAACGGGTGGTGTTCGGCGCGGCCGATCCCAAAACCGGGGCCGCTGGTTCGGTGCTCAACCTGTTCGACCAGACGCTGCTCAACCACCAGACGCAGGTGCAGGGCGGGGTGCTGGCTGAGGCGTGCGGCGCCGCACTGCAGGACTTTTTCAGGCAACGGCGCAGCGTGCAGCGCGAGGAAACACGCGCCGCCCATCCCCTGCGGGAGGACGCCCTGCGCACCCCCGACCAGGCTTTTTTTGGTTTGCCGGGCTACCCTTGGCGGCCGAACTACCTCAGCGACCTGCCATCGCTGGCCGGCTTGCGTATGCATTACCTCGACGAAGGCCCGCGTGAGGCAGAGGGTGTGACTTGGCTGTGCCTGCACGGCAATCCGGCCTGGAGCTACCTGTACCGCAAGATGATCCCGGTGTTCCTCGAAGCCGGTCACCGCGTGGTGGCGCCCGACCTGATTGGTTTCGGCAAAAGCGACAAACCCAAAAAAGACAGTTTCCACAGCTTTGACGGGCACCGGCAGAACCTGCTGGAATTGGTCGAGCGGCTGGATCTGCGCAACGTCGTGCTGGTGGTGCAGGACTGGGGCGGCCTGCTGGGCCTGACCCTGCCGATGGCTGCGCCACAGCGTTACCGCGGCCTGCTGGTCATGAACACCACGCTGGCGACCGGCGAGCGGCCGCTGTCGGCCGGCTTTCTGGCCTGGCGCGAGATGTGCGCCAAAAACCCGGAGTTCGATGTGGCACGGCTGTTCGCCCGCGGCAACCCGCAGATGAGCGCCGCCGAATGTGCCGCCTACAACGCGCCGTTTCCGGACCGGGGCCACCGCGCCGCCTTGCGTGCCTTCCCGCCCATGGTGCCGGAATTGGCCCATTCACCGGGCGCAGAGGTGTCGCGACAGGCGCGGGACTTCTGGCGCGAGCGCTGGCAAGGCCAGACCCTGATGGCCGTGGGCACGCAGGACCCGGTGCTGGGCCTGCCGGTGATGCGCGAGTTGCAGCAGATGATCCGCGGCTGTCCCGAGCCGCTGCTGCTCGAAGACGCCGGGCATTTTGTGCAGGAACGCGGCGAGCCGATTGCGCGGCGTGCGGTGGATTTTTTCAGCAGGCCCTAGTAGGGATGCCGGAACACCGGCAAATGCCAACCGAGGAAAATCGCACTCAGGCGCAGCGCCATCACCACCACCATGCCGGTCCAGAACGCCCAGGACGGATTCAGCCCCAGCGCCTTCAGGACCAGGTAAAGCGCAATGCCGGCGATCGCCGCCGTGGCGTAAATGTCCTGGCGCAGCAGCAGCGGGATCTGGTTGCTGAAGATGTCGCGCATCACGCCGCCGGCAACGCCGGTCATGGTGCCCATGAGCACGACGATCAACGGGTGCAGCCGCGCCGCCTCGGCCAGTTGCGCGCCGCTCAGCGCAAATAGCGCCAGGCCCAGCGCGTCGGCGACCAGCAGCGCTTGCGCCGGAATCGGCAGAAACTGCACATACAGCACCGTGCCCAGCGCTGCGGCGCAGATCACGATCAGGTAGGTCGGGTTGGCCATCCAGAACACCGGATGCCGGTTCATCAGCACGTCACGCAGCGTGCCGCCGCCGATCGCCGTCAACGAGGCCAGCACGACGACGCCCAGCAGGTCGAGTTCGAGCCGGCCGGCGGCCAGGGCACCGCTGACCGAAAACACGGCGACACCAAACAGGTCGAGAAAATAAAGCAGCATGGCGGCGTTTATACCCGCTGCGAAGGGTGCGCCTGACCGGTGGGATACTCGGAGCCGTGAAAAAACATATCTACATCTATTCCCCGTCCAGCGCGGTACGCGACAAGCCGGCTTTCAGGCGTGGCGTGGCGCGCCTGAAAAAGCTGGGTTACGAGGTCGAGCTCGACGAGGCTGCGCTCGCCAGCCACCAGCGTTTTGCCGGCGACGACGAGACCCGCCTGGCCGCCATCCACCGGGCGGCCGCCAGTGGCGCCGATGTGGCCCTGATCTCGCGCGGCGGTTACGGCCTGACGCGCATCCTGCCGGCCATCAACTACAAGGCCGTCGCCAAAGCGGTGGACAAGGGCACGCAGTTTGTCGGCCTGAGCGACTTCACCGCGCTGCAGAGCGCCTTGCTGGCCAAAACCGGCGCCGTCTCCTGGGCCGGCCCGGCGCTGGGCGAGGACTTCGGCGTCGAAGGCGAGCCCGATGACATCATGGAAGCCTGCTTTGAGGACCTGGTGAGCGGGCAGGGTGAAGGCACGGGCTGGCGCCTGCCGTCGCCTGCTATCAAAAAAGGAGCTGTTGACGCATTGCCAGAAAGGGCTGGAGGTGTTTTCAGCGTCAAGGATGCCGTCCTCTGGGGCGGCAACCTGGCGGTGCTGACCTCCTTGGTGGGCTCACCGTATCTTCCGGCAGTCAAGGGCGGCATCCTGTTCCTCGAGGAGGTTCACGAGCACCCCTACCGGCTGGAGCGCATGTTGACGACCCTGTTGCACGCCGGTGTGCTGGCGCAGCAGAAAGCCATCGTGCTGGGCCAGTTCACCAACTACAAGCTGGTGCCGCACGACAAGGGGTTCAAACTGGCGACGGTGGTGGCCTGGCTGCAAAAGCAGATCAAGGCGCCGGTGCTGATGGGGTTGCCTTTCGGCCATGTGCCCACCAAGGTGCTGCTGCCGGTGGGTGAGAAAGTGACTTTGGCCGTCGAGGGCCGGGATGCGTTTTTACTGTGGGGCCACAAGCACCCCGATCAGCACGGGCATTGAGCCGGTGCGGGATCAGTTGAGCGAACTGCGGCGCGAGCCCAGGCTGCCTGGCAGCAGGCCCTCGAACATCTTGGTGATGATGCCGACTTTTTGCCGCGCGATGGTTTCGCCCTGCATGGCCGACAACACAGCCATCACGTCGCCACGGGCGTACCACAGGCCCTGGGCATCCTGGGCATAACGCACCCGCAGCGCAATTTTCGGGTAATGCCTCTCGCCAAACTCGCCCAACTCGTTGAGCATGATCTGCCGGATGGTTTCGGTGCGATTTTCCTTCACAGCCGGTGTCGCGTCGCCACCACTCAGCAAGCCAAGCAAACTGCTTTTTAAATGAGGTGTAATCCAGCGCATAGGTCTCCAGGCTTTCCTTGAGGGTCGGCGCCGATCCGCGCACGATCTGGTAGATTAAGCCCGCCAAGCGACAGATGCAAGACCAATCGTGTGACAGGGTTAACGTAAAACAACAAAGAAATCAACGCGTTAGTAACTAAATGTCAGGTCGATTCTGCGAGTTGTATCAGACTAATACTTTTGAATGCAGTGTTTTTCGTCACCGCATCCGAAAAAAGGTCCAGTCAATCCTGTGACATATTCACCTACGATCCCCCTATCCCTCCCCCCAACACTGTGAGTTCATCCATGACCGCCTACCCCTCCCACTACATCAACGGCCAGTGGGTGGCCGCCCAATCCGCCGAAACCCTGCCGGTCCATGACTCCAGCACCGAGGAAGTCATGGCCACCGTGCCCGCCGGTACCGCGCAGGAGGCCGAACGCGCCGTTCTGGCGGCCCGCGCAGCGTTTGACGCCTGGTCCACCTTGCCGGTTGAAACCCGCGCGGCCTATCTGGAGAAAGTCGCGGCCGGCCTGAAGGCGCGCACCGACGAGATGGCGCTGGCAATCGCCCGTGAGGTGGGCATGCCGCTGAAGATGGCCAAAACCGTGCAGGTGGGCGGTCCGACCTGGCACTGGGGCAACTTCGCCAAGGTCGCGCGCAACTTCGAGTGGGAAAAAAAGGTCGGCAATTCGCTGGTGGTGCGCGAAGCCATCGGGGTGGTCGGCTGCATCACGCCCTGGAACTTCCCGCTGAGCCAGATCACGCTGAAGATCGCCCCGGCGCTGGCTGCCGGCTGTACCGTGGTGCTCAAACCCAGCGAAATCGCGCCGGTCAACGCCATGATCCTGGCCGAAATCATCCATGAAGCCGGCTTGCCGCCGGGCGTGTTCAACCTGGTCAACGGCATGGGTCCGGTGGTCGGCGAGGTGCTGGCGACCCATCCCGAGGTCGACATGGTCAGCTTCACCGGTTCCACCCGCGCCGGCAAACGGGTCAGCGAACTGGCCAGCCAGTCGGTCAAACGCATTGCGCTCGAGCTCGGCGGCAAGTCGGCCAGCGTGATCCTGGAAGACGCGGACTTCGAGGCTGCGGTCAAGGGCACCATCTCGGCCTGCATGCTCAACAGCGGCCAGACCTGCTCGGCGCACACCCGCATGCTGGTGCCGGCCAGTCGTTACGACGAGGTCAAGGCGCTGGCCAAAACCGCGATCGCCAAATTCAGCGTGGGCCCCAGCCTGGAAGAGGGCAGCCGGCTCGGGCCACTGGTCAGCGCCAACCAGCGCGAACGGGTGCTGGGTTTCATCCGCACCGGCATTGAAGAGGGCGCCGATGTGATCGCCGGCGGCGCCGAACCGCCGGCGCTGGACAAAGGTTACTTCGTACAGCCGACCATCCTCGGCATCAAACCCACCGACACGCTGGCGCAGGAAGAAATCTTCGGCCCGGTGCTGGTCGTCATTCCCTACAAGGATGAGGAAGAAGCCGTGGCGATTGCCAACAGCACCATTTACGGCCTGGGCGGCGGCGTCTGGAGCGGCAGTGACGAACACGCCATGAAGGTGGCGCGCCGCATGCGCACCGGCCAGGTGGACATCAATGGCGGCCCTTTCAACGGCAATGCGCCTTTCGGCGGCTACAAGCAGTCGGGCAACGGCCGTGAAAACGGGGTTTACGGCTTCGAGGAATTCCTCGAGTTCAAGTCCATGCAGCTCAAGCCTGCCGCCGCCGCCTGATTGTTCCGGCCGGCCGGTCCGGCCCCTTTACTTGTCCGGGGAGACATCATCGTGGTCTGGATCAAACGGTTTTTCGGTGCTGTGCTGCTGCTGGTGCTGCTGCTGGCTGCGGCCATCGCGATCTATGTTTACCGCAGCTTTCCGGCGCTCGACGGCGAACTCAAGGTCAGCGGGCTGGCCGCGCCCGTCAGCGTCGCGCGCGACGGCGCTGACGTCACCCACATCAAGGCCCAAACCCCGCGCGACGCCTGGATGGCGCTGGGGTATGTGCATGCGCAGGAGCGCGGCTGGCAGCTCGAGTTCAACCGCCGCGTCATGCATGGCCAATTGTCCGAGGTGCTGGGCGAGGCCACGCTGGACACCGACAAGCTGATGCGTACGCTGGGCATCATGGAGGCGGCGCAGCGCCAGTGGCAGGGGCTGCCCGCCGAAGCCAAACAGGCGCTGCAGGCCTACAGCGACGGCATCAATGCGTTTTACGCCGGCAGCACGCAGGCGCTGTCACCCGAGTTCCATATTCTCGGTGTCAAGCCAGGCGGCGCAGTACAGCCCTGGACGCCGCAGGACAGCGTGGGCTGGGCGCTGATGATGGCGCTGGACCTGGGCGGCAACTGGGGCAACGAATTCGCCCGGCTGTCGGCGGCCAGAGTCCTGAACACCGAAGAGCTCTGGCAGCTCTTCACGCCCTACCCGGGTGAGGCGCCCGCCTCGCGCACCGACTTTGCCAGACTGTACGCCGGTCTTGGCGTGTTTCGCCAGGATGCTATCAAAACAGGAGCTGCTGACGCTCGTCCGGCAAAGGCTGGAGGCCTTTTTGACTTGAATAAAACGGCGGAGGCCGGGCTGCTGGCGCTGGACATCAACGACTGGGCCGCCAACATCGGCAACGTCGAAGGCAAGGGTTCGAACAACTGGGTGCTGGCCGGCAGCCACACCGCCAGCGGCAAACCCCTGCTGGCCAACGACCCGCACCTGGGCTTGTCGGCGCCTGCCATCTGGTACTTCGCGCGCTTGCAGGCGCCCGCAGGGCAGGGCGCCGATGGCAAGGCGACACCAGCGCTGGACGTGATAGGCGCCACGCTGCCGGGCCTGCCTTTTGTGGTGCTGGGCCGCACCGCCAAAGTGGCCTGGGGTTTCACCAACACCGGCCCGGATGTGCAGGACCTTTACCTGGAACAGATCAACCCGGTGAACCCGCAGCAATACCGCGTTCCCGGCAGCGGGCCGGCGCAGTGGGCCGACTTCAGCACCCGCAGCGAAACCATCCGGGTCAAGGGCAAGGCCGACGTCACGCTGAAAGTGCGCAGCAGCCGCCATGGGCCGGTGCTGAGCGACGCGCAGAAAACCCATGCCGAGGTGCTGGACACCGGCAAGTACGTGATCTCGCTGCGCTGGAGCGCGCTGGAAAGCGACAACCGCACGGCCATGGCGGCCTTGCGCGCCAACCAGGCGCAGTCGGTGGACGAACTGATCGCGGCCTATGCCGACCACCACTCGCCGATGCAGAACGTGGTGATGGCCGATGTGGCGGGCAAGGTCGCCTACAAGGCTATCGGCAAGGTGCCGCTGCGCAAGGCCGACAACGATATTCTGGGCGTCGCCCCCTCGCCGGGCTGGGACGCCCGTTATGACTGGGCGGGCTGGTTGCCCTATGCACAAACGCCGCAGGCCGATGCGTCCAGCATCGGCAAAAAAGGCTGGTTCTCCAACGCCAACCAGAGCGTGGTGCCACCCGGTTCCGACCTCTTCCTCGGGCAGGACTGGGTCGTTCCTTACCGCTTCGAGCGCATCGAGCAATTGCTCGCCGCCCGGCCGCGGCATGACGCCGCGTCCATGCAGGCCATCCAGGCCGACCAGTTGTCGACCGCCACCACCCGCTTGTTGCCGTTTTTGCAGAAGACGGCTTCGCAGCACCCGCTGGCGGCCGGGGCGCAGGCCCAGCTCGCCGGCTTCGACGGCGTGATGCGCGCCGACAGCGCTGCGCCACTGATTTTTTCGGTCTGGGTCGATGAACTCACGCGGGAGGTCATAGGCGGCAAGCTGGGCGAGGCGCGCCTGAAAAGCATGTACGGCAAGCGCCATTTCCGCAGCGCGATCGAGGAGATCATGGAGCGCGACGACAAGGCCTGGTGCGGCGCCGCCGGGTGCGGCGCCCAGTCCACGGCGGCACTGGATCGCGCACTGACGCTATTGCAGGCTTCGCGCGGCGGCCAGCCTGCGGCGTGGACCTGGGGTGAGGCGCACCGGGCGCTGTCGGCGCACCGGCCGTTCAGCAACGTGCCCGCGCTAGCCCGCTTTTTTGACGTCAGCGTGCCGACCGGCGGCGACTCCTTCACCGTCAACGTCGGCCAGTACTGGCCCAACGATGCCAAATTCCCGTTTGCCAACCGGCATGCGGCGTCGCTGCGCGCGGTGTACGACCTGGCCGACCTGGAAAAGTCGCAGTTCATCTACCAGACCGGGCAGAGCGGGCTGGTGTTCTCCAGCCGCTACCGCGACATGAGTCCTGGCTGGGCCGGCGTGGCCTACCGGCCGCTGCAAATGAACCCGCCAGGTTTCAGCCACGAGCTTCAGCTCAAGCCGTAAATCCCGCTCACGCTCAGGCCGGCACGGCGTCCACGTTGAGCCGGTCCCAGTGCCGGTGGGCAGCGATCGACGAGATGAAGGCCTGGGCGATCTGGCCCTCGGCGGCCTTGCGGGCGTCAGCCAGCAACACCCCGGTGGTCGGCTCCATCACCTGGTCGCCCTTGCCCTCGAGCGCAAAACCCAGGCTGCCCAGCAACTGCACGCCTTCGTTGAGCGCGCACAAGGTCTTGCAGTGTTTGTAGCTTTCGAGGATGAAGTGCACCGCGTCGCCCAGCTGCGACAGCGCTGCCACACTCGCTTCGCCACCGGGCACCAGCACCGCATCGAACATGATCGAGGGCGCATTGGCAAAGGTGTGGTCCACCGCCAGCTGCTTGCCTGACGAGGTTTTGACGGTACCCAGTTGCGGTGCCACCAGTTTGCAGGCGGCGCCCGCATCGACCAGTTCCTGCTGCAGGCGCTTGAAGGTCAGCAAATCCACGCCGTCGGCCACCAGGATGGCGATCTTGCGCGTCTTGATACCTTCCGACGGTTTGGACATGCTCAGCGCCGCATCTTCCTCGACGGCGTTTTCGATCCGGTAATCGCGAAAGCCGAGGCGGCCGGCCGCAGCCTTGGCGTCGGGGGCGTTGATGCCCAGCGGCGCCGCCACGCGGGACGCCAGCTTGGAGTCCACATGCGCCAGGTTGTCGACCATGCGCTGGCGGATTTCCGGCACATCGACCTTGGACAGCTCGAAGCGGAAGGCCGCGACGATATGGTCTTTTTCGGCCGGGGTCTGGCTGTTCCAGAACAGCGTGGCCTGCGAAAAGTGGTCGTCGAACGAGGGGCTGCGGCGCCGGATTTTCGGCGACTCCAATGGTTCCGGATGGGACTGGAAGCCCTGGGCACCCCCATCGACACGGTACTCCGAACCGGTCGCCAGCGTGTTGGGCTCGTAACTGACGCGTCCCTTGTTGACGGTCTGGCGGTGCATGCCGTCGCGCTGGAAGTTGTGGAAAGGGCAGACCGCCTTGTTGATCGGCAGTTCATGGAAATTGGCGCCGCCCAGACGGGAGATCTGCGTGTCGGTGTACGAGAACAGCCGGCCCTGCAGCAGGGGGTCGTTCGAAAAATCGATGCCCGGCACCAGATGGCCAGGGTGGAAGGCCACCTGCTCGGTCTCGGCAAAGAAGTTGTCCGGGTTGCGGTTGAGCACCATCTTGCCGATGATCTGCACCGGCACCACCGATTCGGGGATCAGCTTGGTCGGGTCCAGGATGTCGAAGCCCAGCTTGTCTTCCTTGCCTTCTTCGATGATCTGCACGCCCAGCTCCCATTCCGGGAAATTGCCCTGGTCTATGGCTTCCCACAGGTCGCGCCTGTGGAAATCGGCGTCCTTGCCGGCAATTTTCTGGGCTTCGTCCCAGGCCAGCCCGTGCACGCCGAGTTTGGGTTTCCAGTGGAACTTGACGAAATGCGACTCGCCGCGTGCATTGAGGAAACGGAAGGTGTGTACGCCAAAGCCTTCCATCATGCGATAGCTGCGCGGAATGGCGCGGTCCGACATGGCCCACATCAGCATGTGGGTGGATTCGGGCATCAGCGAGACAAAGTCCCAGAAGGTGTCGTGTGCGCTCGAAGCCTGCGGCATCTCGTTGTGCGGCTCAGCCTTGACGGCGTGAACCAGGTCGGGGAACTTGATGGCGTCCTGGATGAAGAAGACGGGGATGTTGTTGCCGACCAGGTCGTAGTTGCCTTCATTGGTATAGAACTTGACGGCGAAACCGCGCACATCACGCACCGTATCGGCCGAGCCGCGCGAGCCGGCGACGGTGGAAAAGCGCACGAAAACCGGGATCTCGGCCTCGGGGTCCTGCAGAAAGCCGGCGCTGGTGAACTGCGCCATCGGTTTGTAAACCTTGAAATAGCCGTGTGCCGCCGTGCCGCGGGCGTGAACGGCACGCTCGGGAATACGCTCGTGGTCGAAGTGTGTGATTTTTTCGCGAAGGATGAAATCTTCCAGCAGCGTCGGGCCACGCAGCCCGGCCTTCAGGGAGTTATGGTTGTCGGGGATCTGCAAGCCCTGGTTGGTGCTCAGGTTGCCAGTCGGCTCGGCGGTCGACGCCAGCAGTTGTTTTTGTTTTTCTGTGCCACCGGAAGAAGGTTTGGCGGTTGTGGCGGTACTGCGCTTGGGTTGCGGCATCGGGAATCCTCGGGAAAATCGAACAAGAAAAATGGGGTCGTTGATGACGACCATCGGAGATGGCATCGCGCCACCCCGGCTGCGGGGTCTCAGTTGCCTTCGCAGTCAAGCAGCCGGTTCAGTCCCGTCACGATGGCCATCACGGCCAGGGTGGCCACGCCACCGACGAGCAGCCAGCCGGCGAAGTCCTGCAGCGGCTCGGCGACACCGTCCGGTGTCAGCGTCAGAAATGCGATCAACGCGGCCAGCGCCACCGGCAGGGCCTGCCACGCGGAGAACAAGCCTTGCGAGCCAGCGGCATGGGCCGGTGTGGGAGCGCCGGACGGGTGGACTTTGGACGGGGAGGTTGCGAGTGTCATGGTGAGTCCTGAATGGAAAAAATGCAGAACGAGGCAGGCGAGTCATGACCTTACGCAGCTTGCCGGGGTTTGCCAGTAGCTGGCCTGCGGCACCGGCTGTAAGGGCAATCGCGAACATGTGTAAGACCCGTCCCACGGCGCCGCGCACGGCGTCCTCCTACAGAACCATGCCCGCTTCTCCCGCGGCCGAAAAACGCTCGCGCGCCTAGAGTCGGATATCGCCAGACCGCCGTCAACATCCCGCCAAGGACACCCATGCGCATTTTTTTCGTCGAAGACAACCTCGCCATGCGGCAAAGCCTGATGGACACCCTGGAAGAGCTGGTTCCGATCACGACCATCGGCATGGCGGAAACGGAAGCAGAGGGCACCCGCTGGCTCGCGCGTGACGACGTGCACTGGGATCTGGCGATTGTCGACCTGTACCTCCAGGAGGGCAGCGGCCTCGGGGTGGTGGAGGCCTGCCGGTATCGCCACCCAGGGCAGAAAATCGTGGTGCTCAGCAACCACGTGACGGCGGAGATCCGCTGGCGCTGCGCGCAGCTCGGTGTCGATGCCGTGTTCGATAAAACCGCCGAAATCGACGACATGGTGCGCTACTGCGTTGCCCTGGCCAAAAGTCTCGATGACGCAGCCAGCCTGCCGCGCCAATTGTCCAGTGGCTGAACACTGCGGCCCTGGCAGGGCCGCTATGTCCCGAAATTTGTCTTGAAAAGGTAACCCATGGTCAGCACCCCCTCCGATCTCTCCCACACGCCTTTCGGCGCAGCTTCCCGGCCCTTGACCGAGGGCGTGCTGCAGTCTGCAGAAGAGGCGGTGCTGGCCAACCCGGCTTCCGTCGAGATGCTGCAGGACGGCGAGCCTCTGCCCCAAACGGATGGCCCGGCCAGAAGCGGAGGTCCAGACACCGACCGTTTGGCGCGCATCGTCGGGGACAAGCCGCTTCAGTCAGCTCTGGTTGCACTGCTTGCAGGCGCCTTGCTTACCTCTCTGGTCAAGTTGGCATTGCGCCGGCACCGCAGCGGACACCCATCCTGAAACTCACACCGAATGGAAAACGCCATGAAGCCCATGACCCTTGCCACGACCCCTGAACCTGGAACCCAGATACCGACTGAAATGCCGCCACCGGTGATGCCTCCCATGCCGGGGCCCGGCAGCCCGCCAGAAATCATCGAGCCGCCCCAGACCGAACCCACCATCCCGGTCAGGGAGCCTGGCAAGGTGATACCGGTCCAGGCCTGAGCGGAAAAAGCGGCGGAGCCAGCGCCACGAGCTCCGTCCACTTCCTCAGGGCGTCGCCTGCTGCCGCTTGTATTCGCTGCGTTTCATGCTCAGGTAAGCCGCCCTGTCGATCTCATGCAACTGGCGCGGGTAACGTTCGGTGGCATCGAACCAGTGCTGCAGCCGCTTTTCAAACTGCTGGGATGCCGGCACGGCCAGCGACGCCAGGTAAGCATCGATCGCCAGGTAATCCCGCATGGTGTGGCGTTCCACCGCGCCGCGCATGCCGCCGACGGGCGCCTTGGCGCCGCCCGACTCGCCAGCCACCTCAGAGAAGCCGATCTTGCTGCTTGCCACCGTGGCCATGTAGGCCTGCATGGCCAGCCGGCTGGTGATCCCGTAGCCATAGGAATAACGCAGGTGCATGAAGGTCCTGTCGCCATCGAGAGGCACGGCTTCCAGGTCGATACGGTAGTTGTGCGTGCCCAGCGGCCCCTTGGGCGCGTTGAGCCGCACTGCCAGGTAGTCGGCGCGGGTCGCCGCCGGCGTGAAACTGAAGGTCAGCGCATGGGCGTCTTTCAGTTCCTGGGGTGTTTTTTTGCCCACACTGACCGACATCGTGGCCGGCTGGCTGTCCTTGTCGGCGCTGCAGTGTTTGGTGTTCAGATGAAGAATCATCACCTCACACCATGTTTCGGGATTCTTGAAGGCGGTCAACACGGCACCGTAGGGGTAGTTGATGACCGCGTAAACGCTGCCGCTGACCGCCTGGGACGTTTCGGTCGAGTCCATCACCAGAGGGCGCTGGAACTGGTTGCGCGCGAGCTGGGACGCCATGGCCGTGTGTTTGGCCTGCAACTCGGGTGCGCCTGGCGCCTGCTGTGCATGAACAAGGCTGGTGCCGAAACTGGCAACAAGGCACGCCGATGCGACCCAGCGGCCGATCTTGAGGGTGGGGTTGTGAAGCATCACCACAGTTTGCCTGCCCGGGAGGCGGGCCGGTGCAGGATGCTCCGTCGTCCTACATGCTTGGGGGAAATACTGAAGAATGTCCATGGACTTCCGGAACGCTACGGTTTTTATAGCTGACGGTGCGCGCCAGCCCTGCTTATACCAGTCTCTGTTCGATCAGAGCGGGCAGGGCGATGACGCGCGCGGTCCGGAGCCGGTTGACCAGCTTGTGTCCCGGGCATGGCAGGTGCCCAGCCACACATGTGTCAGGCCGGAGGTTCCGTGAGGCCTGGATTGGCGCGCCGGCGCGCTGGCGCTCATGCAGCAAGCGGTGGCGAAACGGTGTCCGCTACCTGGAAGCCAATCATCCGGCCCGCGGCAGACCGGTCAGGACGGGTGTGGTCGCCGTCGTCCACGGTTCCGGATGTCGATGGGTAATGTGCGACCAGCGCCCGCACAAGCCGACAGGGGGGAGGCAGGTCCCACGGTCCAACAGATTCAGATTCGGGAGCCCGGTTGCAGAACCTCCCGGTCAGCTGTCTTGTTCCATTCATATGTTAGTTAACATAATATACATCGTAGAACGTTAAACCGAGCCTGAGCTCGACGCCGGATCAGCCGCGAAATTGGTGCTCGCATTCGCGCACTCGGCCTTGAGTTGTTTTTCCCTGACCGCCCGTACCAGAAAAATATCGGAGCGCCACGCTTCAAACTCCTGCCTGGTCGGGCTGGGTCCCTCCCTGGTCTGGAACTCCGTCAGCTTGGCCGTGAAGTCCTTATAGCGATCCAGCACCTGTTGCGCGTCCTGGGGATTCATGCGTTCCTCCAGAATGGCTGCACGAAGCGAGGCAAGGGCCTTGGAATTGGGCATGGTAGGTGGTGATTCTGTTTTTTTTCGGGGATGACGCCGTTCCCGCCAATTTCGGGGCTTTGGGCATCGCCTGCATGGTATGGCCTTCCGGCTGCGGCAAATGTAGGACGCCGGCTGTAGCGTGCAGTTGAGGTTTTGCCGCGTCGGCGCAGGCGGATGGATACACCCGCCCTGGTCACGCCAGGCGCATTGCCGGATGGTCAAGGCCGAAGCTGCTGCATGCCTGTAGGACGGAATCCATTTTGCAATTGGAATGACTTTTCAGCCCTGCAAAAGGTGCGCGGTGGGCACAATGTCGCGCATGTCCCCGCCCGGTAAAAAAGATGCGCTGCGCGATGCCATCCTGATCGAAGAGTTGCGTGCGCAGAGAATCAAATGGCGGTACGCAGCCTTGTCCAAAAAAATCGCCGCCTACTCCGAAGGTGTGGGTGAGCCACCGACACCCGAGGAATTCAAGGCCTGGACAGAGGACGGAAAAGAGCTGGAAAGGATCAAGGCATTTCAGCTGGCGGCCGCCAAGGCCAGGAAAAACACCGGGAGCTGAAGCCAGCGGCTGCCCGTCGTCGAGGCCGGCACCGCTCCGCCCATCCGGCTACCACTTGCCGGTTGCCTGCTTGCTGCGAATGGCGGCGGCCAGCAGATCGACCGACTCGGTGCGGCTGGCGCGGCGGGCAAAGTCGATGGCGGTCAGGCCTTGCTGGTTTTTGAGCAAGGGATCGGCGCCGGCATCGATCAGCAGCTTGACGGCCTGCGGCGTGCCGTACATGGCGGCCATCATCAGCGGCGTCGAGCCGTTGGGCGACTCGGCATCGATGTAGGCATGGTTGTCCAGTAACAGGCTGAGGATGGGCAAGCTGCCGCTGGTGGCCGCGTAATGCAGCGGCGCCCAGCCGGTCTTGTTGACGTGGGCGTCGCGCTTGACCAGGCTGGCGGCAGCCTCCAGATTGCCCTTGAGCGCCGCAATCATCAGCACACTTTCACCCTGGGCATTGAGCATGTTGACATTGGTTTTCGGCCATTCGGCCAGCACCTGGGCCACCTTGGGCGACGGCTCCTGCAGCGCCAGGTACAGGCCGTTCTGGCCCTTGGGGTCTATGGTGTTGGGGTCGAAGCCGCGTCCCAGCAGTTGCCGGACCTGCGCTGCATCGTCCTGTTTGATGGCCACGAAGAAGTCTTCGTAGGATCCGGCGAACGCCGAAACATATCCAGCAAAAACAAAGAGATAAATCGCATTTTTAATGTAATTTGTGAAGTAATTTTTCATGCCAGGACTCCTGAAAACAGGCGTTCGAAGTTGCGGCTGGTGGCCTCGGCAATGGTTTCCACCGGCAGCTGCTTGAGTTCGGCCACCTGTTTGGCCACATAGGGCACATAACAGGGATTGTTGGTTTTTCCGCGATACGGCATGGGCGCCAGGTAAGGGCTGTCGGTCTCGATCAGGGTCCGGTCCAGCGGCACAAAACGCGCGACCTCGCGCAGATCGGCGGCACTCTTGAAAGTCAGGATGCCGGAAAACGAGATGTAAAAGCCGAGGTCCAGCGCCGCCCGCGCCACTTCGGCAGTTTCGGTGAAGCAGTGGAATACCCCGCCCGCCCGCCCCGCCCCATCGGCACTTTCGCCCTCTTCCTTCAGGATCGCCAGCGTGTCGGCCGAGGCGCTGCGGGTGTGGATCACCAGCGGCTTGCCGGTCTGGCGGGCGGCCCGGATGTGGGTGCGGAAACGCTCGCGCTGCCATTCCATGTCGGCCACCGTGCGCTCGCCGAGGCGGTAATAGTCCAGCCCGGTTTCACCAATGGCCACCACCCTGGGCAAGGCCGCGCGCCGCAGCAGGTCATCCAGCCCGGGCTCGGTCACGCCTTCGTTGTCCGGATGTACGCCGACGCTGCACCAGAAGTTGTCGTAGCTCGTGGCCAGCGCGTGAACCGTCTCGAACTCCTCCAGCGTGGTGCAGACACACAAGGCGCGGTCAACCTGGGCCTCAACCATGGCTTCGCGGATTTGCGGCAATTGGGCCTGGAGCTCGGGGAAGCTCAAATGGCAATGGGAATCGGTGAACATCAGAAAAGCCGGTATTTATGCATGAAATCAGCCTCCAGCCCACGGGGGACGGGCGCAGGCAGCTATCAAAAAAGGAGCGTAGGCCGTCGGCCCGAGGCCTGCGAAAAAGCTAGATGGTCTGGGTCGGCCGGTCCGACGCCAGGTGCGCGCCGAGGATTTCCTCGATCTTGATCTTGAGCAGGCGCGATTTTTCGTCATTGGGAAAACGCACACCCACGCCCTGGGTGCGGTTGCCCGAGGCGCGCGCCGGCGTGACCCAGGCCACCTTGCCGGCCACCGGGTACCGCTGCGTGTCTTCCGGCAGGGTCAGCAGCACATAGATGTCGTCGCCGAGTTTGTAGTCGCGGGCCGAGGGGATAAACACGCCGCCCTCGGTAAACAGCGGGATGTAGGCCGCGTACAGCGCGGCTTTTTCGCGGATCGCCAGCTGGATAACGCTGGGCCGGGCGCTGGCGCCGGGGGTACTGGCGGGTGGCAATGTACTCATGGAGCTAGTTTATCGATTACGGGCTGATGTTGTCAGCAAGAAAGCACGCTTATTTGGCCGCCAGCGCCTGGCGTGCCCGGCTGGCCAGGGTTTCCAGCATCAGCCCGGGGTTGTAGGGGTGTTCGACGCTGCGGGCGGCGGCGGCCAGTCCTTTAGCCCAGGCGCCCAGCGCCATGAAACCCGGGCCGCCAGCCTTGCCGCCCGGCAGGTCCGACGCGTTGAAAAACCGGGGCTGGGCGCCCGCCTTGACGGCCAGCACGTCGTGACACAGCTTTTGCAGTGCATCAACGGCCTGCGCCGGCGCCATGTCGGACAGCACACTGACATCGCCGCGCGCCATGGCTTTGGGCAGCGCCTGCCACTGCTGGGCACTGGCGCTGCTGGGCCCCGCGCGCAAGCGGTCGAGCGCATCGGCGGGCCGGCCGCCGGCGGCGGCCAGCAGGGTGAGCAGGTCGGCGGGCGCCGGGCGGGCCGCCGCCTTGCCCTCGCCCGGCGCCTGTTCAGACAGCCAGGCCAGGGCCTCCTCATGGGACGGCCAATGCATGGTGTGGCCCTGGCAGCGGCTGCGTATGGTGGGCAGCAGCTGGTGCGCGGCTTCGGTCGCCAGAATGAACTGCACCGCACCCGGCGGCTCCTCCAGGGTCTTGAGCAAGGTGTTGGCGGTGATCGTGTTCATGCGCTCGGCCGGATAGACCAGCACCACCTTGGTCGTGCCGCGGGATCGCGTGAACTGGGTGAAGCTGACCGCTTCGCGCGCGGCATCGACCGTGATTTGTTTGCTCGGTTTGACTTCCTTCTTGTCGATTTTTTCCTGTCTTTTCTCGTCCAGCGGCCAGCCCAGGCCCAGCGACAGGGTTTCCGGCATCAGCATGCACAAATCGGCATGGGTGTGGACGGCAACCGCATGGCAACTGCCACAAACGCCACAGGCGCCATCGGCCGTCGCTTGTTCGCACAGCCTGGCGCGCGCCAGCGCCAGCGCCAGATCGAACTGGCCCAGGCCGGACGGTCCGCTGAGCAGCCAGGCATGGCCGCGTTGCGCCAGCAGGGTGCGCAACTGGGTCTGCAACCAGGGCGCCAGCGGCGGATTGGCGCCCACGGTCTCGTCGCCGGTGTCGCTCATGGCAGCCAGCCCCTGTCGGCAAAGACCTGGTAGACCGCGTGCCAGACCTCGTCGCGCGAGCGCGCCGCGTCGATGCGGGCAAAACGCGCCGGGTCCTGGGCCATGCGATCCGCGTAGCCCTGGGCCACACGGCGGAAAAATTCGACCGGCTGGGCCTCGAACTTGTCGGGCACGCGGGCGCCGGCTAGGCGCTGTGCGGCTTCTTCGGGCGCGAGGTCGAACCAGACCGTCAGGTCCGGCTGGACAATCGCCGGGGCGGCGCCCTTGCGGCCCAGTTCATGCACAAAATCGGGCCCCAGTCCTTGTGCCGCCTGCGCCCACAGCTCCAGTTTTGAAAGCACCTCGAGGTCGAAACCGCGCCCGCCGCCCTGGTAGGCGAAGGTCGCGTCGGTGAACCTGTCGCACAAGACCACCTCGCCGCGCGCCAGCGCCGGTGCGATCACGGTCGTCAGATGGTCGCGCCGCGCCGCAAAAATAAGCAGCGCTTCGGTCAGCGGGTCCATGGCGTCGTTGAGGATCAGCGCGCGCAGCTTCTCGGCCAGCGGCGTGCCGCCCGGCTCGCGGCTCAGCGTCACCGCCCTGCCCTGCGCCTTGAAGGCGTCGGCCAGCGCGGCAATGTGGGTGGATTTGCCCGCACCGTCTATGCCTTCGAAGCTGATGAACAAACCAGCAGCAACAGTCACTGGGGCACCTTTTTTTCAGCCGGCGCCGCGGACCCGGCTTTGCCGGTCCCCAGGCGCAGCGCCCCCTCGGGGCTGGAGCCTGCGGCTCCAAACCTGCCTGCGCAGGTTTGGACAGGCGACAGAAGCGAAGCCTCAGGCGAGCGGCGGCCGGCAAGGTGCAGCGACGACACGTCAGTGCGGAGCGTGGGGGCCATATCTACTGCCCGCGCTGATATTTGTTCACGGCCCGGTTGTGCTCGTCCAGGCTGCTGCTGAAATGGCTGCTGCCATCGCCGCGCGCCACGAAATACAGGGCCTTGGTGGGCGCCGGCTTGACGGCGGCCAGCAGCGACTCCTTGCCAGGCATGGCGATTGGCGTGGGCGGCAGGCCGCCGCGGGTGTAGGTGTTGTACGGCGTGTCGGTCAGTAGGTCGCGCCGGCGCAGGTTGCCGTCGAACTGTTCGCCCAGGCCGTAAATCACGGTCGGGTCGGTCTGCAGCAACATGCCGATACGCAGGCGGTTGGTGAAGACGCCGCCGATTTCCGGCCGGTCCGTGGGTTTGCCGGTTTCCTTTTCGATGATGCTGGCCAGGACCAGCGCCTCGTCGGGTGACTTCAGGGGTGTGCCCGCATCGCGCAGCGCCCAGGCGGCCTCCAGGCGCCGGTCCATGGCCCGGGCCGCGCGTTTGAGCACGGCGATGTCGCTGGAACCCTTGGCATAGGTATAGGTGTCGGGGAAAAAGCGCCCCTCGGGATGGACGCCGGGTTTGCCGAGCTGCGCCATGATGGCGTCCGGGCTCATGCCCATGCTGTCGGGTTTGAGGGCCTCGGCCTTTTGCAGGGCCGCGCGCACCTGCCGGAAATTCCAGCCTTCGACGATCACCACACTTTTGAGGCTTTCCTCACCGCGCACCAGCATGTTCAGCAGCGAACGCGGCGTGGTACCGGCGGTGATTTCATAACTGCCGGCCTTGATCTGGCGCGCCTGGCCCGACAGCCGGAACCAGGCATACAGCAGGGTCGGATCGACGGCGACGCCGCTGGCGGCCACCGTGTTGGCCACCCGCTGGGCCGGCGTGCCGGGTTCGATCTCCAGATCGACCACGGCGCTGCCGGGCTGCGGCTGCAGGGTCAAGGGCTGGTACAGCCACCAGCCGGCCGCGCCAAACACCAGCAGGCCGGCGAGAAACATCAACACCAGCAAACTCAAGAAAAATTGACGCACAACCCTGTTGCCTTCCTGAAAACGATGGGTCCATGATAATTCAGCTTATGTTGACCCCTCCCACAGACTTGCCTCTTGTTTCCACTGTGTCCGGCGTTGCCGGCTTGAGCCATCTCGGCGTGATCCGCGCCGTCGGCGAAGACGCCAGTTCCTTCCTGCAGGGCCAGTTGACCCAGGATGTGGCGCAGCTCGGTGCATCCGAAGCGCGGCTGGCCGCCTTCTGCAACGCCAAGGGCCGGATGCAGGCCAGCTTTGTTGTGTTCAAACGCAGCCCGGACGAGATCCTGCTGGTCTGCAGCCGCGACATCCTGGCGGCCACGCTCAAGCGCCTCTCGATGTTTGTGCTGCGCGCCAAGGTCAAACTGAGCGACGCGACCGCGGATTACGCGCTCTACGGGCTGGCCGGCAGCGCTATCGAATCGATAGCTGGCGGCGCTCGTCCGGTATGGGCTAAGGCCGATTTTGATGCCGCTAACACGGTGTTTTTGTACCCCGGCAACGGCCAGCCGCGCGCGCTGTGGTGCGCGCCCGCCGGGTCACCCGTTCCCGCCGGCGACGCCCTGCCGCTGGACCAGTGGCAGTGGCTGGAGGTGTTGTCCGGCATCGCCATGATCACCCAGCCGATCTTCGAGGCCTTTGTGCCGCAGATGCTCAACTACGAATCCGTAGGCGGCGTGAATTTCAAGAAGGGTTGTTACCCCGGCCAGGAAATCGTCGCGCGCAGCCAGTTCCGCGGCACGCTCAAGCGCCGGGCTTACCTGGCGCATACCCGCGGCGAGCCCGCGGTCGGCCAGGAAGTGTTCCATGCGCTCGATGCGGAGCAGCCTTGCGGCCTGGTGGCCGCCTGCGCACCGCGGCCCGGCGGCGGTTTCGACGCCATCGTGTCCATGCAGACCTCGGCGGCAGCCGATGCCGACGGCGGGCGGCTGACCCTGGGCAGTGCCGGCGGGCCGTCGCTGGTTTTTCTGCCTTTGCCGTATCCGCTGCTGGAAGATATTTAAACCGGCATGTGCCTGATTGCCTTTGCCATCGGTGGGTCGGCGCGCTGGCCCCTGGTCATCGCCGCGAACCGCGATGAGTTCCTGGACCGCCCCACCCTGCCGCTGGCGCGCTGGACGAGTGATGCCGGCACCGAGTTTTTTTCAGGCCGCGACATCCGCGCGGGCGGCACCTGGATGGGCCTGACGGCGGCCGGTCGCATCGCGATGCTGACCAATGTGCGCGGCCCGGCGTCCCTCACCGGCGAGAAGTCGCGCGGCGAACTTGTCACGCGCTGGCTGGACGGCGGACTCGATGCGGCCGCTTTTATGGCGCAGATCGACGCCCAAGCCTACGGCGGCTTCAACCTGGTGCTCGGCGACTTCCACAGCGGCACCTGGCACTGGCTCAGCAACAAGCCGGGCCCGGGGCTGGAGTCCCGCCTGCTCTCGCCCGGTGTTTACGGCCTGTCCAACGGCGCGCTCGACACGCCCTGGCCGAAAACCCTGGGCCTGAAAAAAGCATTGCACTCGGCGTTGGCGGCTTCCGATGAGGCCGCGCTCGAGGCCGAACTGATGGCGGCGCTCAGGGACCGGCGACGCGCCGGCCGCGAGGACCTGCCCAGCACCGGGGTGCCGCTGGCGCTGGAAGAAGCCTTGTCCAGTGCGTTTGTGGACTTTCCCGAACACGGTTACGGCACACGCTGCAGCACGGTGCTGGTGGCATCCGCAGCCGGTGAGGGCTGGGATCTCGCGCTGCAGGAAGTGACGCATGCGTACGGCGCGGATGACACGCCCGGCACGCAAAACATCCGGCTGCGCTGGCCGGCTTAGTCGTCTTCTTTGTTTGTCATGCCGGGCCCGACCCGTCATCCAGGCGGTTCGGCCCGCGAGGTATGGATTGCGGGTCACGCCCGCAATGACAGACAAATGTCCCGCTAGCGTTTGGCGCCGATCGCCCGCGCCATCTCGATGTGCGGAATCCCGGCTTCCTCAAATGGCTCGCCGCGCGGCGCAAAACCGAGCCGCGCGTAAAAACCCTCAGCGCTGCGCTGGGCATGCAGCAGCACCTCACCGTCGCCGCGCTGTTCGGCCTGGGCCATCAGGGCGTTCAGCAGTTCCCGTCCCAGGCTGGAGCCACGCAAGACGCGGTTCACCGCCATGCGGCCGATTTTTGCGCTGCCCGGCGCGTGTTGCAGCAGACGGCCCGTAGCTATGGCCTGGCCCAAGCCGTTGTAGGCCACCGCGTGCACGGCGGTTTTGTCGGCTTCGTCCCATTCCATCTCCCGAGGAATGCCCTGCTCTTCCACAAACACCGCCGTGCGGATCGCGCCGGCGTGTTCGCCCAGCTCGGACCAAGCGCCGGTCCTGACCGTGACCATGGGCTCGCCGGCCTCGAAGCCGGTCAGGATCTGGCGCAGGCCGTCGGGCACTGGGCGCGAGGTCTGGGTCGCAGGGTCGGCAAACACATAAATCAGTTCACAGGTGATCAGCAGGGTGTCGCCGCGGAAGATCGCGCCGCTGAACACCATGGACGAGTTGCCGATACGTGAACATTTGAGGCCGATGTCGATCTGGTCGTCGTAACGCGCCGAGCCGTGGTACTCGACCGAGGCCTTCTTCACATACAGGTCGCCGCCGAGTTCGTGCATGGCTTCTTCATACGGCAGGGCCAGCGCGCGCCAGTAGTCGGTGATGGCGGTGTCGAAATACATGAGGTAGTGGGCGTTGAACACAATCTTCTGCATGTCCACCTCGGCCCAGCGCACGCGCAGGCGGTGGAAAAAGCGGAAATCGCAGCGCTTCAAGGTCATTTCAAGTCTCCGGGTTGAAAGCTTTTCGCAATGCACGGGCCGCGTCGTTATGGGAGGTGAGCGCCTGGGGAATGGCGCGGCCTAAATTGATGAAGC
>JAUXPP010000071.1 GCA_030683705.1 Polaromonas sp. | reverse complement strand
CAGCAGCACCTGCTCGAGCAGGGCGTCGATGCCGGCGCCAGTATGGGCCGACACGCCGACAAATGGCACGTCGCCGCCAAACTCTTCGGGAATCACCTCTTCGGTGACCAGCTCGCCCTTGACGCGCTCCATGTTGATGCCGGGCTTGTCGATCTTGTTGATCGCCACCACGATGGGCACACCGGCAGCCTTGGCATGCTTGATGGCTTCACGCGTCTGCGGCATCACGCCGTCGTCGGCAGCGACCACCAGGATCACGATGTCGGTGGCCTGGGCGCCGCGGGCACGCATGGCGGTAAACGCTTCGTGGCCCGGCGTGTCCAGGAAGGACACCATGCCGCGCGGGGTTTCCACGTGGTAGGCGCCGATGTGCTGGGTGATGCCGCCGGCTTCGCCGGAAGCCACTTTGGCGGTGCGGATGTAGTCGAGCAGCGAGGTCTTGCCGTGGTCGACGTGGCCCATGACGGTCACGACGGGTGCGCGTGGCAGCAACTCGGCCTGCTGGCCCTGCACGTCCTCGTCGGCAAAAGCCTCCGGATCGTCGAGCGAAGCCGTGACCGCCTTGTGGCCCATCTCTTCGACCACGATCATCGCGGTGTCCTGGTCCAGCGGCTGGTTGATGGTGACCATCTGGCCCAGCTTCATCAGGTGCTTGATGACCTCGGACGACTTCACGCTCATCTTGTGGGCGAGTTCAGCGACCGTGATGGTCTCCGGCACATGCACTTCGATGACCTTGAATTCGGTCGGCGCCACAAAGGTCGACTCGGACCGCGAATCACGGTCTGAGGTACGACGGCCGCGCGGGCCGCCACGGAAGTTGCCGCGGCCAGGCACGACAGGCGCGCCGCGGGTCTTGATCTCGCCCTTTTTCTTGGCGGCGTCGTCTTTCCAGGTCGAAGACAAATTCTCCGACTTGATTTCCTTCTTGCCCGCGGTTCCGGCAGCGGCCGTCCCTGCGGCGGCCGGTTTGGCGGCGCCCGGCACCACGGCCGGCTTGTGCAGCGTGCCCTTGATGGCGGCTTTCGGGTCGACATGCGGCACCAGCACGCGCTTGGGCGCGTTCATCATGGCGCGGATGCCGGCAGCTTCCGCTTCGGCTTTCTTGCGGCGGTCCTGCAGGTCCTGGGCCTTGACGGCGTCGGCCTGGAATTCTGCAGTCGCCTTGGCCTTGGCGGCGGCCTGGGCAGCGCTGGCTTCGGCAGCCTTGGCCGCGGCTTTTTCGGCGGCAGCCGTGTCATCGGCGGCCGGTGCTTCGGCAGCCACCGCCTTGGCGGCAGCTTTGCTGGCAGGCTTGGCCTTGCTGGCAGCTTCCGCGGCCTGGGCAGCAGCGGCTTGCGCGCTCTGCTCGGCGGCGTCTCGTTCCTGCTGCTCGCGGGCCTGGTCCTTGGCATCCTGCTCTTCACGCAGGCGGCGTTTTTCCGTCAGTTCTTCTTCCTGGCGGCGCAGCAGTTCGGCATGGCGGCTGGCTTCTTCCTCGCGGCGGACCAGCTCGGCCTCCTCGACCGACGGTGCCTGCGGCGCGGCAGCGGCTGCAGTCACCTCTTCGACGACCGGCTCGGAGCCCTCGTCACGCTTGATGAAGGTGCGTTTTTTGCGGACTTCGACCTGGATCGTGCGGGCACGCCCGGTGGCGTCGGCCTGCTTGATTTCGCTGGTGGATTTCTTGACCAGCGTGATTTTCTTGCGCTCGGACGTGGCGGTGCCGTGGCTGGCCTGCAGGTAGCTCAGCAGCTTCTGCTTGTCGGCCTCCGAGATCGGGTCGGTGGGCTGCGCCTTGGCAACACCGGCACTGGTCAATTGCTCGATCAGTGTGGCGGTGGGTTTATTCAGTTCAGCTGCGAATTCAGCGACGGTAGTGGTACTGGACATATGTTTTTTTCCTGCTGGCCTCCATGATCATTGCTCTTTGGACGCGAGGTCTGCATCGGCAGGCTCAGCAGCGTCGGCAGGCTCGGCAGCCTCATCGGTAAACCAATGGGCGCGCGCGGTCATGATCAGGGCCTTGGCCTCGTCCTCGGACTGGCCGGTGATATCGGTGAGTTCGTCCACAGCCAGGTCGGCCAGGTCGTCACGGGTGGCGACGCCGGCCTCGGTGAGCTTGGCGATCAGCTCGGGCGTGAGGCCTTCGACATCGCGCAGGTTCTGCGAGACGCCCTCGGCATTTTCTTCCTTGGCGATTTCCATGGTCAGCAGCGCATCCTTGGCGCGGGTGCGCAGCTCGGTGACGGTGTCTTCATCGAAGGACTCGATTTCCAGCATTTCCTGGATCGGCACATAGGCCACTTCCTCGAGGCTGGTGAAGCCTTCGGAGATCAGGATGTCGGCGATTTCCTCGTCCACATCGAGCTTT
>JAUXPP010000031.1 GCA_030683705.1 Polaromonas sp. | reverse complement strand
CCCCGCTCACGTGCCAGGCGGAGTTAGGCGTGTGCTAGCTGTGCGACGGGCGGTCGCTGGCGACCGGTCAGCTCATAGAGCTCGGCGAAGCGGTCGGCGTCATCGCCGCCCAGTCGATCGGTGAGCCCGGCACGCAGCTGACGATGCGTACCTTCCACATCGGTGGTGCGGCATCGCGGGCGGCCATTGCGTCGAGCGTCGAAGCCAAGTCCAACGGCGTGATCGGTTTCAACGCACCGATGCGTTATGTCACCAACAGCAAGGGCGACCTGGTCGTGATTGCACGCTCCGGCGAGATCGTCATTCATGACGAGCACGGCCGCGAGCGCGAGCGCCACAAGGTGCCGTATGGCGCCACGCTGGCCGTGAAGGCCGACCAGCAAATCAAGGCTGGCGCCATTCTGGCCAACTGGGATCCGCTGACGCGTCCGATCATTACCGAATTCGCCGGCAAGGTGGTGTTCGAGAACGTCGAAGAAGGCGTCACGGTTGCGCGTCAGGTTGACGATGTGACGGGTCTGTCCACCCTGGTGGTGATTGATCCAAAGCGTCGCGGTGTGACCAAGGTGGTTCGCCCGCAAGTCAAGCTGATCGATGCGTCGGGCAGCGAAGTCAAGATCCCCGGCACCGATCACTCGGTGACGATTGGCTTCCAGATTGGCGCGCTGGTTCAGGTGCGTGACGGTCAGGATGTGGGCCCCGGCGAAGTGCTGGCGCGTATCCCGATCGAAGGCCAGAAGACCCGTGACATCACCGGCGGTTTGCCGCGTGTCGCCGAGTTGTTTGAAGCCCGTACGCCGAAAGACAAGGGCACGCTGGCAGAGATGACCGGTACCGTGTCCTTCGGCAAGGAAACCAAAGGCAAGATCCGCCTGCAGATCACGGACCCTGAAGGCAAGGTCTGGGAAGACCTGGTCCCGAAAGAGAAAAACATCCTGGTGCACGAAGGCCAGGTCGTGAACAAGGGCGAGTCCATCGTGGACGGCCCGGCCGATCCGCAGGACATCCTGCGCCTGCTGGGCATGGAAGAGCTGGCCCGCTACATCGTCGACGAAGTGCAGGACGTTTACCGCCTGCAGGGCGTGAAGATCAACGACAAGCACATCGAAGTGATTGTTCGCCAGATGCTGCGCCGCGTGGTTGTCGAAAGCGTGGGTGACTCCAGCTACATCGCCGGTGAGCAGGTCGAGCGTTCGGTCATCCTGGACGCCAACGACGCACTGCGCGCGGAAGCCAAGATCCCTGCGACCTTCAGCAACCTGCTGCTCGGTATCACCAAGGCATCGCTGTCGACCGATTCGTTCATCTCCGCGGCTTCCTTCCAGGAAACCACCCGCGTGCTCACCGAGGCTGCCATCATGGGCAAGCGCGACGAGTTGCGCGGCCTGAAAGAGAACGTGATCGTCGGCCGCCTGATCCCGGCGGGTACCGGCATGGCCTACCACGAGGCGCGCAAGGCCAAGGACCAGATGGACGACGCCGAGCGCCGCGCCATCGCCGAAGCCGAAGCGGCCGAGCTGGAAGCCCTGCCCGAGCAGAGCAGCGAAGGTGCTGCCAGCGAGTAATTGCTGCTTTTTGACGCTATAAAAAGCGGAGCGCCCCACGCCCTTGAACAAAGGGCCTGGGGCGTTTTTCATTCAGAAGCGCGAAGGACGGTCATGAACCAGGCTGCGCTCGACACGTGCACGCTGTACAGCGCCCGGGCTTGTCGGCTACAGTCGCGATGCCGCCTGACGGCCGCAGCACTGTCGCTGCATCTGGAGAGAAGTCGCCATGTCCACCCAGTCCCTGATCCTGATTGCCGTGTTTGCCTTGCTGCTGTTTTGGGCCGTCGGCGCCTACAACCGGCTGGTGCGCCTGAAAAACCTGATTGCCAACGCGTTTGGCCAGATCGATGTCCAGCTCAAGCGCCGCTACGACCTGGTTCCCAACCTCGTGGAGGCCGCCAAAAAGTACCTGCTGCATGAGCGTGAAACGCTGGAGGCCGTGATTGCCGCGCGCAACCAGGCACGCGCCGCCAGTGACGCGGCGCGCAGCCGGCCCACCCATGCGCCCGAGGTTTTGGCGCTGGCAGTGGCCGAGCAGGCGCTGACCGGCAGCCTGGACCGGCTGTTCGCCCTGAACGAAGCCTATCCCGAACTCAAGGCGGACGAGACCATCCGCGAACTCAGCGAAGAGCTCACAAGCACCGAAAACAAGGTGGCGTTTGCGCGCCAGGCCTACAACGATTGCGTGCTCGACTACAACAACGCGCAGGCGCAGTTTCCTGCCCTGCTGGTCGCGCGCCTGTTCGGCTTTGCGTCGGCCGCCATGTTGCAGGCCACCGAAAGCGCCGTCGAACGGCAGGCTGTGCGCATCCAGATGTAGCTGCCTGTTTTTCGTCAGCCATGCGTTTTTTCGAGCAACAGGGCCGGGCGCGCGCGGAGACCCGCAAATTGCTGCTGCTGTTCGCGCTGGCGGTGCTGTTGCTGGTGCTGGGCATCAATGGTGCGCTCGCCTTGACCTGGCGGCTGGTGACGCCGGGCTTCAGCGGCTATCCCGCTTACTTCTTCACTGTCAACACCGTCATGACCCTGGTGTTTGTGCTGGGTGGCTGGTGGCTGGAAACCTCCAGCCTCGAAGGCGGCGGCGAAAAGCTGGCGCGCCGCGCCGGCGCGCGCGAAGCCTGGCCGGCCAGCCGTTTTGACGAGCAGAAGCTGTGCAACATCGCCGCGGAACTGGCGATTGCCGCCAGCATGCGCACACCGCAGGTCATGGTGCTCGAACGTGTCGAAAGCATCAATGCGTTTGCCGCCGGCTGGGACGAGGAAGACTCGGTGATCGCCGTGACCCGCGGCGCGCTGGATGGCTTGACGCGTGACGAGCTGCAGGGACTGGTGGCGCATGAGTTGAGCCATATCCGTGAAGGCGACACCCGGCTGAACATGCGCCTGGCCGGCATGGTGTTTGGCCTGGAGATGATTTTCAACCTGGGCGCAGGCATGTGTGAGCGCGATGCAAACGAACGGCGATCGGCGCTGGCGCTGCCCGGCCTGGCCATCATGGCGGCCGGTTTTCTGGGCTGGGTCGCGGGCCGGGCGCTGAAGGCGGCAGTATCCCGCCAGCGCGAGTTTCTGGCCGATGCACGGGCGGTGCAGTTCACGCGCAGCAAGGACGGTCTGGGCGGCGTTTTGCGCAAGGTGGCCGGCGGGCAGGGCTCAGGTGCGACCCGGGGCTTTCACCCCGCGGTTCAGCACATGCTGCTGGTCGGCCAGCAGGCCGGCACGCACTGGCTGGACTCGCATCCGCCGCTGGCCGAACGCATCCGCCGCATCTATGGACGGGCCATGCCGGCGCTGCCTCCCGAGCCCGAGCCCGCCGCGCACGATGCGCTGGCGCCGACGCAACCCGGCGCCATGTTGTGAAGCGCCAGCGAATAAGCACATCACAAAAGATTCGAACCGCCGGCCGCGCGCACAGCTGCTGTGTACTGGATACTCCCTATGGCCCGCGCCGCGTGGCGCGCTAAATTGGGCCCTGTAGCAACTGTGAGGAACGTCATGAAGATCCATTTTTCAACCGCCACGCTGGCGCTGTGCGCGCTGGCGGCGTCATCCTCGGGCCACGCCCAGAGTGCGTCGGCCCAGGCGCTGTATACCCGCAGCCTGGCGGCCACTTGCGCCAATTGCCATGGAACGGACGGCCGCGCGGTCCAGGGCTCCATGGTGCTGCCCCTGGCCGGCATGGACAAGAACTACCTGGCGGCACAGATGAAGGCCTTCAAGACCGGCACGCGGCCGGCCACCGTGATGCACCAGATCAGCAAGGGCTACAGCGACGCGCAGATCGACATTCTGGCCGGCTACTTTGCCGCGCAGAAAAAGTAAGGGAGAACATTCATGCAAAGACGCTCTTTCCTCCAGTCTTCCGCCGCCCTGAGCCTGCTCGGCCTGACCGCCTGCGCCACCACCTCGGTCCCTTCGAAAGCCAAAGTTGTGGTCATCGGTGGCGGCTACGGCGGCGCCACCGCCGCCAAGTATGTGCGGCTGCTGTCGGACTACAAGATCGATGTGGTGCTGATCGAACCGCAGGCGGCATTTGTCTCCTGCCCGATCTCCAACCTGGTCCTCGGCGGCAGCAAGCAGATCGGCGACATCACCACGGCCTACACCGGTCTCAGCAAGAATCACGGTGTCACGGTGGTCAGGGACATGGCCAGCGCGATCGACACCGCCAGACGGACGGTCACGCTTGCCGGCGGCGCCACCATCGCCTATGACAAGCTGGTGGTCTCGCCGGGCATCGACCTGGTCTACAGCAGCATCGAGGGCCTGCAGCAGGCGCAGGCCGCCGGCCAGATCCTGCAGGCCTGGAAAGCCGGGCCCGAAACCGTGGCGCTGCGCAGGCAACTCGAGGCCATGCCCGATGGCGGTGTGTACGCGATCACGATTCCTGAAGCGCCGTACCGCTGCCCGCCCGGACCGTACGAGCGTGCTTCGGTCATCGCCGGTTATTTCAAGGCTTTCAAGCCGCGCAGCAAGGTGCTGATCCTCGATGCCAATCCGGATGTGACCTCCAAGGGACCGCTGTTCAAGAAGGTCTGGGCCGAGCAGTACAAGGGCATCATCGAATACCGCGGCCAGCACAAGGCCACGGCGGTCGATGCCAGATCCGGCGTGGTCAAGTTCGACGTGCAGGAAGACGTCAAGGCCAATGTGCTCAACGTGTTGCCGTCCATGCGAGCCGGTGCCATTGCGGTGCAGACCGGCCTGAACAACATGGCCAACAACCGCTGGTGCGGCGTCAACTACCAGAGCTTCGAGTCCACCGCCGCGAAAGACGTGTTTGTGCTCGGTGACTCGATACAGATCGCGCCGGCCATGCCCAAAAGCGGCCACATGGCCAACAGCCATGGCAAGGTCGCAGCCGCCGCCATCGTGGCGCAGCTGTCGGGCTGGGAGATCAACCCTGCACCCATGCTGACCAACACCTGCTACAGCTTCGTGGACAACAAGAACGTCATCCATGTGGCCAGTGTCCACGAATACGTCGCCGCAGAGAAAACCTTCAAGACGGTGGCGGGCTCCGGCGGCGTCAGCACCGCCCCGTCCGAACTCGAAGGCACGTATGCGCTGAACTGGGCGAGCAACATCTGGGCCGACACCCTGGTTTGATTTGGCCCCCACGGTAGCTCACTGCGTGTAGCGCCCTGCACCTTGCAGGCCGCCGCCCGCCGGAGGCTTCGCTGCTGATGCCTGTCCAAACCTGCTCAGGCAGCTTAGCAGCCGGCCCCGCGGCCCCTGCTTGCAATACGGCGTATCTGTGCGCGCCGTGACTGGTCTAATAGGGGTTGGCCCGACGATTTCCGACGGCGTTCCTGAGTTCCATGCAAGACACCTCCACCCAAATTCCCTTGTGGCGTCAGCTGCAGGGGGCTGCTTTTTTACTGATGGCTGTGCGTTCGGGCCGCTCGATGACGGCCGCCCTTGAAGACGTGGATGCCGCGATCCGGCCCGGCGTGCAGGCGCTCGGCTTTCACGCCCTGCGCCAGCTCGGACGTGCCGAGGCCCTGCGCCAGCGACTGGCCAGCCGGCCGCCGCCGCCCGAGGCCGACGCGCTGCTCTGCGTGGCGCTGGCGCTGGTCTGGACGGAAGAAGGCGCGCCTTACACGGCGCACACGCTGGTCGATCAGGCGGTGGAAGCCGCCAAACGCAGCGAGGACACGCGCCACCAGGCCAGTTTCATCAACGGCTGCCTGCGCCGTTTCCTGCGCGATCGGGAGTCGCTGGTGGCAGATACGGAAAAACATCCGCAAGCCGTCTGGAACCATCCGCAGTGGTGGATAGACCGCTTGCGCAAGGACCATCCGGCGCAGTGGCAGGCCATTTTGCGGGCCAACAACAGCCGGGCCCCGCTGACCCTCCGGATCAATCAAAGAAAAACGACGCCAGCCCTTTACCAGCAAGCGTTGGCAGCTATCAATACAGGAGCATCCCTGTCCGGCGCGCAGGGTCTCGTATTGGCGAGTGCCCAGCCGGTTCCTTCGCTGCCCGGCTACGCTGAAGGGCATTTTTCCGTGCAGGACGCGGCGGCGCAACTGGCCGCCCCCCTGTTGCTGGACGGCCTGGAGGCACGCCCCGGTGGCCGCTTGCGGCTGCTGGACGCCTGCGCCGCGCCGGGCGGCAAGACGGCCCACCTGCTCGAACTGGCCGATGCCGACGTCACGGCGATCGACATCGACGCGCGCCGCTGCGAACGCATCCGGCAGAACCTGCAGCGCCTCGGTCTGCAGGCGGATGTGCGTGTGGGTGATGCCGCACGCCCGGACGCCTGGTGGGACGGTCAGCCCTACGACGGCATCCTGCTGGACGCGCCGTGCACGGCCTCGGGCATTGTGCGCCGGCACCCGGACGTGCGCTGGTTGCGCCGGCCCAGCGACATTGCGCAACTCGCGGCCCTGCAAAGGCAACTGCTGGAGGCCTTGTGGCCGCTGCTCAAACCCGGTGGGCGCCTGCTCTACTGCACCTGCTCGGTTTTTCGGGCCGAAGGCGAGCAGCAGGCGCAAACGTTTGTTACGCACCACAAAGACGCCCATTTCATGCCATCGCCGGGTCATTTGCTGCCCCAAAGTGGCGTGGGGGAGACGGTCTTCCCGGACAATTTGAAGGGTGACCACGACGGCTTTTATTACGCAGTTTTTGAAAAACGCAGCATGTGACTACCTGCTGCGGGGGATGCTGGCGTTTTTGGTGATGGTGTGTGCCGGCCCTGCCGTGCAGGCGGCCGAAGTCACGCAGCTCCGCATGGAACGCTCCGAAGAGTCGGTCTACCTGTCCGCGACCGTCCGCTTCGAATTGCCGATGGTCGTCGAGGATGCCCTGCTCAAGGGCATCCCCATGTTTTTTGTGGCCGAGGCCGACATCTACCGCGACCGCTGGTACTGGTATGACAAACGCATCACCACCGCCACCCGCACCATGCGCCTGGCTTACCAGCCGCTGACCCGGCGCTGGCGCCTGAACATCCTGCCCGGCGCGATCAGCGTGACGGGCCTGCGGGCCTCCCTGAGCCAGAACTACGACACCCTGTCCGAGGCCATGGCCGCGATCCAGCGCATCTCGCGCTGGCGCATTGCCGATGCTGCCGAAATCGACGCCGCCTCCCGGCACAACGTCGAGTTCCGTTTCCGGCTGGACCTGTCGCAGCTGCCGCGCCCTTTCCAGATCGGTGTGGCGGGCCAGCGTGACTGGACCATTGCCGTCGAGGACAGCCGGCAACTGGTCCCCGAGCCGATCCGCGACATGTCGCTGGCGCCCGATCCCGCCAGGGAAGCGGCCAAAGAGGCGCAGAAGTGAGCCTCCAGCGGCAGGTGTCGTCGCTCAAAAGCAGCCCGGCCTTCCGCTGGACCGTCGGCGTCGGTGTGGGGGTGATGGCGGCACTGGGGCTGGTGCTGATGTTCCTGCTGACCCAGGCCACCGGCAACCGCGAGCTCTACGAACGCAATTACGTGCTGCTGTTCGGGCTGAACGTGGCGGTTGCCGGTCTGTTGCTGCTGGTGATCGGCTGGATCGTGCTTCGCCTGTTCCTGCGTTTGCGCAAGGGAAAGTTCGGCAGCCGGCTGCTGGTCAAGCTGGCTGCCATTTTTGCACTCGTGGGCCTGATGCCGGGCATGATGATTTACGTCGTGTCCTACCAGTTCGTCTCGCGTTCCATCGAAAGCTGGTTCGATGTGAAGGTCGAAGGCGCGCTGGACGCGGGCCTGAACCTGGGCCGCGTCACGCTGGACACCCTGGCGGGGGAGCTGGCCAACAAAACCCGGGTGGCCGCAGGCCAGCTCGCGCAGACGCCCGATGCCACCGCCGGGCTGGCGCTGGAACGCCTGCGCGACCAGCTCGCGGTCAGCGACGTGGTGTTGTGGACTGCCTCCGGCCAGATGATTGCCAGCGCCGGCGATTCGCGTTATTCGATCAAGCCGGAGCGCCCGCCCGGGCAATTGCTGCGCAATGCGCGTACGCAGCGCGTGGCGACGCAGATCGAGGGACTGGACGAGGTGGCCCTGCCCGCCGCAGAGGCGGGCGGCGCCGAGCCGGTTGCGCCTGCGGCGCCTGGCGCCGCCGGTGACGCCAGCAGCGCGCCCCGCATCAAGGCGCTGGCCCTGGTCAACAGCCCCGGTGTGGGCCTGTTCGGCGAGAGCCGTTTCCTGCAGGTGACCGAGTTGTTGCCGGCGAGCCTGGTGGCCAACGCCATTGCGGTACAAGAGGCCAACCGCGAGTACCAGGAGCGTGCGCTGGCCCGCGGCGGCCTGCGCAAGATGTACATAGGCACACTCACGCTCAGCCTGTTCCTGGCGGTGTTCGGCGCGGTGCTGCTGGCCGTGGTGCTGGGCAACCAGCTGGCCCGCCCACTGCTGGTGCTCGCCGAAGGCGTCAAGCAGGTCGCGCAGGGCGACTTGACACCCAAGGCTGCACTGCAGGGCAAGGACGAGCTGGGCGGGTTGACCCGCTCGTTTGCCGACATGACCCAGCAGCTCGCCGATGCGCGCGGCGCCGTCCAGAAAAGCATGGACCAGGTCGATGCTGCCCGCGCCAACCTGCAGACCATTCTGGACAACCTGACGGCGGGTGTCATGGTGCTCGATCTGCACGGGCGCATCCAGACCAGCAACCCGGGCGCCACGCGCATCCTGCGTGTGCCGCTGGCCGCGCACCACGGCCAGCCCCTGAGCGAGGTGCCCGGACTGGCGGCCTTTGCGCAAGGCGTGCAAGCCCAGTTCGACACCTATTTCGGCGAGAACACCCTGCACGGCATCGAGCACTGGCAGCAGTCCTTCGAGCTCAACGCGGCGCAGCCGGGTACACCCGACAATGCCATCACGCTGATTGCCCGTGGCGCCAAGATGCCCGGCAACGAATGCCTGCTGGTGTTCGACGACGTGTCCGAGATGGTGTCGGCCCAGCGCGCCCAGGCCTGGGGTGAAGTGGCACGGCGCCTTGCGCATGAAATCAAGAACCCGCTGACACCGATCCAGCTGTCGGCCGAACGGCTGGAAATGAAGCTCACCGGCAAGGTGGGCGAGCCCGAGCAGATCCTGCTGACCAAGTCGGTGAAGACCATCGTCGACCAGGTCGATGCCATGAAGCGGCTGGTCAATGAGTTCCGTGACTACGCGCGCCTGCCCGCCGCCGAGCTCAAGCCGGTGGACCTCAACGCGCTGGTCAACGACGTGATCCAGCTCTACGCCAGCGACAACGCCGTGGTGCCGGTGCAGACCGAGCTCGAGCCCGGTTGCCCCGACATCAAGGCGGATTCACAACAGATTCGGCAGGTTATTCACAACTTGTTGCAAAACGCCCAGGACGCGCAGGAAGGGCTGCCGGCCGGGCGCACGGCACTGGTCACGCTCAAGACCGAGTACTCGCCGGCCTCGCGCCGGGTGCGCCTGACAGTGCGCGACAACGGCACCGGCTTCCCCGAACACATCCTGAAACGGGCGTTTGAGCCCTACGTCACGACCAAGGTCAAGGGCACCGGGCTGGGCCTGGCGGTGGTCAAAAAAATTGCCGACGAACACGGCGCCCGCATCGATATTTCAAATCGGGTGGTTGATGACGTCGTGCAGGGCGCCCAAGTATCGTTATCATTCGCGGTTGTGACTTAACAACACTTGCGAGCGCGGATTGCAGCGCTACCGCAGGACCGATAACTGCTGGTTAGGGATAGCGATTCATCATGGCAAATATTTTGGTGGTTGACGACGAGCTGGGCATACGCGACCTGCTGTCGGAAATTCTCAACGACGAAGGCCATCAGGTCGAACTTGCTGAAAACGCCGCCCAGGCCCGCGCCGCGCGCGGACGGGCCCGCCCCGATCTGGTACTGCTGGACATCTGGATGCCCGACACCGATGGCGTTACCCTGCTCAAGGAATGGTCGTCCAGCGGCATGTTGACCATGCCGGTGATCATGATGAGTGGCCACGCCACCATCGACACGGCGGTGGAGGCCACCAAAATCGGCGCGATGGCCTTTCTCGAAAAACCCATCACCCTGCAAAAGCTGCTCAAGGCTGTCGAGCAGGGCCTGGTCAAGGCCGCGGGGCGCAAGCCGCTGGTCCCGCAGGCCGCGGTGCTGCATGCGGCCGACCTGACGGTGGAAGCGGCGATGACGGGCGGTGTGGCGGTGGCGGTGGTCGAACTCGGTCCCCAGGCGACACAAAGCTTCCTGCTCGAAAAGCCGCTGCGTGATGCGCGTGATGAATTTGAAAAGGCCTACTTTGAATTCCATCTGGCCAAGGAAGGCGGCTCAATGACCCGCGTGGCCGAAAAGACCGGCCTGGAGCGTACCCACCTGTACCGCAAACTCAAACAACTGGGCGTCGACCTGACCCGCGGCAAGCGCGCGGCCTGATATATAATCTTAGGCTCAGGCCCGGTAGCTCAGTCGGTAGAGCAGAGGATTGAAAATCCTTGTGTCGGTGGTTCGATTCCGCCCCAGGCCACCAGATGCGCAAGCCCTTGATTCCCAACGGAGTCAGGGGCTTTTTCATGAGAATCACGCTTGGGGGCGGGCGAGGCTCCGCGCCTGCAGCAGGTGGGATGAGCCCAGCCTATGAGGCAAATTGGCCTTTAGCCCATACCTGGCTAGCGTAAGTCGCTATCAAAACCAGAGCGCAGTCGAGTGCTCAGCACGCGCGCAGCACGGCAAGAAAACCGTCCAGATCCTTGCCGCCTTCTTCCCTGATCACGCTGGGCTCCAGGCTGAGCACGTCGAACCCGTGGGCGCCGGCCAGCCGGCGAATGTAGGCCACCGAATGCGCGTAGCGGCGTGTCGGTCGCAACACCAGATCCTGCTCGTCGCTGGTCTCGAAGGAGAAAGCAAACAGGCTGCCTGGACGGACCGCCTTGCGGGTGGCCGCAAAAACCGCTTCAAGTGCACCGACATAAATAAACACATCGGTGGACACCACGAGGTCGAAGCGGGCGGTGTGAGGCTGCAGGAAGTCGGTGAGGTCGCTGCAAACAAGCTCGTCGTAGAGCCCGCGCTGGCGCGCCATCTCGAGCATCTTTGGCGACAGGTCGACACCGGTCATGCTGCGCGCCAGCGGCTTGAGCAGCGGCCCGCACAGGCCCGTGCCGCAACCCAGGTCCAGCACATCCAGGCCGGATGGCGGATCAAGCCGGAAGATCTGTTCGCAGAGCAGGGCGGGGGTGCGGTACTTCAGGCGTCCCTGCAAGTGGTCGTCGAAGTGGTCGGCGTACCAGTCGAACAGGGTGACGACATAGTTGCTGGGCGCCGTGGCGGGCGTGGCGTCGGCGCCCAGTGAGGCCAGCGCGTAGCCCAGTTCGGCCTGGTCGCCACCGAGCTCCAGCGCGCGCCGGAAGGCGTCGGCCGCTTCTGAGGGGCGCTTGAGCATCAGCAGCGTTTCGCCGCGGTCCGCGTGGGTCTTCGGGTTGGCCGGCTCGAGTTCGATGGCGCGGTCGTAATCCCGAAGCGCCTGGTCCAGGATTTTCAGCCCGGCCAGCAGGCCGGCGCGGGTGGCCAGCGTGGATGCATCGTCGGGCTTGAAACGCAATGCCCGGTCCAGCACGGCGATGCAATCCTGCGGCAGCTTCTTCAGCTTGTGCATGACAAAAGCCTGCCGCACCAGCGCCTGTTCGTAGTCGCCCTTGAGTTGCACGGCCCGGGCGTAACAGGCCAGCGCCTCCTCAAAACGGTTTTCATGCTGGAACGTCAGGCCCCGGTGGTAATAAGCTTCCGGAAAGTCTGGAGCGATCTGCAGCGCCCTTTCAATGCTGTCGACGGCCTCCTGCTGCCGCTCCAGTGCAAACAGGGCATGGCCGCGGTTGTTGAGGACTTCCGGGTTGTCCGGTCGCAGCTGCAGGGCCGCGTTGTAGTCGGCCAGCGCCGCTTCCAGGCGCTGGAGGTTGTGCAGGCAGAAGCCACGGTGGATCAAGGCTTCCGCCAGTTCGGGCTGGAGCCGAATGGCATTGTCCAGCGCGGGCAAGGCGTCCTCATAACGTGCAAGAAAGCGCAATGCCTTGCCCCGCGTGAGATGGCACCGGGCATTGTCCGGCTGGATCGCGAGGGACTCGTCGCAGCGCTGCAGGGCCTGCTCGTGCAGCCCCAGGTAAAAGCAGACCTGTCCGAGATTGGCCAGCGCGTCGGCATCGCCCGGTGCCAGCGACAAACTGGATTCGATCAACCGTCTTGCGTAGAACTGATTGCCCTTCTGGCTCATGATCACGCCCAGCAGATGAAGCGCATGGTGGTGGTTGCGATGCACCGCCAGAATCTGCTCATACAGCACTTGTGCCGGGTCGATCTGCCCTTGCTGCTGAAACGCAATGGCCTGCTTGAACGCGGCTTCGGCCTCGATCTGGTTCATGGGGTAAGTGTCTTCCTGCGCTCCGGCCGTGGTTGGCCGCAGATTATGCAGACAATCGCAAGGCTCAGGACGGGGAAGCGTCCGTTGTGGACCCGGATGGCGGCGGGGTGTCGCCTACAGCTTCATTGGCGACCACTTCGGCGACCAGTCCAATCCACCAGTCGCGGCGTTTTTGCGCTGACTGAATCGAGTGGTCGTCCATTTCCGAAAAAAGTGCCTTGATGCTCAGGCCCTCGCAAACCTCGAGAAAGTCCCTGGAGGCCATGGCCAGCTGGTCGGCGTTCATGCGCCGCATCACGGACAACAACATGGCCGAGTCGATGGCCACCACCATGCGAAGGCTCGAAATTTCAGACTGCAGGCTGTCCAGCTTGTCCATGACTTTTCCTTTCGTGATGGCGACTTCCCGGCACATGCCGATGCCCGGATGCCGCACTTGTCTCAGGCGCCGAGGCCACGGCCGGCCATGATGTGGCGAGCAGTATGCGCTCCTGGGACAGGAGCGGAGGGGGTGTCCCGGGCGGGGCGGAAGTAAGGCCACGACTTTTGTAACTTAATCACTAGCTTGGCACAAAAGTAACCTTTGAGCACAGGAAATGCTCAAAATACGCTCCCGCGGGATGACGATTGCGACGTCATCAGCGCGTCATGCCCATGTGCAGAATTCGCAACGGCAGTAGAAATTACTTATTGCTAGGCCAAGTTTTATATTGTAAAAACCTGCAAATGTAAGAGTTGTGACCCGGGTTCCCTTTCGCTTCTTGTCGCGACGCCTTGCTGCATTGTTATCAACCTTTTTCGAGGGGAAGTTATGTCTGACAGTTTGCAAAAGTGGGTGGGCCGCAACCGGCCCCCGCGCGTTCAAATTACATACGATGTGGAAATCGGAGACGCGGTCGAGAAAAAAGAGTTGCCCATGGTGGTTGGCTTGCTCGCCGACCTGTCGGGCCAGCCGGCGATGCCGCTTCCCAAGCTGAAGGATCGCCGACTGGTGGAAATCGACCGCGACAACTTCAACGAAATCATGGGGAAAATCGCCCCTCGCCTGGACCTGTCGGTCCCCGATGCCATGAAAGGCGAAGGCAACATCAAGGTCGAGTTGAACTTTAAGGAGTTCGACGACTTCCATCCTGAAGCCATCGTCAAACAGGTGCCGCGCCTGGCCAAGCTGCTTGAAGCGCGCCAGCAACTGCGCGACCTGCTGGCCAAGCTGGACGGCAACGATGAACTCGACTCCCTGCTGGAGAACATCGTCCAGAGCACCGAGGAGCTCAAAACACTGCAGACCGAAGCCAACGCAGGCGCCGATGCAGCAGAGGCTCCAGCCGCCGAAACCCCGGCAGCATAAGCAACCATCCCGGTCTGTGCCACGGCACACGCCTCATTTTTTGGAACGGTGATTGATATGGCTACTAAGAAATCAGAAGCGGGCGGCGCAGCGGGCGCTGCCACCAGCGAGACCAGTGAACTGGGTCTTCTTGACCGCATCATTGTTGAAGGCAACATGGCGGTCGAGCCGTCGCAGGGAACCTATGCCAAGAAGCTGATTGGTCAGTTTGCTTCGCAAATCCTGGACGAAGGCATGAAAGCCAGCCCGGACAAGGGCGTGGTTGCGATGATCAACGAGCGTGTTGCGGAAATCGACAAGCTCCTGTCCGACCAGCTCAACGAGATCATGCACGACCCTGCATTCCAGGCGCTCGAGGCCTCCTGGCGAGGTCTGCATGACATGGTCTTCGGTACCGAAACCAGCAGCCGCCTCAAGTTGCGCTTGCTCAATGTGACAAAAAAAGAGCTGCTCAAGGACCTCGAGTCCGCTGTCGACCACGACATGAGTGTGCTGTTCAAGAAAATCTACGAGGAAGAATACGGCACCTTCGGCGGCCACCCCTACTCGGTGCTGATCGGCGACTACACTTTCGGCCGTCATCCCCAGGACATGGCGCTGCTCCAGCGCATGTCCAAGGTGGCGGCAGCAGCCCACGCGCCCTTTATCGCCGCTGCCGCGCCGGCTATGTTTGACATGAAGTCGTTCACGGAACTGGGTGTTCCGCGCGACATGTCGAAAATCTTCGAAAGCGCCGAATTGGCCACCTGGCGCGGGTTCCGCGACTCGGAAGATTCGCGTTATGTCTCGCTGGTGCTGCCGAGTTATGCGGCGCGCCTGCCTTACGGTGCCAAGACGATTCCTGTCGACAACTTCAACTTCGAGGAAGACGTCGATGGCAAGGACCACTCCAAATACCTGTGGGCCAACTCTGCGTACCAGCTGGGTTTGCGCATCACCGATGCTTATGCCAAGTACGGCTGGTCCACCGCGATCCGCGGCGTGGAAGGCGGTGGCAAGGTGACGGGCATGACGGCCCATGCCTTCAAAACCGACGAAGGTGATGTTGCGCTGAAGTGCCCGACCGAGGTGCTGATCACGGACCGCCGCGAAAAGGAATTGAATGATCTGGGTTTCATCGCCATCGTGAACTCCAAGGGTTCCGACTTTGCTTCCTTCTTCGGTGGCCAGACCGTGAACAAGCCCAAGCTGTACAACAAGGATGCGGCCAACGCCAATGCACAACTGTCGGCTCGCCTGCCCTACGTTCTGGCGGCTTCCCGGTTCGCGCACTACATCAAGGTCATCATGCGTGACAAGATCGGCAGTTTCCAGTCCCGCGGCCAGGTTGAAACCTTCCTGAACAACTGGATTGCGGACTATGTGCTCCTCAACGATTCGGCTCCCCAGGAAATGAAAGCCCGTTTCCCGCTGGGCGCGGCACGCATCGACGTGACGGATGTTGCAGGCAAGCCCGGTGCATACCAGGCCACTTGTTTCCTCAAGCCGCATTTCCAGATGGAAGAGCTCACCGCTTCGATTCGCCTGGTGGCTGAATTGCCGGCCGCTGCTGCTTGATGCGGGGCATGGTTCGCTAGTCAAAAAAAAAGCGGGGCCCGGTCAGTTTGCCCGGGCCCCCGTTACATGGTTTTATCTACGGAGTGATTCATGATTTATCTCAAAATTGATTCCATCAAGGGCAACTGCACTGAAGACCCCTACAAGGATCAGATCATCCTGGACTCCTTCAGTCATGGCCTGAGCCAGTCCCTGACCTCGCGGCCCGGGAACACGGAACGTACTTCCGATGGCCCGCAGTTCTCGGAAATGAACTTCACCAAAACGCTGGACTCCTCGTCGCCAGGCCTGTACCAGGCTTGTGCCGGCAACCTGAAGCTTGGCACCGCAACGGTTTCGGTCACCCGCATCGAGGGCGCCAAGGTCATGTCGACCATCAAGTACGTGCTTGGTGACGCCATGATTTCCGGCATCAGCACCTCGGGCTCCGGTGGCGGCGACCTGCCCCAGGAAAGCTTCAGCATCAACTTCACGACCATCACGTCGCAGATGACGCAGCAGAACCCTGATTCCACCCAGAAGGGTGTTGCTCCTTTCGGCTGGGATCTGAAAGAGGGCAAGGCGCTCGCGCCTACCTGATACATCGTGCATCTTCACCGATGTCAGCCGCTCCGTTAGGGGGAAGAAGCCATCATGTCGGAACTTGTCCGAGGCTCTCCAGTCCCCCTTTTCGACAGGCTGTCGTCGGTGCAGGGTGCTGACGGCAGTCGGCAACAGCTACTGACCCCAGAGCAGCTGGAAGCGTCCATCGGGCGGGAGTTATCCCGACTGCTGAACACGCGTTCTCGGCTGCTGCCCTCTGAGTTTTCGGACAGCACGGGCACGGCCCTCGATTACGGGATTCCTGATATTTCTTCCCTTTCCCCATCCTCCCACCCGGACCTCGATTTGCTCCAGGCCACCATCAGGCAGGCCATCGTGCATTTCGAGCCGCGCCTGAAGGACGTGACCGTCAAGGCCTTTCCTTCGGGTCATGGTGGCGGTTCGGCGGCGCTGCTGATTGGCGGGACGGTGACGATAGGGCTGAAGTTGCGGCAATTGAATTTTGAGCTTCAGCTTGATCAGCGACAAGGCAGTCGCGCGAAGGCGGCCTGAACGTGGCCGAAATTTTGCACAACGACCTGCTGCAGTACTACAAGCGCGAACTCGTCTACCTGCGTGATCAGGGGTCCAACTTCGCCAAGCGCTACCCCAAGGTGGCGTCCATGCTGTCGCTGCACGGGACCGAGTCGCTGGATCCGCATACCGAGCGGTTGATCGAGTCGGTGGCTTTCCTGGCGGCGCGGGTGCACCAGGACCTGGACCGCGAATTTCCGCAGGTGGCTGCCGCCTTGCTGGACAATTTGTGCCCCTCCCTGATCCAGCCCGTTCCCTCCATGACGGTGGCGCAGTTCCACCTGGATCCCGCGCAGGGCAAGGTGACCGCAGGTTTCAAAATCCCGCAGCACACTGCGCTGTACGCCAGCGCTTCCGGTGGCCAGCAGTGTCGTTTTCGCACGGCCTGGAACACCGTTTTGTGGCCGGTGAGCGTGAGCAGGGCCGCGTTGGAGGGGGGCTCCACCTTGCGCCTGACCTTTGAATGCAGCCCGGAAACCGATTTTTCGGAACTGGAGCTTGATCGCCTGCGTCTCCATCTCCAGGGCGACTGGATGACCACCATGCCGCTTTACGAATTTCTGGTGGCAGACGTGGTGAGCGCCAGTCTCGTGCCCGAAGGCGGTCTGCCTCAATTCCTGCCTCACGGCTCCTGGCGCGAAGTCGGTTATTCCGAGGACGAAAATGTTCTTCCCCTGCCGCGCAACGCGCAGCCTGCCTATGGGCTGATGCAGGAGTATTTTTCCTTTCCTCGCAAGTTCCATTTTTTTGATGTGCTCAACCTTCGCGCGCGCCTGGGCTCGTGCAAGCGGTTCGACTTGATACTGACCCTGGGCCAGCCGGCCCGGGGGCTGGGCAACATCTCGGCCGACAATTTCCGGCTGGGCTGTACGCCGGTTGTCAACCTGTTCCCCAAGACCAGCGAACCCATTCTGGTGGACCATCGGCACTACGAGTATCTTTTGGTGGCCGACCGGCAACGGGAGGCAACGACCGAGGTGCACTCCATTGTGTCGGTGACGGCGTCCGACCCCAATGCGGAACGGCCTGTCCTGGTGCCCAGTTTTTCGGCGCTGGGGCATATCCGCTCCGACGAGCAGACCAGTTTCTGGTCATCACGCCGCGAACACAGCCTGCGCAAGGACATTTCAGGGACCGATGTGTTTCTGTCTTTTGTGGACCAGGCCAACACCCTCAAGACGCCCGTCGAGCCGGTGGTGTTTGCCAACCTGCTTTGTACCAACCGGCGGCTGGCGGAGCAGGTGCCGATAGGTGCGCGCATGGTCGCCGAAGGCATATCCAATACGGCCACCGTGCGATGTTTGTACGAACCGACCTCGCAAAGAAACCCCCCTTTGGGAAGCGAAACCCTCTGGAGGCTGGTGTCGCTGCTGACGCTCAACCACCAGTCGCTGGTGGACGGCTCCACGGGCAAGGATCAGCTGCGGGAAATGCTGACATTGTTCGCGTCGGACAGCACACGGGACCACGAGCAGATTCGCGGCATCCGGGGTTTGCAGGCGCGCAGCGTGACAGGCCGGGTGGGCAATGACGCCTGGCGTGGCTACTGCCGTGGAACAGAGGTCACGCTTGAGTTCGATGAGGAGGCGTTTGTCGGGGGATCGCAGTTGCTGATGTCTGCGGTGCTGGCGCGTTTCTTCGCCATGTACACATCCGTCAATTCATTTGTTCAGTTAGGGGTGCATCGCGGCGATGAAGTATGGAAACAATGGGAACCGATGAGCGGCCGCCAGCTGGTGCTCTAGTCAAGCGCTTGCTTGACCGGCCGCACGGCTTCAATCTTTTTCAGGCTGTCAGCCTGCTGGAACGGGTGTCGCCGGAATTGGCGCCTGTGGGAAAGGGCGACGGCCAGACCGAATCGGTTCGGCTGAGCTCGGTGGTGTCCCTCGGGTTCCAGCCCAGTGACGTCAGCCGGGTGGCCGCGGGCGGCCAGCACGGCGAAGCCCATACCCTGTCAACGGCGGTGATGTCTTTGGCCGGTGCCCAGGGCCCGCTCCCGCTGCCTTTCACCGAAATGGTCCTGGAGCGTACGGCCGCCCGCGACCATGCCACGGCCGATTTCCTCGACATTTTCAACCACCGCTTTCTGGCGTTTTTGTACCGCAGCCGTAAAAAGCACCACATGGGACTGAACTGGAAGTCCCCTCAGTCCTCCACCCTGGCGGCCTGCCTGGATTCCCTGAGTGCGTTGGGCCTCAAGGCCGGGATCCGGGCGCCGATGGGCGAAACCACCTGGCTTCGGCATGCCGGCCTGATGGGCGGCGCGCCCAGATCGATGACAGGCTTGCTGGCCATGCTGTCAGACCGCCTGGGGGTGACGGCCAGCGGCCAGCAGTTCTGCGGCGGATGGCGGTATCTGGAGCCCCGTGATGTCGCCCGCCTCAGCGCTTCCGGAGCGCACCGTGCGCCCCGCCTGGGGCGTTCTGCGGTGTTGGGCCGCCGGGTGTGGGATCAGAGCGCCGGCATTTCCATTGCGTTGTCCGGTTTGCCCCTGCGTCGGCTGCGCCGTCTGCTCCGGGGTGGCGAGGAATATGAGTTGGTCAAATGGATGGTTCGCCGATATCTCCAGCAGGACGTCGGTGTCGAGTTGGTTTTGCGCGTTGAGGCGCGGGAGCTCAAGCCAAGTGTTCTGGGACAAAAAGAGCCGCTTCGCCTGGGCTGGACATCCTGGCTTGTGAGCCACTCGCCGTACACGGGGTATCTCCCGCCGGCAAGACTCAAACTCCACGACGACGCAGCGCCAGTCGCTGCCTGACCGAAACGGCAAGAAACATGGAAATAGACATTCGCACATTGCTCGGCAAGCTGAATCCGGAATGCAAGAGGGCGCTCGAAAAGGCCGCGGAGCTGTGCGTTCAGCAAACCCACTACAACGTGGATGTCGAACACCTGCTGTTCAAGCTCATAGAAACCGAAGCCCCGGATGTCTGCCTGATCCTGCCGGAATATGACATCAAGATGGACGTCATCCTGGCCCAGTTGCAGGAGGCGATGGATCGCTTCAAGCGTGGAAATGGGCGCACGCCCGCACTTTCGCCGCATCTGGCCCCGCTGTTCCAGGAGGCATGGTTGCTCAGTTCCATGCTCTTGGGCGAACAGCAGGTCCGGTCCGGGACGCTGGTACTGGCTCTGCTCGAGGTCGACAGCCTTCGGGGTGCCTTGATCGAGTCGGCACCGGGTCTTCTTCAGATACCACGCGAAAGCCTGCGCAAGAATCTGGCGGATGTGCTGGCAAGCTCGGCCGAAGATGCTGGCGGCGCAGTGCGGTCCAGCGCACCGGTCCACGCGGGCGGGCAAACCGGGACGGGTTCAGCCGGAGCAGAGGCGCCATCGCTGCAAATGCCCACCATGCGTCGCGGCGCGTCTTCTCATCCTTCGTTGGACCTCTACACCGTGGACATGACGGAGCAGGCGAGACAAGGGAAAATTGACCCGATCCGGGGGCGCGACTCGGAGATCCGGCAGATCATCGATGTCCTGCTCAGGCGCCGGCAGAACAATCCCATCTTGACCGGCGAGGCCGGTGTCGGCAAAACCGCCGTTGTGGAAGGCTTTGCCCAGCGCGTGGTCCAGGGGGACGTGCCGCCGGCGTTGCAGAAGGTCTCGGTTCGTTCCCTGGATCTGGCGTTGCTCCAGGCCGGCGCCGGCGTCAAGGGAGAATTTGAAAACCGCTTGAAATCCGTGATTGCCGAAGTCAAGGCTTCGCTGGTGCCGGTGATATTGTTCATCGACGAAGCCCACCAGCTGATCGGAGCGGGCGGTGCCGAAGGCCAGGGTGACGCGGCCAACCTGCTCAAGCCCGCGCTGGCCCGCGGCGAGTTGCGAACGATTGCAGCCACAACCTGGGCCGAATACAAGAAGTATGTCGAACGTGACCCGGCGCTGGCCCGGCGCTTCCAGGTGGTCAAGGTGGACGAACCCTCCGAAGATGTCGCTGTCGACATGTTGCGCGGTATGGTGAAGACGCTGGAGAAGCACCATGGCGTGGAGATCATCGACGATGCCGTCAGGGACGCCGTCAAGCTTTCGCATCGCTACATATCCGGTCGCCAGCTTCCCGACAAAGCCATCAGTGTGCTCGATACCGCGTGTGCACGGGTGGCGATCGGACAGAACGGCGTGCCGCCCGAAATCGAGTCCACGACGCGGGAAATTTCCAATGCAGAAAGCCAGTTGCGCATTTACCGGCATGAGTCGGCAACCGGCCGTGAGCACGGCCCTGCCATCACGGCTCTGGCGCTGGAGCTGGAAAGACTTCAGCAGCGCAAACGCCGCTTGACGGAAAAGCTGGAGGAGGAAAAGAGCGCGGTTGCTGAAATCGTGGCCTTGCGCAAACGCATCGCGGACAGCCTGGGCGAGGACGGTGCGGGACTCGAAGGTGAAGACAGGGAAGACCTGGCTGCCTCCCTGAATCGGCTGGAACGGGGACTGGATGCCATCCAGAGCGATGAACCCATGATTCCGGTCTGCGTGGATTCCGGCGTGGTTGCGTCGGTGATTTCAGGCTGGACCGGGATTCCTGTGGGGAAGATGCTGGCGGACGAGTTGCACACCGTGCTGAATCTCAAGGAAAAACTGGCGGAGCGGGTGGTTGGGCAGGACCAGGCCCTCGATGCCATCGCCCGGCGGGTCAGGACATCGCGGGCGGACCTCGATGACCCGGGCAAGCCGGTCGGAGTCTTCATGCTGGTCGGCCCGAGCGGCGTCGGCAAGACGGAGACGGCCTTTGCGCTGGCCGACATGATCTACGGCGGAGACCGCAACATGGTCACGGTCAACATGTCTGAATTCCAGGAAGCGCACACCGTCTCCAGCCTGAAGGGGGCGCCTCCGGGATACGTGGGGTATGGCCGGGGCGGGGTGCTGACCGAGGCTGTGCGGCGCCGGCCCTACAGCGTGGTGTTGCTGGACGAAATGGAAAAGGCGCACCCTGATGTGCTGGAGCTGTTTTTCCAGGTCTTTGACAAAGGTGTGATGGAGGATGGTGAAGGGGTGCAGATCGACTTCAAGAACACCCTGATCCTGTTGACGTCCAATGCTGCCCAGGACGTCATCACCGATGCGTGCGAAGGGGGGCGCCGCCCCGACCCGGAAGTACTGATCGAACAGCTCCGGCCGGTGCTGACGAAACAGTTTTCGCCGGCTTTCCTCGGGCGTCTTGCCCTTGTGCCTTATTACCCGCTGGGTGACGAGCAGATCCGCTCGATTGTCACCCTGAAACTCGGCAAGCTCGCGCAGCGATTCTCACGCAACCACAAGGCCTTGTTCACATGGGACGACGAGGTCGCCCAGACCATCACGGCGCGATGCACTGAAGTTGATAGCGGTGCGCGCAACGTCGACCACATCCTGTCGCATGCCGTACTCCCGGAACTCTCCCGGCAGGTGCTGGAAAAAATTTCCATGTCCGATCCTTTTGGCGCGGTGCACATGGGCGTGGATGCGAACGATGATTTTTCATTCACGTTCGCCCCGCCCAAGCAGCAGTAAACAGATATGCGGACCGGTTACAAGCAGACCAACTCGACCTTGACGGTGACGACCCCGTTCGGTGCGGATGAGTTGCTGCTGGATCACTTTCAGGGTGTGGAGGCGATATCGCAGCCCTTCAAGTTTTCCCTGTCCATGCGTTCGGCAAACACGGGGCTGGACCCCGCGCTGATCATTGGTGCATCGGTCACGGTCAAGTTTGCCCTGCCCGCCGGACCGGTCCGGTATTTCAATGGCATCGTGTCGCGCTTCATGCATGCGGGTGGCGACAAGGCGTTTTCGTCCTATTCGGCAGAACTGGTGCCCAGCCTCTGGCTGCTGACCTTGAGCCGGGACCGGGTGATCTACCAGAACAAGACGGCCGCCGACATCATCAAGGCGGTGCTTGGCGAGTTCGGCGTGACTTTCGATGCGCAGTTGACCGGAACCTATGGCAGCCGCGAATACTGTGTTCAGTACGACGAGACGGCGCTGGAATTCATATCCCGCCTCATGGAGGAGGAGGGAATCTTCTATTTCTTCACATTCAGAAATGGCGGCCACACCATGGTGCTGGGGGACAGCTCCTCCGCCCATACGGATTGTGCGGACGCGGCCGCCTTGCGTTATTTCCCCGACGAGGGCGGAAGGCGCGTGATCGATGCGGTCAACCAACTGGAATACGAGAGCCGGCTGGTAGCGCAAAAATTCGAATACAGCGACTACAACTACCTCACGCCGAGTACGGCGCTGAAGACCGAATCGGCAGGGGCGACGGGAAAAGGCAAGCAGTTCGAGTACCCGGGCAAACATGCCGTTGTCGCCGACGGCACCCAGCGGGCCAAGGTCCGTTCCGAGGCCAGCCAGGTGGATGGCGCGGTCTGCCGGGGGACCAGTTACTGCTATCCGCTGTCGGCCGGCAAAAAATTCACCCTGTCCGGGCATTCGCGGACCGCCCTGAACACCTCGCTGGTCCTGCGCGCTGTCACCCACGCGGCCAGCAACGACCAGTACAGCAACGCATTTGAAGCGTTTCCGGCCACCACACCGTTCCGGCCGCCCCGCGTGGCCTTGTTGCCCCGGGTCTCGGGTAGCCAGACGGCGCTGGTCGTGGGACCCAGTGGGGAAGAGATCTGGACCGACAAACATGGACGGATCAAGGTGCAGTTCCATTGGGACCGGCTGGGCGTCAAGGACGAAAACAGCTCTTGCTGGGTTCGCGTCTCGCAGTCGTGGGCCGGGCTGGGATGGGGCAGCCTGTTTTTGCCGCGTATTGGACAGGAAGTCGTCGTCAGTTATGTCGACGGCGATCCTGACCGGCCTCTGGTCACGGGCTGTGTCTACAACGCGGAAAACACCCCTCCGGTGACGCTTCCGGGCATGCAGACGCAAAGCACGATCAAATCGCGCTCCTCCAAGCAGGGCGCGGCGGGTAATGAAATGCGCATGGAAGACAAGAAAGATGCCGAGGAGTTTTACTTTCATGCGCAGAAGGACATGAAGATCGAGATCGAAAATGACTTAAGCACCAAGCTGGTCAAGGGCTCCGAAACCCATACGCTGGAAAAAGGTGACCGCACGGTGGATGTGCAGACTGGCAAGGAAATCCACAAGGTCAAAGGCACACGCGAGTTGACGGTGACCGGCAATGAAACCCATACCAATCAAGCCGATTTCAAGCAGGCGGTCACTGGCAACTATGAACTGAAAGTCACCGGTAACCTGGTGATCGACGTGACCGGCTCCATCAGTATCAAATCCGGAACGACCCTCAAATCCGAGGCGGGGACGGCCCTGACCAGCAAGGCGGGAACGGCCCTGACCAATGAGGCGGGCACGTCCCTGACCAACAAGGCTGGCCTGGACCTGACCAACCAGGCGGGGACAGGACTCAAGAACAAGGCGGGGACCACGCTGGACAATGAGGGAGCCATGGTGACGAACAAGGCCTCCGCCATGCAGACCGTGGACGGCGGCGGTATGTTGACCCTCAAGGGTGGTCTGGTGAAGATCAACTGACATGGGCGCAATGAAAGACCCATCCTCCTTGCCGGTCGCCGGGACCGGCGCAACGGGCGCTGAGGCTCCGGAGGGGCTGGTGGAGCAGTTCGATGACGCCGGCAATCTGGTCGGCAGCGCCGTTTTCGCCAACGGTCTCCTGCACGGCGACATGCGGTCATTTGGTCCTGGCGGGACGCTTGTCGCACTGGCACCTTACGACACCGGTGAGCTTCATGGTGTGCTCAGGCTGTTTGACGACGACGGAAGCCCGGTTCAGGAAGTTGCCTACGTCCGCGGCGTGCAACAGGGGCTGACCCGCGTGTTTGCCGGCGGCAGGTTGTTGTCGGAGCAGCACTTTTCGGCCGGGCGTCTGCATGGCGAGGCGACTGCCTATTCGGAGGCCGGTGATGTCACGATGAAGCAGCATTTCTTCAGGGGCGAGGTCGAGGGAGAAACGCTTTTCCTGAATGAAGGAGGCGTTGTCCGCCGGTCGACTTACCGCAAGGGCCTGATGGAGGGGGAAACCTGTGACTACGACCGCGATGGCGCAGTGGTGCAGCGTGCGAACTACAGAGCCAACCTGCTCGACGGGACCTTGACGCGATACTGGCCGGACGGTCAGGTGATGGAAGTCCTGGTGTACCGTGCCGGCAAACCGGTTGGCAAGCCGCGGCGTTTCGACAGCAAAGGGGCGGAGCTTCGCGGTGAGGATGCGCAAAAGGGCCTGATGAAACGACTCGAAAAACTGGTGAAGGGCTGAGCATGGGAATCCAGGTCGCTGTCGGCGCAACCCTTCAATGCAGTTTCGGCGTGGCGCCCGGTGTCCTGACGGTGCTTCCCGTGAACCGGACGATGACGGGCGGGCCCGCTGCCAACATCATGGACCACGTGCCCATGCTCAATATTCTGCCGTTTGGCATGTGCAACTGCCCGTCCAATCCTATGGTGGCTGCGGCGACAGCAGCCGCCCTCGGGGTGCTCACGCCCATGCCATGTATCCCCGTGACTTCTGCGCCCTGGATGCCCGGGGCGCCGACGGTCATGGTCGGCGGCATGCCCAGCTTGCAGAACTCGTCAAAACTGATGTGTCAGTGGGGTGGCGTGATCCAGATTCTTGCGCCCGGCCAGTTCACCGTCATGGTTCCGTAACGTCAAAAATCGTAACAAATGCAATACACTTTATCGCTGACAACCCGAATGATGACGATCGCGGGGCTGTGCCTTCTGTTGCTCTGCGTGCTTCTTTTTTTACTGGGGGTCGAGATCGGCAAGCGGCTCTCAGTACCTGCCGATGGGATCGTGCCTGCCGCGCTTGCGATACCTTCGGCGCCGGCTTCTGCAGCGCCTGTGGCACCTGCCGATGCCCCCTCTGCACCGGCCGCGGCAAAACCATGAATCAGGATTGATGATGTCATACAAACAGTACGCACAACATTTCTATCGCCTGGCGGGCAAGGGGGCAAGCAACTTTCTCCTGGCACTGGGCTGTCTCGCAGGCTCAAGCATGGCAATTGCGGCAGGGCCCGCGCCGGCGGGTCCTGTGAAGGCCCCGGCGGTGGAAGCCAGTCCGCCGGTCGTTCCCGTGCCGACTTCGACCCTTGTCAAAGTCACCGATGGCCGCCTGCTGGCCCCCGACATCGCCCGCATTGTCAACCGGGGCGAACTCGTTGTTGCCATGCTCGGCGTGGACACGCCGCCCTTTTTCTACATGAAGAAGGGCGAACTGGTGGGCCTGGAGGTCGACCTTGCCAAGGCGATCGCCAAGGAGCTCAAGGTCAATGTCAGGTTTGACCGGAGTGCCCGGACCTTCAACGAGGTCGTGGATATCGTGGCACGGCAGGAGGCAGATTTGGGCATCAGCAAGTTGTCCCGAACGCTGGCGCGCGCACAGATGATCAGTTTCACGGATCCGTATATCCGCCTGAATCATGCCTTCATCCTGAACCGGGTGAAGTTTGCCGAGCTTGCCCGCGACCGGCCTCTGCCCCTCGTGGTGCGGGAGTTCAAGGGTTCGATCGGCGTCATTGCGAAGTCGTCCTTTTCCGATTACGCCAGCAAGAATTTTCCGCTGTCTGAGCTCCGCGAGTTCCCCACTTGGGACGCCGTACTCAAAGCGCTTGAAAAGGGCCAGATCATGGCGGCCTATCGGGATGAATTCGAGATCAAACGCATCTTGAAAAGTGATCCGACGGCATCGCTCACCCTGCGCACGGTGACCTTCAAGGATCTGGAGGACACGCTTGGCATTGCCGTTGGCATCCAGGACCCGACCTTGCTGGCCTACGTCAACCAGTTCCTGTCCGAAAGCTCGGAAAAACTGACCATCGACAAGGTTCTCAAGGCGCTGGACAAGTAGTTGATTAACCAAGGTACGCGATGATCAATCTAAAAACTGTATATGCGTTTGCGCTCAATCCCTGGGTGGTGATCGCCAGCCTGTCAGCCGGCTTCATGCTTGGCATGTACATGCCGGCGCTTGGCCTCAAGCTCGGTTTTGTAGGCGATGTCTATGTCGATCTGCTCAAGATGATTGCCTTGCCTTTCATGGTGTCAGCGGTCATCTTCAGCCTGCAACGCCTGTTCCGCGAAGGCGGCGCCGGCGGCCTGATGGCGCGTGTAGCCGTGGTTTTCGCCGTGTTCTCCGTGGTGGTCGCGTTGCTGGGGGCGCTGACGCTGCTGGTGATGAAGCCGGGCGAAAACCTCTCGACGGAAACCATGCAGACATTTGGCAAGATCGTTGGTAACGACCTGAACTCCAGCGACACGGTGATGAGCCTGCAGGGTGTGGATGCACCCGTCAAGTCGGTCAGTTTTACGGAGGTGCTGGTGAGCCTGGTGCCTTCCAACATCTTTGCCGCCCTTGCAAGCGGTGACACACTCAAGGCCCTGGTTTTTGCGCTGCTGTTCGGCTTCGCCGTGGGGCAGGTGCCCTCGCGCGTTTCCGACGGACTGACGCAATCGCTGGAAACCATTTATCACTCGTGCCAGACCTTGATGCGCTGGCTGAACTACCCCTTGCCGGTGATTCTCTTTTGCATGAGTGCGGCCCAGATGGCCAAGACCGGCATTGGGCCGCTACAGGCGATGGCGCAGTTTGTCCTTGCCTTCTTCGTGGCCTCCCTGCTGGCGCTGGTCATCGCCACGATCATCATCTGGAAGCGTTCAAATTCGACACTTGGCCAGACCCTGAACGCCCTGCGCGGACCGTTTGCCCTGGCGCTTGCCACCCGGAGCAGTGCAACCTGCATGCCCATCATGATAGAGAGCCTCGCCGATCGCCTGGGGTTCGCGCGCTCCCGCGTCGAGTTGATGGTGCCGCTGAGTGTCTCGCTGTTGAGAATCGGACCCGTCATTTATTACGTGGCTGCCACCGTGTTTATCGCGCAGTTGTATGGCAAACCGCTTGGAATCACAGAACTGGCCGTGATTCTTTCTGCGTCCATCCTCGCCGGATTTGCCTCTGCGGGCATGACCGGCCTGCTGACGGTTTCACTGGTCGGTTTGACCTGCAGTTACCTTGGACTGCCGTTCGAGGCGGCATTTATCCTGTTCCTCGCGGTGGACCCGATCTGCGACATGCTGCGGACGCTTGTGCTGGTGATTGGCAACAACGCCGCAGTGTCGCTGATCTGCCCCCGGCCGTTAAAGATCTAGGGGACGGCATGTCGCGCATTGGCGTTTTTGGGGGAATGGGGCCGTCAGCGACGGTCGACTTTCTGGACAAGCTCGTCAAGCTCACGCCTGCCTCTCGCGACCAGGATCATCTGCCGGTGATTGTCGCCAGCCTGCCGCATATCCATGATCGCTCCAGCGCCATCCTGGGTCGCGGGCGGGATCCACTCCCGCAGTTGCTGGCGGGTATCGAGATGCTCAATCGTGCCGACGTCGGTGTGATCGCCATACCGTGCAACTCGTCGCATCACTGGTTTGACGAGATGAGCCGCTGCAGCAAGGTCCCGCTCCTGCACATCGCGAAGGCCTGCGTGGAGGCGATTGCGTCGTCGGGGACCGATCGTGTGGCCATTTTTGCGACGCGGGGTGCGTTGGCGTCGGGGTTTTACCAGCGCGAGCTCGATGCGCGTGGCATTCAATTCATGATTCCCGATCCGGATGGCACGCAGATCCAGGTGGACGCCTGCATTCGTGAGGTCAAGGCAGGCAACCTGGCCGGCGGCGCGCAACATCTTTCGAGGGCCTGTCAGGATGCTGCGGGCCAGGGAGCCACGACGCTCATCATGGGCTGTACAGAGATCCCCATTGCAAGCAGAGAGGCCGACGTATCGGGCCTGGCCCTGATCGACAGCTCTCTGGAACTGGCCCGGGCCAGCGTTGCCTTTGCCCTGGCCAGAGGGTGGAACCGGACCGGATGGGACTCCTGAAGCGCCTGTCGAACAGCCCGCTGGCTCTTCTCCTGTGTGTGCTGGGGGGCGGGCTGGTGGGCTGGCTGGCGCCGTCATGGGGGAGTCAGGCCTTCATCCTGGGACAGATTTATCTGGCCCTGGTGAATATGGCTGCCCTGCCATTGCTCGTGGTCGCCACTTTTTTTGGTTTGCGCCAGACCTTGTCATTACCGCAGCCTGGCCGGCGGACTCTCATGATTGTGGCCCTGGCGATCGGGCTGGTGGTTCTTTGTGCTGTCCTGGGTGCGGTTTTGGGCGTCCTGGCCGGGCCTGGCCAGAATTTGAGCCCGTCCAGCCGTGAGTACCTCGGAACGCTGGTGCAAGGTGCCGGCGGCGATGCGGCTAACGCCGAAATTTCCCTGTACGGCGCCGGGGCCGCGACCGAGCCGGAAGCGGAGCAGTGGGCGCTGGTGCCGGACAACTTCTTCCGGGCACTGGCGGAGGGGCAATCCCTGGGCATATTGCTGTGCGCCATTCTTTTCGGGCTGGCGTTCGCCGCATTGATGAAGGCGCAAAGCAATTCATTGATGGGAATATTCGAGGCCATTTACCGGGCGCTGGAGTTGATCATTTCGCGCGTCAACATGTTCATTCCCGTGCTGGCCTTCGGGATGGCTGCGTATTTCGTGGCGAATACGGAAGCCCGGACAGTACATGCCATGGGCAGTTTTCTGGCGTGGTTCTTCGTTTTTGCTTTCGCCCTGTCTGCCCTGGCCACAGCGCTGATCTGGAAGAAGTCGGGCCTCCCTCCCGGCGTGGTTCTTTCGGCATTGAAGACGCCGGCCCTGATCAGCCTGACATCGGCCAGCACAACGGCGACCATTCCCGACACGATAGAGGCCATGAGTTCCCGGCTGGGTTTCAGTCGGGGGATCGCGGAGCTGGTGATCCCGATCTCTTCTGTTTTCATGCGCTCAGGCGCGGCACTCTACTTCGCATTGCTCGCGATTTTTGTAGCCAATATTTATGGACGGCCTGTCGCTGCCGAGGAATTCCTGGTGATTTGTGTCGGCGCCTCCATGGCCGCGTTTGCCTCTGCCGGCAACAACAGCCTTGCCGCTGTCGGATTTGCCAGCATTGTGCTCACCATGCTCAAGCTGCCTGTCGAGGCCGCGCTGGCCCTTTTCCTGGCGATCGACCTGGTTTGCGAAGGACCACGCAACCTGCTGACCTTGTTGTTTGCCTGCGTACTGATTGTCCTGGTGTCCAGGGGCCTGCCTTCGGAACGTGTCGAGGCGGCCACACCCACAGAGGTCGGCGCATTGCAGCCGGTCCGTTTTGTTTTTTCCAGGGCCAGCTTGCTGTTGGTGCTTGCCTGTGTCCTGCTGGTCTCGATATTGATTACGATTGCGGGTGTGGGTGTCGGCATGCGCAAAGGCGAAGCTGTCCCCATTCGACCGCATGCCATGGGCCTGCTGATACCCGGGTACCCGACTGTTTAAGAAGATGATGAAATTTCTGAAAATTTGCCTGATCGGAATAGCTCTGGGAAGCCTGTCGGCCTGTGGTGCCCTGGGTGTGCTCAACAGCGTGGGTGATTTCTTCACCGTCAAGGGCAGCCGCCTGGACTGGAAAGGCGTCACCGTCGTTGCTTCCGAAGGGGCCAACCTGAATACCCCTGTCGCTCTGGATGTGGTGCTGCTGCGCGACGATGCCACGCTGGGCATGGTGTCCGCCTTGTCGGCGTCCAAATGGTTTTCTTCCCGGGCCGATCTGGCCAAGACCTTTCCTGAAGGCCTGAGTTACCAGAGTGTGGAGATTGCACCCAGCCAGACGCTGAAGCTTCCGGCAAGCGCGTTCGGCGCGTCGCGCCTGGTGGGGGTGATACTTTTTGCAGATTACCTGACACCGGGTGAACATCGGGTGCGTGTGGACCAGATGCAAGGAGACATCCTGGTGCAGCTTGGCGCACGCTCTTTTTCTGTTTCTGCCCAGAAGAGCGAATAAATCCGGGAACGCCCATGAAAAAACATCCCATGATTCATTTCTCGCAGAACATGGTCCGCAGCCATGGCCACAAGGGGTATGTCCATGTCTAAGTCGTTGACTGTTGAAGATCGCATTCAGTGGCATGAAGGCATGCTGCTGTCCCCGCAACATTTCCAGCAGGCTTCTTCCAGGCTGGATTCCCTGGTGGCCTGGCATACGCTGCTGGCTGCGCCCTTCTCATGGGGTATTCGCAGCCTGAAGTTCGACACGGGACTTTTGCCGGCCGGGATTGTCCGGGTGCTCGAGCTCGAGGCCATCATGCCGGATGGCACCTCCGTCAGCCATAGGGCCGACAACGCCTTGCACGGTGGGCTGGAACTCGGCCTTGCGCCTTTTTCCGAGGCCTTGGGCAACGGTCCTCTGGACGTCTACCTGATCCTGCCCCTGACCCGGAGCATGCGTGACAAGAGTTCGCCGGCCCGTTTCCGGTCGGTGGCGAGCAATCAGGTGGAAGACGAGGTTTCCGAGGCCCTGCCGGCTGATGTTCCGCGCCTCCTGCCCAACCTGTCGCTGACGGCGGGAAAAGTGCCTTCGGGCCTGTACACCTGGCTGCGGCTGGGAACGGTGTTCAAGGACAACGAACTCATCAAGATGGGGAGCACGCTCCCGCCTCTTATCGAGATGCCCAAGGACGGCGAACTGTGGGAGCGTGTGTCGGCTTTCGCCGGGCAGTTGCGCGGCAAGGCGGCTTTCGTGGCCAAACAGACCGCTGTGCCCTCCTCCAAGGCCGAAGACCGGCTGGCCTACCTGGAACAAAGAGAGCGCCTGCGCAACCTGATGACCGGTTTGCCGCAGATCGAGGCGGTATTACGCACGCCCAGCTTGCATCCCTATGCCCTCTATCTGGCACTTTGCGGCTTGCTTGGGCCGCTCAGCATGCTCAAGCCGGGCGCGCTGCCGCCGGTCCCGCCGGAATACAACCACGCCGATCCGCTGTCGGTGCTCAATCCCGTTCTGGAGGCATTGCAGGACTCGTTGCAGGAAATCAGCCAGGAGTATCGCGAGCATAAATTTGAATACCGCCACGGGGCATTCGAAATCACGCTGCAACCGGAGTGGGTGGACAGGCAACTGGTGGTGGGGATGCGTGGGCAGCCGGAAAAAGACCTGATTGCCTGGATGAACGGCGCCATTGTCGGTTCCCAGTCGGCTTACGCCTCGTTGCGGGAACGTCGTGTGCTTGGCGCCCAGCGTTCACACATCGAGGTGGCCGAGGAGCTGGGCGTGCGCGCCAGCTCGGGCTACACGCTGTTTTCGATTCAGATCAGCGCCGCACTGACGCTGGCAAATGAGCCCCTGATTGTCAGCAATTCCACGGAGAGTGCTTCCGCGCAGCGTCCGCAGGAAATGGTTCTTTTCGTCAAGGGCTGAGGCTCACAGGAGTCAACACGACATGGCACGCCAAAACCGGGACAAGCTGGACGACGATCATCTGATCAAGCAATTCCGCGCCTTTTTCGATGAGGTTTCGAAGGCGCAATTGCGCGCGATCGAGATGCGCGAGACCGACCCGGACCTGGCAGCGCAGCAGGTCAGCAAGCACCTGGAAAACCTGATCGAGCTGCAGACTCTGGAATCCAAACGCGAAGGTAACCGGTTTGAACTCGAGAGCATCGCCGATGCCCGCTACCTCAAGGCCGCGCTCGCCGATGAGATATTGCTCAACACACCATGGATAGGGCGTGACTGCTGGACCGCCCACCTGTTGGAGGCTTCGCTGTTCCGGACCAGCGTCGCCGGCGAACGGGTGTTCGAGCGCATCGAACAACTGCTGTCGAACCGCGAGCCTTCGCTGCGACCGATTGCGAGCCTCTACCTGTCGGCACTGGCCCTGGGATTCCAGGGCAAATACCGGGGCGCGGGTGAAACCGATCGTTTTGCGGGTTACCGCGAAGAGCTGTTCCAGTTTGTCTACCAGCGCCGCCCCGATCTTTCGGGCAGGGACAGGGTGTTGTCCGAGCGTGCCTATGCCAGCACCTTGTCGCACATCGCACCGCGAAAGATGCAGACGCTGAGCCGCTGGACGGTGATATTCCTGCTGGGGTTTGCGGGTCTGCTGGCCATTTCGGAAATTCTCTGGCTCTGGCAATCGTGGCCGGTCCGTCAGGTACTGCAGGGCGGCATCATCACCGGAACGGAAGCTGCCAAATGAAGGTATTCCACCGATCCAGCATGAAAGGCCGGCAATGCTGAGAGACAACTTGTTCCTGGCGTCGCTGGGCATTCTGATCGTGCTGGTGCTTGTTGCGCTGGGCCTGGTGCTGTATTTCGCGACGCGCCGCTCTGCGGTCAAGCCGGGGAGCGACCCCAAGATTGTCAAACTCCGGTTTGACTCGCTGCGCAGTTCCTTCCGCCAGGCGGTCGAGCTGATCGAGGGCAATATTGCATCCAGGGGGGAGCGTTACAGCATCCCCTGGGTGCTGGTTCTCAACGAAGGCCACGACAACCGCCAACTGCCGATCGAGCAGTCCGGTGTGGCCAGCGCCCTGAGTTCGGAAGCGGCCTCTGCCGCCGCGGCCCAGGGCATTTCCTGGCATTTTTTCGACAAGGGCATTGTCATCGACATGCAGGGAGCCTATCTGGGTTCCCCGGACGATGAAGATGCGGCCGAAAAACCCTGGGACGAGTTTCTGGGGCTGTGCCGCAAGTACCGGCCGCAGCGGCCCTTCGACTCGGTGGTCATCACCGTGCCTGCGGCCCTTTTGCTCGACAGTAACCCGGACGCCTTGCTCGAACTCGGGAAGCTGGCGCGGCTGGCGCACCGCCGCCTCTGGCTGGCGCAAAACCGCTTTGCCATGCGTTTTGCCGTGTATGTGCTGGTGTCCGGGTGTGACCAGATTGAAGGCTTTTCGCCTTTCGCGCGGGCCTTGCCCGAGCCGATGCGGGCCGGCATCCTGGGCTGGTCTTCGCCTTACGACCTGTCCACCACTTACCAGGACGGCTGGGTTGGCGAGGCGCTGGACAGTGTCGTCAAGACCGTCTCGGACACCTCCGCCGAACTTTTTGCGCTGGATTCTGTCAGCGCCGAGACCGGCAAGTTTTTCCTGTTGCCATCACGCATCGATTCGATCCGCGCGCAATTGCAGGTGTATGTGGACGAGTTGATGCGGCCCAGCGCGTACCACGAGCCATTTTTTTTCCGCGGCATTTACCTCACGGGTGACAGCAGCGAATCGGCGCAGAAAGCCGGTGTGCTGGACATGGCTGCGGCGATGGAGGGCGAAACCCGCGAGGACCCGGCGGACCTGGTCTCCCAGTTGATGCGGGAGCCGGCGTTCCTGCGGGATCTTTTCGAGAAGAAAATCTTCATGGAATATGGCGTGGCGCGCCCCTCGCGCCAGCAGCTCAGCCGTCCCGTGCTCAGTCGTGCGGCACGCTGGGGCGCCGTGGTGTTGCTCGGTGGCTGGAGCGTGGGCCTGTTGGTGGCCACGGTTCAGCTGAGCAAGCGCAACCCGGAATTGGCCAGGGCCTTGACGCAGATTGAAACCGATGCCGGCTACAGGGCCAGGGCCAGTGAACGTGGAGAGTCGATTCCGTCGGACTGGTACCGGGCAAAAACACTGTCGCTGCTGGCGGCGATCGAGAAGCTGGGGACCGACAAGGCGTGGACATTTTTCATGCCGGGGTCCTGGTACATCTTTGACGACCTGGATGAACGTGTGGCCGAGCGGATCGAGCGCGAATTCGGCGAAATTGCCATCAATACGCTGCGGCGCGAGCTGTATGCACGCGCGGCCGACATGACGGGGGTATCCCAGGATGCCAGCACGGGAGAGCTGATCATCGGCGGGGAGTGCGCCGCGCCTGCCGGATTCCTGGCGATTGCGGGACAAGCACGCAAGAGCACCCTGGCGGTGGAGGACACGGCAGAATTTGCAGCCTTGCTGCAGTACCTGACGGCGGTCGAGCGGCTGGACCAGGCGATCGTTTCCATGGTCAGGCTGCAAAAACCCGGTCCGAACGAGGCCAGTGACCTGCGATTGCTGGTGAAGTACACGCTGGGCGCTGAATTGCCCGGCAACATTTCCCAAAGCATCCGGTTCTTCCGAGGCGATGATGCGCCGGGCAGTATTTCACCGGCGGCCATCAGCGTGATGCACATCCAGCAGGCGGTGCGCTGCAGTTTGGGCAAGGGGGTGGTCGCACTGGACCAGCGCCTGTTCACGAACAACGATCTGCTGGTGTCCGAACGCGAGCTCGCGGCGCAGACCATGCGGCTGTTTGCCCCGGATGCGCGCATCACGAGCTTCAGCCAGACGGTGGGTGGCTACAAGGCGGTCGTGGCCGCGATCAAGGAGCAGGAAAGCCTGCTGGCCAGCGGCAAGGGCGGCTGGATGCGGCAAGCCACGCTGAATCTGGGGCCTGCCTACGATGGCGCGCTCACTCGCATCACCCAGTCACGCCGCCTGCTTGGGCCGGAGCCGGCCGATCAGGCGCGCCAGCATGCCTTGACCGAGTTCCAGAAATTCAGCGCCGAGTTTTACACCCGGTTCGGGGTGGATGGGCAGTCGGGCATCGTCTGGCAGGAAAAGGACGCGCGCTTTATGTTGTCTGCCGACCGGCTGGCCCTGCGTGATGCCCTGACAGGGCTGCTCGCGCAGTCGTTCATGACGCCGCCGAGTGATCGGGAGATCCCGGAGATCGTTGCGCAGAGCATTCTGGTGTGGGACAGCACCAAGCTGGACCAGGCCCTGGCGCTGAGCGACGCCCACAAACGTTTCATGGGAGAAAGCCTCGCCAAATTCCCGCCATCCGTCCGGCCCAGCGTGGCTGCCTTCGTCAATTTCCAGTTCGCGCGTCTGGTCAGTGACCATGCGATCGATGCCTTGTCGATCAGCGGACGGACTGACCCCGGTGCGGTGGCGGACGCGATGGCTTTTGATGCTTCGAGGGGACGGCTGATCAAGGTGCAGGGGCTGCTGACAGAGCTGGGCGCCAGGGGCAAGGCAGACAATCTGCGCAGCCTGATTTCCCAGGATGCAGTGGCTCGCTTGCGGCAGGTCGACGAGAACCTCAACCAGTCCGACCTCTACGCCATCCGGGGCCGCGACTTCAGCTATTGGCTGGGTGACCGGGGCCCCTTGCTGCAGGCCTTTGGTGTGACCGATGCGCCTGGCCTGATGCAGACCCTGGCCTTGCAGTTCAGCCGCGCCGAGACCCTGGGCCGGCAATCCGAGATCTACCTGGCATCGCTGGACAGCGCCAGCGCCGAGTCGCAACTGGCACGCCGCTGGCAGGCGATCAACCGGGAGCTCGAGCGTTACCGCCTGAAAAACCCGAACAGCAGCCTGGTCGTTTACGAGCAATTCCTGGTCACGGTGGGCGCAGATATCGACCGCAGCAACTGTTCCGAGAAGCTGGCCGGGAAGGCGCCCGGCGGACGTCCGGCCGACTATTTTGCGGAAAAGCACTTGCAGGTGTACAACGCCCTGCTCAAGCGCTGCAACGAATTGCGGGCCGGTGAGCAACAGGAGCAGTGGGCAGTTTTCTCGGGGAACTTCAACCGCCTGCTGGCCGGGCGCCAGCCTTTTGCCGTTCCTGGCGCCAGGGACGCGCAGGATGCGGATTTCGAAGATGTCGGCCAGGTGCTCAAGAGCTCGGAGCGGATGTCGCGCATCTTCAAGGACACCGCCGCCAGCAGCCGCAGTGCCGCCTCCGGCCAGGCCGCACGCCGTTTCATGGAGCAGTTTGACCGGGTCAGGGCCTTCATGGCGCCTTTGTATCCGGTGGAAGAGGGGGCAATCGCGGGCTACGACATGGCGGTGGAGTTCAGGACCAACCAGTCCGCGGAGATCGAGGGCAACAAGGTGATCGACTGGACCCTGGAAGTCGGCTCCCAGACCCTCAGGCTGCGCGACGCCCCGCGCCCCTTGCGCTGGGAGCCCGGCACGCCCATCACCCTGACCTTGCGGCTGGCCAAGGACTCACCCGTCAACGCCACCAATGATGCGCAGCAGCTTCACATGTCGGCCGACGGCAAAACCGTTTCCTACCGGTTCACCGACGCCTGGGCGCTGTTGCGCATGATCCAGCGCCAGCGCGAACCGGACCCGGCCGGCCGCGCCGACGGCCGTTCGCAGTTGTTGCGCATGGAGTTTCCCATGGTTTTCGGCGCCGACAATCCCCGCCTGACACCCCAGGAAGTCAGGGCGCGCGTGTACATGCGTGTTTCCCTGTCTCCGGTCGGCAAGCGGACCTCCGTGTTTTGGCCCGGCGTGTTCCCGACGCGGGCCCCCGAATTTGCCGGACAGTGATGAAAAGCATGACCCAGGACTCCGTTTTTCTGCCAGACACCGAAGCCCTGCTGGCGCCGATTCCCGGTGCAGAGCCTGCCGGCGTGTCCATGCGTTACGACCCGCTTTATCTCGGCGTGGCGCAGGCCCGCGAGGAGGACGATGCCAGCCTGCCCATGGGCGAGTGGGAGCGGCCGCTCAAGAAGGCCGACTGGAAGGCGGTCGCCGCCAGTTGCAGCCAGCTGCTGGGCAAACACACCAAGGACTTCCAGGCCGCGGCCTGGTTGTGCGAATCCTGGATTCATTTGCACCAGATGGATGGATTTATTGCCGCTGTCGATGTGCTGACGGGGCTGGTGGAGCGTTTCTGGGACACGGCCTACCCGCAAATCGAGGACGGGGATGACGATGCGCGCGTGGCCAGCTTCATCTGGATGAACGAGAACCTGCCGCTGACCTTGAAGCTGCATGTGCCGCTGTTGCACCTGTCGGACCGGATTCCTTCGGCCGTCAGTCTGGCCGACTGGGACCAGGCGCTGATTGCCGACAACCAGAAAAGCGAGGATAAAAAGCCCCAGCCGGCCGGCGGTAACCCGCTCACGCGGGAGGAGTTGACCGCCAGTGCCAGCGGGAAAAACCTGCTGGCCCTGATCGCCCTCAAGGCCCGGCTGGAGGTCGCCACCGGCAAGTGGGACGCGCTGGCCCGCATGCTCGACGACAGGATGCGCAACAACCCTCCCAGCGTTGCGCGGGTCGGCGAAATGCTGCGCCGCATGGAGCGCGCGGTCACCAGCCTGATCGACGGGCGGGCGCCCGTCCAGCCGGTCGCCAGCGACCCCGCCCCGGCATCACCACCATCAAACCAGGAGCAGACCATGGATGCTGCGGCACCCCACCAGGAAGAGACCCCCGCAAGCCCGGGCCTTGTGTTGCATTCCGGCCCCATCACCAGCCGCGAGGATGCCTACCGCATGCTGGAAGCGGTGGCTGCCTATCTTGAAAAAGCCGAGCCGCACAGTCCCACGCCTTACCTCGTCAAGCGGGCGGTCTCCTGGGGCAGGATGTCGCTGGCTGACCTGATGCAGGAAGTGGTGCGGGAAGAGGGCGACATTGCCCGCTACTTCTCCTTGCTGGGCATCAAGGAGTCCCGCCAGGAGTAGGCGGGCCTTGCATCACAGCACCGCATTCTGATTTCCACCCAGGCACACCGGAGTCGATATGGCCACCAAGCTACCCCCCGCAATTGTCACGCCGGCCGAATGGAAGGCGCGTACCTCGCTGCGGCTCTCCAGCCGCGGCGAAGAGACCAAAACACTCGATTCAGCCTACACCCGGTGGTACAACAGCCGCAGCCAGCCGAACGAAAAGATCGAGGAGATGTACCGCAAGCAATTGCAGGATGCGCTGCAGGTGTATTACAGCAGCCATGGCCGGGACTGGAAAAAAAGTGAGCGCAACAAGGTCAGCAATGGCTTGTTGCAGTACATCTTCGAAATGATCTACCGGGAAAATGCGGTCACCACCAAGGGCATTGAAGCGATCGAGCGCGACAACATCCACTCACGCTACGGTGTGCTGTACCTGCTGGGCAATATCGACATCAACATGGATTACATGGGCATCACGCTCGAAGGCGTGAGTGCCGTGGGTGGCGCCTTGGCAGCTGGCTTTGGCACAAATTACGACAAGCTCAAAGACGTCGACAAGGTGGACAAGGTGGCCTTCAAGGCCTTTGGGGAGGACGTCAGCGTGTCGGACGCCTTCGGTTATGTGTCCAAACCGGTGCTGGCTGCGATCCCGCCTGTCGTGGACAAAATCATGGCCCCCGGAACCGTCAAGCGCCATCACCGGCCGGGCCGGGTGATGGTGCCCGAGCCGCACGGCGTGATCAATGGCCGACCGGTATTCGGTCCTGCTCCGCGGCCCTATTCGCGCGACGGGAAAGGCCCTCCGCACGCGATAGCCAATATCAACTACCTGCAGTTGACGCCACGCCCGCTGAGCGCGACGCCGCTGGCCGAGCAGAGCGATTACGGTTTCCCGACCACCAAACGCGCGCTGGAGGCCATGGGCCAGCACAAGGTGGCTGCCATAGCGTTTGCGCCCATCAGCGGCGCCGTGGTGGTAGGCGCCGCGTTCTACGATTTGATGGGCAAACTCATCGATGTGCTGAAGTCCCTGGTGACGAGTTTTGTCGACTGGCTGAAAGACAAACTGCTTCAGGACAGCGAATTTCCTTTCACGGTCGGCGCCAGCACCATCAAGGCCCTGATCATGTTCACGGTCAAAAAATGCGCAGCCGCTTCGGTCCCGTTCGTCAGTGCCGGCCTGGACCTGTTGACCGGTTTCGCCCAGACCTTCAAGGCCATCAAGATGAAGGTGGGCGGCTGGCTCGAGAGAAGGAAAATCCGCATCACCGATGGTCATCCGGCGCTGCTGGCCAACCGTATCGAGCGATCGATGACCATGGACATTGCGTCTGGTTTGTGGACCATGATCAAGGGCGCGGTGCAGCTGGCCCTGGCGGGCTCCGTGCCCGGTGCACAGAGCCTGGTCGGCGCCATCACCAGTGCTGTCGAGTGGGTGATCAAGTTCGTTATGCGTTTGATCGAGCAGGCCAGCATCAAGATGTTTTTGCTGACCGCCAAGATGCAGTACATGAAAGCGCGGAAACTGACAAAAAAGGACGAATCCGGACACCGGGTGGTGGACACCGTCAATGCCCGCGGCAAGAAGAGTCTCATCCACGATCTGGAGGCCTTCAAGCGTTTCTATCAGAGCGGATGCAGTGCCAGCCCCCTCATTGCCATGCTGACACTGAACTCCGGAATTTGCGGCAGCCAGTGGCAGCTTCAGAGCATGTTCACCGACATGGGCAAGATCAAGGGGAAAACCATCAAGGGTGAGATCGGCCAGAACGAGTTCGACAGCGGAACCAAGTATTTCACCCGGCTCAAGCGTTACGGCAAAAAGTATTTGGGTGATTCAGGGTTCGAGTTCAAGGCCAACCCGGTGATCGCGGGCGACAAGAAGTACATCCAGGGCTTGCTCGACCATGCCAAAAACCACCATGCCGAGTCCACCAGGAAAACGCCTGGCAAGGTGTTCGACGGCGTCCTGTCGGCCATCGCGACCTGAGCAGCGGGCCCTCCGGGAACACACGCCGGCGGGGGGAGACCGCGGTCAGCCCGCGCCGTGATTGCGAGGCAGCGGCCGCGGCGTGGACAGCCGCCAGGACTGCCTACCAGTCCACCAGGCTCAAGCCTACGCTCAGCACGTTGCGGCGGCGGTTGTAGTCGATCATGCTGTCGCCGTAGCCGCTGAACAGCTGTACGTGGTAACGCAGCGCTGCGCTGTCGGCGATGGCGGTCGAGGCCTTCATCCATTCGAGCTTGACCGAGCCGCGCGCGTCGGATTTGAGCGAATGGCGCACCGTCATGCCCAGGCTGTGCAGCTTGTTGATCTGCCAGGTTCCGGCGACTTCGGCACGACCGATGAAGTCGGAAATACCCGGGTTGTCGTCGCTGCCTGACGATTCGCGCAGGCGCTGCCAGACGCGGGCCTGCAGGGTCAGGCTGGCGTCGCCGCCGAGCTCCTTTTCGGCCGCGCCCATCAGGTAGACGCGGTTCCAGCTGCGCGACAGCGGCAGGCTCTGCCCGTTGGACTGGTGGGTCAGGCCCAGGCCGCTCAGGCGGTACTTCCAGCCACCGGGCAGGTCGATCATGTGCGGGTAGATGTAGACCACCTCGGGTTCATGATCGGTGGTGCGGAACGGCCGCGAAATTCCCCCGTTGAAAAGCTGCCAGTAACTTTGCTGGGTGTAGCCCAGCCAGACCGAATCGCTGCCGGCCTCGTCGCCACTGCCGGAGGTGAGCAGGCCCTTGGCCACCTTGGTGCGCACCGACAGTTGCAGGCGTGCTTCGGAGCGCTTGTAATTGAAGGGCGTGGTCACGGTGTGACCGGGGGCGGGTGACGACGGCTGGTTGTTCACGCTGTCCGAGCCCGACCACATCAGGCTGATGGGGCGGTAGCCGCGGATGCCGAAGGTGTCGCAGTCGGTGCCGCGTTGCAGCTCCCAAAACCGCGAGAGCCCGCTGTAGCTCGTGTTGCGGCAGCCGATCTGCTTGCCGTCCGGCGCCTCAGTGGCCAGGGCCGGCAGCAGTAATACATTGGCCTCTTTCTGTCCGGTCTCCGGGTTGGCGGGGGCGGTCGTCATGGCCGGCGGCGGGCTGCCTGGGCTGTTTTGTGCGTCGGCCCAGCTTTTGAAGCAGGCCAGCTGCGCCACGGCATCGGCGCTCATCGCCTGGCAGGCCTGCCAGCCCAGGCGGCCGCTGCGGTCGGGCAAGCCGGGCGTGACGCCGCTCTGGGCCTGTGCCAGGCCACCCGTCAGCAACAGTCCCATCGCCGCCAGCGTGTGAATGGCTGGTTTTGCCCAGGCTACCATCCGGGCACTTTCTCCATGGTGAAGGGCACCTCCGGTGTATCCGGCGGCGCGTTGTCGCGCGTGTCTTTCCATAGGCCTGTAAATTTTTTTCCGCATGATTCCTTGACCAATTCACCGTTCCAGGTGCCTGTAATGCTGATGCCGTTCGAAGATTCGTCGAGGGTCAGAAACCCGTTTTCCAGATCGCCGGCAAGCTGCGCCCTGGCGGCATGGCCTCCGGTTCGCGCCGTGCCCAGATCGCGCAGGACGGAGCCCGCCACACTTTCGCTGAATTCTGCATGTCTTTCCAGGCGCATGACGGCCTCTGCAGGCAAGCCCGCAGGGGCCGGGGTAAAGCGTACCCGCCACTGGCCGTAGATCTGTGGGGCGGACAGCTGTGTTGCCGTCGGACAAGCGCCTGACTTGCGCGCCGCCCCCGGGTCTGTGGGAAGGTTTTGGGCTTCAACCCTGATGCAGCAAGCGCTGGCAGCTATTAAAAACAGAGCGAACAAGGGGCGGGAATGGGGTTTCATGGTATCCGTCTCAATCGGCGCCTCGGGCCGCCTCCGCCAGGCTGTGGGCCTCGGCGCTGTCGGCTGCCCGCTTGGCGAACTCGGCCCGCAGCGCCCTGATTTTCTCGCGCGGGTCTTCGCGCACCGTGGTTTTGTCCAGCCCCATCTCGGCGATAAAGCGGCTGGGCACGCCGGCCACCGTCTCACGGCCTTTCTTGCGGCGGCGCAGCCAGTTCACCGCCAGCGTACGCTGGGCCCGGGTGATGCCTACATACATCAGGCGGCGCTCCTCCTGCAGGCGCAGCGCCAGGTCGTCGGTCTTCATGGCATCGGTACCGTCGTCGTCCTCGAGCTTGAAGGGCAGCAAGCCTTCGTTCACGCCAGCCAGCACCACATGCGGCCATTCGAGTCCCTTGGCGGCATGCAGTGTGGACAGGGTCACGACATTCTGGTCGCCCTCGCGTTCGCTGATGGTCGACAGCAGCGCAATCGTCTGCACCACCTCGAGCATGGTCTTGGTTTCGGCCGCGACAACGGCGCCGCTGGTGTCGTCGATCTGGCCGCCGCAGCGCTGGGCCATCCAGTCGCAGAAGTCCATCACATTGGTCCAGCGGGCGGCGGCGACTTTTTCGCTGTCCTCGCTGTCGTAGATGTGTTTTTCGTAGTCGATGTCCTTGAGCCAGGCGCTCAGAAAAGCGCGCGCGTCCTCGGCGCCCACGGTGCGCCGGGCGCGGTACTCGAGGTCGTTGAGGTAGCGGCCGAATTCATGCAGCGAGCCCACCGCCTTGGCCGGCAGCACGGCACTCAGGGAATTGCTGAACAGCGACTCGAACAGGCTGAGCCTGTACTGCTCGGCAAAGCTGCTCAGCGCCCCCAGCGTGGTGTGGCCAATGCCGCGCTTGGGCGTCTTGATGGCGCGGATGAAGGCGGCGTTGTTGTCGTTGTTGACCATCAGCACCATCCAGCTGCACAGGTCCTTGATCTCGGCCCGGTCGAAAAAGCTTTGCCCGCCCGAGACCTTGTAGGGGATGTTGGCCTTGCGGAAGGCCTTTTCGAAGGGCTTGGCCATGTGGTTGGCGCGGTAGAGCACGCAGAAGTCCTTCCATTCCTTGTGCTGGCTGCCCTCGGCCTGCAGCGTGCCTTCGGCGCGCAGGCTCTGGATGCGCGCCACCACACGTTCGGCTTCGTGCTCCTCGCTGTCGCAGTCCACCACCCGGACCGGCTCGCCTTCACCGAGTTCGCTGAACAGGGTTTTCGGAAACAGCTTGGGGTTGGGCGCAATCACATTGTTGGCCGCGCGCAGGATGGCGCTGGTCGAGCGGTAGTTCTGCTCCAGCTTGATGACGCGCAGGGTCGGGTAGTCGACCGGCAGCTTCTTCAGGTTGTCCAGGGTCGCGCCGCGCCAGCCGTAAATCGACTGGTCGTCGTCGCCGACCGCGGTGAAACGCCCACGCGCACCGACCAGTAACTTGAGCACCTCGTACTGGGTGGCGTTGGTGTCCTGGTACTCGTCGACCAGCACGTGGCCCATGGCCTTTTGCCATTTGTCCCGCACCGCGTCGTGCTCCCGCAGCAGCTTGAGCGGCAGGCCGATCAGGTCGTCGAAATCCACACTCTGGTAGGCCGTCAGGCGCTCCTCATAACGCGCCATGATGCGGGCGACCAGCCGGTCTTCGTCGCCACTGGCCTGGGCCTCGGCCTGGGCCGCGTTGAGCCCGCTGTTTTTCCACGCGCTGATGGTCCACTGCCACTGCCGCGCCGTGGCCGCATCGGTGCTGCCGCCGGCGTCCTTCAGGATGCTGGTGACGTCGTCGCTGTCGAGGATGGAAAACTGCTTTTTCAGGCCCAGAACTTCGCCGTCCTGGCGCAACATGCGCACGCCCAGCGCGTGGAAGGTGCAGATCAGCACGCCCCGGGCCGGCTGGCCTATCAGTTTTTTGGCGCGTTCGCGCATTTCGGCGGCGGCCTTGTTGGTGAAAGTGATGGCCGCGATCTCCTGCGGCGGCAGGCCGGCCTGGATCAGCCGGCCTATCTTGTGGGTGATCACCCGCGTCTTGCCCGAGCCGGCGCCGGCCAGCACCAGGCAGGGGCCGTGCATGTAGTTGACGGCTTCCTGCTGGGCGAGGTTGAGTCCGGCGGTGGATAAATCGGGCGAAGGTGAGGACATGCAGACAAAAAACGGGCAAGGTGAGCCCAAAGCGGCAGCGCAGCGTGGCACTGAGGAAAACAGCAGGGCAGCGGGCATCATAGCCAGTCAGCTGACGCCAAGCTTGGCGGCGACAATACGCTTTGTGTTAAGCATTCTCCTCATCACCTTCCCCTTCTTCGCGCTGGTGCTGTGCGGCTACCTGGCAGCGCGGCGCGGCCTGCTGCCGCAGGCGGCGATTCCCGGGCTCAACACCTTCGTGCTGTATTTCGCCCTGCCCTGCATGTTGTACCGTTTCGGCGCGAACACGCCGCTGGCACAGTTGCTGGACGGCGGCGTGGTGGCGGTCTACCTGTTTTGCGCGCTGGTCATGGTGGGTTTCACGATCGCCGTGACGCGCAACCGGCGCATCGGCTGGAACGATGCGTCCTTCGGCGCGCTGGTGGCGGCTTTTCCGAACACCGGCTTCATGGGTGTTCCCTTGCTGGTGGCCCTGCTGGGCGCGCAGGCGGCCGGCCCGGCCATCGTGACCATCGTGGTCGACCTGCTGGTGACCAGTTCGCTGTGTATTGCCTTGTCGCGGCTGGACTCGGCCGACGCCCACGGCGCGAATGTGGCCGCCCGCAAGGCGCTGCGCGGCGTGGCGCTCAATCCCATGCCCTGGGCCATCGTGCTGGGCGCGGTCTCCTCGGGCCTGCAGTTGGCATTGCCGGCACCCGTGATGCAGACGGTCGCGCTGCTGGCCGATGCCGCCTCGCCGGTCGCGCTGTTCACCATAGGCGCCGTGCTGGCGCGTTCCCAGATGAACAGCGTGGAAACGATTGCGCTGAAGGACTATGTGCCGGTCGCGCTGATCAAGCTGCTGCTGCACCCCTTGCTGGTCGGGCTGGTGGGCCTGGGCGCGATTCAGCTCGGCGTTCCGCTGCAGCCCTTTGCGCTGACAGTGATCGTGCTGGTCGCGGCGCTGCCCAGCGCCAGCAACGTGTCCCTGCTGGCCGAACGTTTCGGCGCCAACAACGGCCGCATCGCCCGCATCATTTTGCTGTCCACGGTGCTGGCGTTTTTCAGTTTCTCGGCAGCCGTGGCGCTGCTGACCTGACTCGCCCGCGGGGAACGCGGACATGGATCCCGGATCGAGTCCGGGATGACGGGTTCTAGATCGCTAATGGGTCTACATCAATCGCCCAGCGGATCAGGCTTTTGAATTCGGCCTGATGCCGGGTCTGGTGCAGCAGCGGCTGCCAGGCCGCGAGGAAACGCTGCAGCGCGGCGCGCGACGGGCTTTCCACCAGCATTTGTGCGCGTTCGATGTTGGCCACGCGCTGGATGGTCATGGGCACGGCCGGGTAGGGCGTCACAGCATCCCCGCCGGGCAGTTGCTGCGCCTGTGCCGCGGCCGCCGCGGCATTGAGGAAGCCCTGGGCCACGGCCTGCTCCCTGGCCTCGGCGCGCAGCAGCGCCGAAAATCCGAAGGGCGACATGCCGGCCGCCTCGCGCTCCTGGAGTTCCTGCGCGGCAAAGGACGGATAGTCGTGTTTTTTCAAGGCCGCAAACAGAGGATGCTGCGGATGGAAAGTCTGCACCCACATCTCGCTGGCTTCGGCGCGCTCGGCATCGCGCCCGGCGCGCCCGGCCGCCTGCATCAACAGGCCAAACAGGCGCTCGGGCGCGCGGAAGTCGCTGGAAAACAGCGCGCCGTCCGGGTTGATCGCCGCGACCAGGGTGATGTGGCGGAAATCGTGGCCCTTTGCAATCATCTGCGTGCCGACCAGCACATCGACCTCGCGCGCATGCACGCTGGCCAGTTGCGACTCGAGCGCACCCTTGAGCCGGGTGGTGTCGGCGTCGATGCGCGCAATCCTCACCGAGTTGTGCAGCGGGCTGCCGTCCGGGCGTGCCACACCCGCCAGTAACTCGGCGATGTGTTCCTCCAGGCGTTCCGTGCCCTTGCCCAGCGGCGCGATGTCGATGTTGCCGCAGCCCGGGCAGGCGCGCGGCACACGCTCGGTGAAGCCGCAATGGTGGCAGCGCAGGGTGCGGTCCAGCTTGTGGAACACGCGGTAGGCGCTGCAGTGCGGGCATTCGCTTTTCCAGCCGCAGTCGTGGCAGGCCAGCACCGGCGCATACCCGCGCCGGTTCAGGAAGATCAGCGACTGTTCGCCGCGCGCGATGCGCTGGGCGATGGCGTCCAGCAGCGGCGGCGCAATGGTGCAGTGTTTGGGCTGGTGGTTCATGTCGACCAGCCGGACCTGGGGCAGGCTGCCATGGATAGCCCCCACGCTCGGCACTGCGTGTCCGTCGCTGCCCCCCGGGGGGGCCGTTCCACCTTGGGGCGGCCCGGCGGTGGAACCGTCGCCGGTTCCGAGCGGCTGGGTCGTCCCCCCTATACGTTCGTTCATGGTCAGGCGCTGGTAGCGGCCGACCACGGTCGCCTGCCAGCTTTCCAGCGAAGGTGTGGCCGAACCCAGCAGCACGCGGCAAATGCCGGCCGGCCTGGCTTCGTGCTCCGCGCTGGCATCGGTGCTTTCCGCGGCCTTGTCCGGCGAGCTTTCGATCATGGCGCGATAGACGGCGAGGTCGCGCGCCGAATACCGTGCGCCTTCCTGCTGCTTGTAGCTGGGGTCGTGCTCCTCGTCGACGATGATCAGGCGCAGATTGGGCAGCGAGGCAAAAATCGCCATGCGGGTGCCCAGCACCAGCCTGGCCTGGCCGGCGTGGGCGGCCAGCCAGCTCTTGAGTCGCTGCGCCGGCGTCAGGCCGCTGTGCAGGGCCACCACCTGGGCCTTGCCCAAATGGGCAAAACGTTCCTCGAAACGTGCCTGCAATTGCGGCGTCAGGTTGATCTCGGGCACCATCACCAGCACCTGGGCGCTGGCATCGTCAGCCAGCACCTTCGCCGCAGCACGCAGATACACCTCGGTTTTTCCGCTGCCGGTCGCACCAAACAGCAGGGCCGGCCGGGTGTCGGCATCAAATTCGGCAATGGCCCTTGCCTGTCCTGCGCTGAGTGCTATCAAATCAGTCGTATCTGGGGTGTCCGGCAGAGCCGCCACCGGGCGTTTCAGCCGACGCGCAAGCTGCACCGTGCTCAGTTCGCGCAACTGCGGTGGCAGCGCGGCCAGCGCCACCTCACCAATCGAGCGCTGGTAATAACTGGCGGTGAATGCCACCAGCTGGCGCCAGGTCGCCGACAGGGGCGCCAGGCCATCCAGCGCGCCCAGCACGGCCCGGGCTTGCGCGGGCTTCAGATCACCGCTGTCCGGCAGCAGCTCCCAGACCACGCCCAGCACTTCGCGCTTGCCCAGCGGCACACGCACCAAGGTGCCGGGTGTCAGAGGCCATTCACTGGCATAGGTCAGCGCGCCAGCCACATTGCTGTGGGCCGGAGTGGCCACCACAACGGCCAGCCAGTAACTCATGGGCGTTGACGCCGGGAACTACGTAAAAAGTCGTAAGTGCTGAGATACATTTTCGGAAAACGCCGTAAGTGCTTGATTTCAAACTACTTTGAAGGTGATCCAGAGTTTTTGTGGATAACTTTGTTGATAGATTGCCTTGGGCCCGGCCCAAGCCTTGTAAATCAAGGCTTTTCTTAAATTGCCCAGAAAAAAAGCAATTTGAAGAAGTTATATGAATCAAGCACTTAGCGGCGCTATGGGTTTGATAGCGAAACTAGCGTCTTGACCTGGGTCATGTCGCACCGCAGCACGAAATTTGTGAATAAGTCTTGCCTCCGGCGCCTGGTTTTGTGTTATCGGCAATGGAAAAACCCGCTTAATGCGGCGCGCCGGTGCGCATCCTGCGGGAGTGGGCGTGTACTGCGCGTACCAGCACTTCGACACTTTCAGGCGGGGTGTGCTGGCTGATGCCATGGCCGAGGTTGAAGATGTGGGTCGGACCCTTGCTCTGCAGGTCGGCATGCGGCTGCCCGAAGCTGTCCAGGACGGCGGCCACTTCTTTCTCGATCTGCGCCGGCTGGGCGAACAGCACATTCGGGTCGAGATTGCCCTGCAGCGCCATGCGTGCACCGACCCGCGCCCGCGCCTCGCCCAGGTTCACGGTCCAGTCCAGCCCCAGCACCTCGCAGTCGAGCTGGGCCATCTGCTCCAGCCACAGGCCGCCGCCCTTGGTGAACACCAGGCGCGGGATGATGACGCCCTCATGGCTGCGCTTGAGCTGGCTGAGCACGCGCTGGGTGTAGGCCAGGCTGAAGGTCTGGAAGGCCGCGTCGGCCAGCACGCCGCCCCAGCTGTCGAAAATCATTACCGCCTGGGCGCCGGCCTCGATTTGCGCGTTCAGGTAGGCGGCGACGGCGTCGGCATTGATCGCCAGCATCTTGTGCATCAGGTCGGGGCGCTGGTACAGCATGGTCTTGACCAGGCGGTAGTCGTCGGAGCCGGCACCCTCGACCATGTAACAGGCCAGCGTCCAGGGACTGCCGGAAAAGCCGATCAGCGGAACCCGCCCATTGAGCGCCTTGCGGATGGAGGTGACGGCGTCGAAGACGTAACGCAGCTTGTCCATGTCCGGCACTTCGAGCCGGGCCACGGCGGCCTCGTCGCGCACCGGCGTGGCAAAACGCGGGCCTTCGCCCAGCGCAAACGACAGGCCCAGGCCCATGGCGTCGGGCACGGTCAGGATGTCGGAAAACAGGATGGCCGCGTCCAGCGGGTAACGCTCCAGCGGCTGCAGCGTGACCTCGGTCGCGTAATCGGGCGAGGTCGCCAAACCCATGAAGCTGCCGGCTTTCGCGCGGCTGGCACGGTACTCGGGCAAATAACGCCCGGCCTGGCGCATCAGCCAGACGGGGGTGTAGTCGGTGGCCTGGCGCAGGCAGGCGCGCAGGAAATTGTCGTTTTGGAGGGGAGCAAACATCGCCCCATTGTCTCAGAGCCGTGAATCTTTCTACTGCGCGACCCGATCTGACGCCTGCGCTGCTCACCCTACCCTTTTACGGCTCCGCTCCTGGTCGCCACCTCGGCCCGCGCGCTACGAAATCTTCACGACTCTGGGCGCGCCTGAACCCCTGAAACGGCGAGCGCGTGGCCTCTACCTGACCGGCAGAAACTGCAAAAACGAGGCGCCCGCCAGGTTCTGCACATAGGTGATCACGGCGCGCCGGTATTTTTCGGTCAGCACGCCGGACAGCAGGTCCAGCCGGCCGACGATTTTTCCGAACTCGCGCTCGAAGCTCAGGTTGCGCTCGCGTTCGGAGAGTTCATCGGCCAGCAGCAGCGGCTGGCCGGCCGCGTTGCGCCGCGTGGCCAGCAACCAGACGGCGGACTCGACATTGCGCGCGGCGTTGTAGATGTGCTGCGCGTCCAGGCCATCGACCAGGTAGAACATCGTTTTGCCGTCGTGCGCGGTGATCAGCATGTCGGCGCTGGCGTAAACAAAGGCGGCAACGCGGTCGCCGCGGAACTCGGGGCTGAGCGCCAGCGACAGGGCCGCGATATCGCGTTTGCCCTGCAGCTCGGGCCAGGGTGTGCGGTTCTCGATGGCGGCGCGCACGCGCTGCACCGCGGCCTCGCGGCTGGCGCTGCCGCCCTTGCGCCACTCGGCCGGGTTGCGCCGGTAGAGCTTGTCGAGCAGGCGGTACAGGCTGTCCAGGTTGTCGCGCATGCCCAGCGTGGCCATGCGGTTGAGGTCCGACTGCGCCAGTTCGCTGGACGTCAGCGGCGCGACCTGGGTCTCGCCGCGATTGACCGCGGCCGGACCCTGTGTCGAACAGCCAACCAGCAGCAGGGTCAGTGCGCAGGCGGAGGGCAAAAGCCAGGTGTGAAGAACGGGCCGGCTCGGGGGCATGCGGCGATTATCCCGAAGAAGTCTGCCTGCGCAAGCACTTCGGCCGCACAGGGGTTCAGGGTGGCGTCAGCAGGCCACGCGACTGAAGCACCCGGTGGTCGATCTTGATGCAGTGGTCCTGCACCACCAGCAGGCCCGCTGCTTGCGCCTTCGCGGCGGCCTCCGGATGCGAGATGCCCAGTTGCATCCACACGGCCTGGGCACCGATGGCGATGGCTTGATCGACCACCGGCGGGATGTCAGGGCTGTTGCGAAAGCAGTTCACCAGGTCGATCTTTTCGTGCTTCGCGGCTTCTGTCAGCGAGGCATAGGCTTTTTCGCCCAGCACTTCGGTGAGGTTGGGGTTCACCGGGATGATGCGGTAACCCTGCGCCTGCATGTAACGCGCCACATCGAAGCTGGGGCGGTGCGGCTGGTCCGACAGGCCCACCACCGCGATGGTCCGGCAATGCTTCAGGATGTGCGGCATGGTCTCTGCCGGCGCCAGCGTGGCCATGCCGTTCAGGCCTTGTACTTGATGGAGCAGCCGTAGGCCCGGCTGGAGGCCACGCTGAGTGGCTTGCCGGCCAGCGCTTCGTTCAGGCCCTGGCGCACATAGTTGACGGCAGTCTTGATGTCCTCGACCCGCGCCGAAGGGATGCTGTCGATGCCGCCGGCGTAGATCAGCTGTCCCTGGGGGCTCACGATGTACATGTGCGGCGTGGTTTTGGCGCCGTAGAGCTGGCCTATCCTGCCGGACTCGTCCATCAGCGTGGCGGCCGGCGCGGCCTGCTTCTCGCCCAGCCAGCCGGCGAGCTTGGCCGGGGCCAGGTAGTCGCCGTGGCCGGTTTCTGTCGAGTTGATCGCCAGCCAGACCACGCCCTTGCCGGCAAATTCCTTCTGCAGCGACTGCATGTTGCCGTTGTAGTGCTTCTGCACAAAGGGGCAGCCCGGGTTGGTCCACTCGAGCACCACCAGCTTGCCCTTGTAGTCGCTGAGCTTGCGGTTCTGGCCCGCCGTGTCGGTGGCCGAAAAATCCGGAGCGGCCTGGCCGACGCTGGCAGCCGCAAAGGCCGGGCTGGCGAGCGACAGCGCCCACGGCGCGGCGAGCAGGGCGCCGGAAAACACGCGGCGATTCACGGAAACCGGAGAAGAAGACCTGGACATGGCAAAACTCCTTGAAAAACAGTGATCACAGTTTGGCCAGTTCGGCCCGGACATCATCGACAGACAGAATTTCCGACAGCACCACCGGCGCGCTGCCGGGCTTGTAAATCACATACACCGGCACGCCATTGCGGCCCAGTTGCGCCAGCGCCGCCGTCACGGCCGGGTCGCGGCGGGTCCAGTCGGCGCGCAGCAGGGCGACTTTTTTGGCGTCCATGTCGGCCAGCACCGTGCTGTCGGCCAGCGTGGTTTTTTTGTTGTACTGGCAGGTCACGCACCAGGCCGCGGTGAAGTCCACAAACACGCTCTGGCCCTGCGCCGTGAGCTGCTCGACCCGGCCCGGTTCCCAGGCCTGCCAGCGCTCTGAGGGCGCGCCGGCGCTGCTGGCGGCGGCCATCGGCTGGGTGACATTCGGGCCGACAGCCCAGAGTCCCGCTGCGGCAAGCGCTATTGAAAACGTGGCAAGCAGAAGGCGTGCCCGGCCCCGCAGGGTCAGCGACCACAGCACCAGCGCCATCAGCACCAGCAGCGCCAGCAAGGCGCCGGCTCCGTCGATGCCGCTTTGCTGGCCCAGCACCCAGACCAGCCAGGCCACGGTGGCAAACATCGGGAAGGCCATCAGCCGGCGGAAGGTGTCCATCCACGGGCCGGGGCGTGGCAGCGCACGTGCGACGGCGGGCACGGCGCTGGCCGCCAGGTAGGGCAAAGCCATGCCCAGGCCGATGGCCGCAAACACCGCCAGCGCCTGCCAGGCCGGCAGGCCCAGCGCAAAGCCCAGCGACGCGCCCATGAACGGCGCGGTGCAGGGCGAGGCAATCGCGGTCGCCAGCACGCCGGTGAGAAAGGAATTGGCCGTCGGGTTGCCGGCTTGCAGGCTGGCGACGCGGCTGGGCAGCACGCTGCCGAACTCGAACAGGCCCGCCAGGTTCAGGCCGATCAGCGTGAACAGCGCGGCCAGCGCCGCCACCACCGCCGGGCTTTGCAACTGGAAGCCCCAGCCGAGCTGTTCACCGGCGGCGCGCAGCCCCAGCAGCACGGCACCCAGTGCGATAAAGGACAGCAGCACGCCGGCGGTGTAGGCCAGCCCGCCGGCCAGCCGTGCGGCCTGGTTTTTTTCCTGTGTGAAACTGACGACCTTGATGGCCAGCACCGGAAACACGCAGGGCATCAGGTTCAGGATCAACCCGCCCAGCAGCGCGCCGAGCAGGGCGGCCAGCAGCCCGAGCGGCTGGCCGCTGCTGACGGTGGGCGTCGCACCCACAGCGGCATTGGCCTTGAGCGCGGCTTCGAGTGCCGGCGACATGGTGGCCGGCGCGGCGACGGCCGGCCAGGCGCCTTGCACCGGCGTGTCGATACGCCAGGCGGTGCCGCCCGAAGCCACCACCACCGCCATGCGCGTGGGGCTTTCGCTGCGCTGGCCGGACAGCGGAACCCGCGCCGTCCAGACCGCGCCCTGCCAGGCCTGTTGCCAGGCGGCAGCCGGTTCGATCACGCTGCCGGTTTCCGGGAAAAACTCCAGGGTCTTGCCCTGCAGGCTGGCCGGCAGGCCGGCCAGCGAGACCTTGATCGCCTGGGCTTCCACATCAATCCCGCTGCCGGCGCCGTCCAGCGGCTGGGGGCTGGCGGCAAACGCCGCGGCAAAGGTATTGCTGCTCAGGCCGGTCGAGCTGCGCGCCGGGATGCGCAGCACAAAATCGCCTTCCTGCGGAATACATTCCTTCTTGCAGACCAGCCAGGCGGCCTTGAGCTTGATCTCGAGCTGGCTGGCATCAAAGCCGGGGGCCACAGTGAGCGGCACCGGCAACAGCACCGTGCCTTCGTAGCCGTAGTTGGCGAGGTTGCCTATGGGTATCTTTTTCGGGGTGGGCCAGGCGATGTCGCCGGCCGTGATGCCCGCAGGCAAGGTCCATTCGAGCAGCGTCGGCAGGCCGGAATCGCCGGAGTTTTTCCAGTAGGTGTGCCATTCCGGAATGTGTGCGAGCTGCAGGCCGACCCACAGCGGTTTGCCGGGCTGCACGCCATCGGGTGCCCAGGCGAGCAGTTCGGCGCGCACCTGGTCGGTCACCACGGTGGCGCCGGTCGATGCCTGGGGTTTGAGGCTGAATTGGGCCCCAACGCCCGCCGGCACTGCGCAAGCAGCTATCAAAGCGATAGCGGATAAAAGCCGTTGGAAAAACATGGTCATGGTGTGAGCGGGGCTTGCGCCTTTAGTTCCTGCGGGGCCGGTCTGGCGCCCGGCTCATAGATGGGGTGGCGTGACCGGGCCAAACACGGCCGGCAGCCGGGTCGGTGCCTTGATGCGCAGCTGCTTGTTGACATTTTCCCGGCCGAACACCACCTCGATGTCGGCCACGGCCACGCCGAACAGTGGCGCCAGGAAACGCAACATGTGGTCTGTCGCCTTGCCGGCTTGGGGTGCAGCCGTGACGCTGACTTTCAATTGTGTCCCTTTGGGCTTGCCGATGGCGTCGCGCGCGGCCGCCGGCTTGCCCAGGATGTTGAGCACCAGCACGTCGCCGTCCCAGGCAAAAAAAGAGTCGCCGGTGGCGTTGCGTGGCCGCATGGCTCAGGCGGCAAAACCCAGCACCACCCGGCGGGTGGTCGCGCTTTTTTTCTCGATTTTGGTGACGACCACCGCGCCGATCTCGGCGGTGTTGGCTACATGGGTGCCCCCGCAAGGCTGCAAATCGATCATCTGCTCCGGCCCGGGACCGCCTATGCGTATGGTGCGCACCTGGCCGCTGCCGCGCGGCGGCAACACGCTCATGCTTTTGACCAGCGCCGGATTCGCGTCGAGTTCGGCGTCGCTGATGCTGCCGACCACCAGTGGATGCGCCGCCGCCACCAGGCGGGCGATGCCGGCTGTCAGGGCCTCCTTGTCCAGCGGGTCCGTCATGCTGAAGTCCAGCCGCGCATAGTCGGGCGTGATCGAGCAGCCGTTGACCAGCTGCGGCACCAGGTGGCACAGCAGATGCGTGGTGGTGTGGAACCGCATCAGCCGGTGCCGGCGTTCCCAGTCGACGCGTGCGGTGACTTGGTCGCCGACCTGCACACCGGCTCGTTGCCATTGCAGCAACACCGAAGCAGCCGGGTCTGCGAGCACGGGCAGGTGGCAAATTGCGTCGGTGGGCTGGCCGTCCTCGTTTTTTCCCTTGCGGGTGTCGGCAATCGCGATTTCACGGCCATCGGCCAGTACCAGCACACCGGCATCGCCGGCCTGCCCACCGCCCAGCGGGTAAAACACGGTACGGTCCAGCACCAGGCCCTGTTCGCTGATGGCAGTCACAGTGGCCGAACATTCCCGCAGGTAAGCGTCATCGCGGAACAGGGTTTGCGTCATGGTTTGATAATACCGGCATGAACCGCGCTTCGCACCAGCCTGCTGCCCTTGTATCGGGGAGCAGCGCGCGTATCGTGCTGGCCACGCTCAACGCCAAATACATCCACGCCTCGCTGGGCCTGCGCTGCCTGCTGGCCAATATGGACAGGCATGGCGGCGCCGGCTTGCGGGCCCAGACGCAGCTGCGCGAGTTCGTGATTGGGCAGCCTGTCACACGCATGGTGGAAGAGCTGCTGGCGCTGGCTCCCGAAGTCATCGGCCTGGGCGTTTATATCTGGAACGTGGTCGAAACCACGCAGCTGGTGCGACTGCTGAAGGCCTTGCGGCCGGACATCCGCATTGTGCTGGGTGGGCCTGAAGTCAGCTTTGAGATCGAGCAGCAGGAGATCTGCCGGCTGGCCGACCATGTGGTGACCGGCTGGGGCGACGTGAGTTTTCCGAAGCTGTGCCGCGCGCTGCTCGACGGGCCGAAACCGTTGATGAAGGTGATTGCCGGCGAACAGCCGCCGCTCGATGAACTGGCGCTGCCCTACGCGGAGTACACCGCCGAGGACCTGGCGCAGCGGCTGCTGTATGTCGAGGCCTCGCGCGGCTGTCCCTTCAAGTGCGAGTTCTGCCTGAGTTCACTCGACAAAACCGCCTGGGCCTTCGAGCTCGACGGCTTCATGGCGGAGATGGACGCGCTGTACCGGCGCGGTGCGCGCAACTTCAAGTTCGTCGACCGCACCTTCAACCTGAAGATTGACAACTCGGTGCGCATCCTGCAGTTCTTCCTGGACCGGATTGCCGAAGCGCCCGATGTGTTTGTACATTTCGAGGTGGTGCCCGACAGCCTGCCGGACCGCCTGAAGGAACTGATCGCGCGGTTTCCCGAGGGCGCGCTGCAGTTCGAGGTCGGCATCCAGAGCTTCAACCCCGAGGTGCAGCAGCGCATCTCGCGCAAGCAGGACAACGGCAAAACCGCCGACAACCTGCGCTGGCTGGTCAGCGAGAGCCGCGCCCATGTGCATGCCGACCTGATCTTTGGACTGCCCGGCGAAACGCTGGAGAGTTTTGCCGAGGGCTTCGACCGCCTGTTTGGCTTGCGCCCGCACGAGATCCAGTTCGGTGTGCTCAAGCGCTTGCGCGGCACGCCGATCACGCGGCACACCGACGGCTTCGCCATGGTCTACGACCCGCAGACACCGTACACCATCCTGCAGAACTCGACGGTGGACTTTGCCGGCATGCAGCGCATCAAGCGTTTCGCGCGTTACTGGGAAATGGTCGCCAATTCCGGGCGTTTTGCGCAGGGCCTGGCCTTGCTGCTGGCGCCGGGCTCGGCCTTCGGGCATTTCCTGGCCTTCAGCGACTGGCTTTGGCAGAGCACCGGCAAGACACATGAGTTCGCGCTGGAAAAGCTGGTGGACCTGCTGTTTGTGCACCTGACGCAGGTGCGGGCGCTGGACCCGCAGCTTGTGGCGGCAGCGCTGCTGGCCGACTACCAGGCCAGCGGTGCGCGGGGACGGCCGCAATGCCTGGCGGCGCTGCTGGCCGGGGCGCAGCAAACCCCGTCTGCCGCTGGTGGAAAAGTCCGGGCCGAGCGGCAGGGGCGGCATCTGGGGCAGCAGCAGGCTTTGCGGGAAGAAATTCAGAAGGCCGCTGCGGCGGCCTAGCGCTGGGGCGCTTCGGCCCACGGGGAGCCGCGGCTGTGGCCGGACTGCGTGCGGCTTGCCAGCGTCTGTTGGCCGGGGGTTGCCCGGCGGCAACTCACTTTCTTTTGCTTCGCCAAAAGAAAGTAAGCAAAGAAAAGGCGACCCGATGGTCTGGGTCCCTCCGCTTCGCTACGGGCAACCTCCGGTGCTCGACAAAAGCGGGGTCTCGCTCGAACTCGCCTTCGGCTCAGACAATCGCGAGCCCTGATCCGCTTTTGTCTGTGCTCCTCGGCCCAGCCCGACGGGTGGAGGAGCAAACCAATACCGAATTCAATCCGGAGTCCTTGAAGCGCTTTGCGCTTCAAGGACGGGAATCCCAACGAACGGTCATGTGTGCACGCGAGCGCAGCGCACGCGGCCACATGAGGTCCCCCTCCATCGCCCAGCGGGGCGAGGGAGGGGCTAGGGGTGGGAGTGGGGAGTTAAGTCCCAGAGGTCCGCAAGGACTGAAGGTGCTACGAGATGCACGTCTTCATCGCGTCGAAACAAACCGAAACACACCGCAATCCCCACGAAACCCTCCCTCCCCCCTCCACCGGCACCATGCAACCCTCATCCACTCATTCGCAAGGTGCTTCATGAAACGTTTTATCAAGAGAACCCTGCTCGGCCTGGTCGGCGGGGCGCTGATCATCGGCAGCCTGGGCGCCTGTTCGCACCGCGGTCCCGGCGGCTGGCAATCCGAGGCTACGCCGGAGTCTCGCGCGCGCATGGTCGAGAAGGTCGGCGCCAAGCTGGACCTGGATGCTGCGCAAAAGCAGAAGCTCTCGGTGCTGGCCGACAAGCTGCAGGCCCAGCGCGCTGCGCTGCGTGGCGCGCAGGACCCGCGCGCCACGGTGCAGGGCCTGTTCGCCGGCAACAAGCTAGACCAGGCCGGCGCGAACAAGCTGATCGCCGAAAAGACCGCAGCGTTGCAAGCCGGCAGCCCCGAAGTGATAGCCGCTGCCGCGGATTTTTTCGACAACCTGCGGCCCGAGCAGCAGCAGAAAGTGCGTGAGTTCATGCAGCGTGGCCGCCGCTGGGGCCATCGTGGCTAAGGCGATTGCTTTCGGGTCCGCCGGCGCTCGGGTGGTGCGCGTCGCCACCGGGCATGACCGGGCCGCGCCTGCGCTGAGCGCCGGCAGTGTGGGCGGCGGCGTGCGCACCTTGCTGCGCCTCGAGGGACTCGCCGTGCTGGCCTTGGCCACGGCGGCGTACGCGCAGTTTGGCGCGGGCTGGGGCTGGTTCGTGCTGTTGTTTCTGCTGCCCGACCTGTCCTTGTTCGCTTACCTGGCCGGTCCACGCGCCGGAGCGGCGGCCTACAACGCCGCACATTCCTACGCCGGGCCGCTGGGGCTGCTGGCGCTGGGTGTGCTGGGCGCCATGCCGGGACTGCTGGCCATCGCGCTGGTCTGGTGTGCCCACATCGGTTTTGACCGTGCGCTGGGCTACGGGCTCAAGTACGCCTCCGGCTTTCGCCAGACCCACCTGGGCCCCATCGGTCGCGCCGACCCGTGGTGAGGCTCACAAAGCTTCTTATGATGTCTGCATGCCCCGCATCCTGCTGATCGACGACGACGAACACCTGGCCGCGCCGCTGGCGGCCTACCTTGCGCGTTTCGGCCTGGTGCTCGACAGCGCCCTGCGCCCCGGCCAGGGGCTGGCCATGCTCAAGGCAACGGCTTACGACGCGGCCATTCTCGACGTGATGCTGCCCGAGATGGACGGTTTTGCCCTGTGCCGCGAGATTCGCAAGGACAGCGACCTGCCGATCGTGATGCTGACCGCGCGCGGCGACGTGATGGACCGCGTGGTCGGGCTCGAGCTCGGCGCCGACGACTACCTGCCCAAACCCTTCGAACCTCGTGAACTGGTGGCGCGTCTGCAAACGATCTTGCGGCGCCAGCGCAGCGCGTCGCCGGCCGCGCAGCGGCGCGAGTTCCAGGGCCTGTCCATCGACCTCGAAACCCGCGAGGTGCGCCGCGCCGGTGAAGCTGTCGAGCTGACCGGCACCGAGTTCGAGCTGCTGGCGCTGCTGGCCGCCGAGCCCGGCAAGGTGTTCAGCCGCGACGACATCCTGAACCACCTGCGCGGCCATGAAGCCGAGCTCTACACCCGTGCGGTCGATATCGTGGTCAGCCGGCTGCGCAAAAAACTCGAGCCGCTGGACTGCATCAAGACCTTGCGCAATGCCGGTTACGCGCTGGCGGTTGGCAAGGCGGCACCGTGAAGGCCGCGCACACGCTGGCGCCGCGCCCATGGCGGCACCGCTGGCGGCATTCGCTGCGGCTGCGGCTGATCACCGTGTTTGTGTTGCTGGCATTGGCCATGGGTGCCGTGTTCATGGGCGGCATGCAGCGTGCGCTGAGCGGCGGCTGGCGCGATGCGGCGCGGCCCATCGTGAACGATTACATGGACCGGCTGGCGGCCGACATCGGCAGCCCGCCCGACATCGCGCGGGCGCAGGCGCTGGTGGACCGCCTGCCGATTTCGGTACGTATCAGCGGACCGGCGGTGAACTGGGACTCCCACGCCGACCGGCCGCGGCGCGGCTGGATGGACGACAAGAACGAACGCCTGGACCGGCATGAGCCGGGCGGCGCGGACTGGCGCAGCCGCAGCACCGCCGACGGCCACCGGTTGACCTTTGGCCTGGGCACCCTGCCCTGGCAGCGCGAGCCCGGCGGCATCGGCTGGATCACGCTGGCGCTGCTGCTGGGCCTGGTCGTGGCGGCTTATGCCTATGTGCGGCGCTTGCTGCGGCCGCTGGACGACATCCGCGATGGGGCAGAACGTTTCGGCCGCGGCGCCTTTGACCAGCCGATTCCGCTGCGCCGCCGTGACGAACTCGGCGAGCTGGCCCAGCGCATCAACACCATGGCGCACGACATCGAAGGCATGCTCGATGCCAAACGCGGGCTGCTGCTGGCGCTCAGCCATGAGCTGCGCTCGCCGCTCACGCGCGCGCGGCTCCATGCAGAGTTGCTGCCTGCCGGGCCCGATGTGCCGGGCGCTGCCGAACGTGCGGCGCTGCTGCGCGACCTGGGCGAGATGCGTGACCTGATCAGCGATCTTCTGGAGAGCGAGCGCCTGGCCAGCCCGCACGCCGCGCTGCAGCGCGAGACGGTGGACCTGGCTGCGTTGGTGCGCGAAACTGTCGCCGAAGTCGCTGGCGCAGAGGCCGTCGAGCTGGACATCGCGCCCGGCCTGCCGGTGCTGGCGCTGGACCGCACGCGTGTGCGCCTGCTGCTGCGCAACCTGCTCGACAACGCCTTGCGTTACAGCGCCGGCGCCGATCGCCCGCCGTGTGTCCGCCTGCAGCCGCAGGACGGCGGCGTGTTGCTCGACGTGCGTGATTTCGGGCCTGGCGTGGATGAGGCCCAGCTGGCCCGGCTGACCGAGCCGTTTTACCGCACCGACAGCGCACGCCAGCGGGCTACGGGTGGCGTCGGCCTCGGCATGTATTTGTGCCGGCTGGTGGCACAGGCGCATGGCACGCAGCTTGAACTGCGTCATGCGGCGCCGGGTCTGGGGGTCAGTGTGCTATGGAAATAGTAGCTGCTTACGCTTGCTGGATTTGGGCTGAAGGCCGATTCGTATCTGACTGTTGAGGCCGCTTGGGGTTTGTATGCCGGACTTGATCCGGGATCCATCTTTGGCTGCTTCGATGGTTGGCAGTCGGTTAGCGCCTGTTGGCCGGGGGTTGCCCGGCGGCAAGTAACTTTCTTTTGCTTCGCCAAAAGAAAGTCACCAAAGAAAAGGCGACCCTGCTGTCTGCGTCCCTCCTTCGCTGACGCTACGGAGGGCAACCTGCGGTGCTCGGTCCAGCCGGGGTCGAGCTCGAACTCGGCTTCGCCTCAGACAATCGCTCGCCCTGATCCGTCTGGACCTCCGCTCCTCGGCGCATACAGAAGGGTGAGGTAGAAAACCAATACCGAAGACAAAAGTCCGGAGCAGAAGAAGCGCGTAGCGCTTCTTCTGCGGGAATCCCAACGAACGGTCATGTTTGCACGCGAGCGCAGCACACGCGGCCACATGAAGTCCCCCTCCATCGCCCAGCGGGGCGAGGGAGGGGCTAGGGGTGGGAGTGGGGAGTTGAAACCACTGCTTGTTGCGAGCTACGGTCGCAGCGTGTTGTCGAAAAGGGGCGGGGCGAACTATTTTCCCCGCGTCCCCAGCACCGCCGCCCCAATAATCATCACGGCGGCCAGCGCGATGCTCCAGCTCAGCGCCCGCCCGCTGACCAGCATCAGCAAGGCGGTGGAGCACAGCGGTGTCAGGTAACTCAGGATACCGATCTGGCGCGCATCGCCGAGTTTGAGGGCCTTGTCCCAGAGGAAAAATGCTGCGCCCAGCGGACCCAGGCCCATCACGGCCAGCAGCGCCCAGTCGCGGCCGGAGAGCGCGGTCGCCGGCTCAAGCAAGGCGTGGCACAGCAGCGACAACACCCCCGACACCAGGCCGAACAGGCCGATGGCGGCAGTCGGGAAGGCCGCCACGCGTTGTGTAAGCAGCGAATAACTGGCCCAGATGAAGGCTGACCCCAGCGCCGGCAGATAGCCCCAGGCCCAGCCGGTGCCGCCGGTCGCGCCTTCACGCGCGCCCAGGATGGCGATAGCCGCACCGGCAAACCCCAGCAGCGCAGCGGCCACGTGCACGCCGCGCAGCCGCATGTTCTTCAGGAACAGGGGCGCGAGCACCACCATGAACAGCGGCCACAAATAGTTGACCAGGTTGGCCTCCACGGCGGGCGCATGGCGCAGCGCGATGAACAGCAGGAAGTGAAAGCCGAACAGGCCGTAGACACCCAGCGCGAGCGTCGAGGCCGGGATGGCCCACAGTCGGCGGTCCTTCAGCACAAAGGGCAGGGCCAGCAGGCTGCCGGCCAGCAGCGCGACGCCAGTCAGTAAGAACGGCGGGACATGTTTGAGCGCGACACCGAGCGAGGCCAGGGTGGCCCACAGGGCGATGGCGCCGAGTGCGTAGAGGTTGGCAGACATGGCGGCAAGCATAAACGCCGGCGCTGCACCGGATGCAGGCCGCGCCGGCGCTCAGGGCGCGTTCAGCGCCGCGGCGTCGGCCTGGCCGGCCACCCCGGCCGGACGATCCGACACGCCTGCGGCATGGGCCTGCTGGTCGGCGTGGTAGCTGCTGCGCACCATGGCGCCGACGGCCGCGTGGGTGAAGCCCATCTTGTAGGCTTCCGCTTCAAACATCTTGAAGGTGTCCGGGTGCACATAACGCCGCACCGGCAAGTGGCTGTTCGACGGCGCCAGGTACTGGCCGATGGTCAGCATGTCGATGTTGTGCGCACGCATGTCGCGCATGACCTGCAGGATTTCCTCGTCGGTCTCGCCCAGGCCGACCATGATGCCGCTTTTGGTCGGCACGTCGGGGTGCAGGGCCTTGAATTTCTTCAGCAGGTTGAGGCTGAACTGGTAGTCCGAACCGGGGCGCGCTTCCTTGTACAGGCGCGGCGCCGTTTCCAGGTTGTGGTTCATCACGTCGGGCGGTGCAGCTTTCAGGATCTCCAGCGCGCGGTCGTCGCGGCCGCGGAAGTCGGGCACCAGGATTTCAATCGTCGTGCCCGGGGACAACTCACGTGTCTTGCGTATGCATTCGACAAAATGGCCGCTGCCGCCGTCGCGCAGGTCGTCGCGGTCCACGCTGGTGATGACCACATACTTGAGCTTGAGCGCCGCAATGGTTTTTGCCAGGTTCAGCGGCTCATCCGCATCCAGCGGATCCGGCCGGCCGTGGCCGACGTCGCAAAACGGGCAGCGGCGCGTGCATTTGTCACCCATGATCATGAAGGTGGCTGTGCCCTTGCCGAAACACTCACCGATGTTCGGGCAACTCGCCTCTTCGCAGACGGTGTTGAGCTTGTTTTCGCGCAGGATCTGCTTGATTTCGTAGAAGCGCGTGCTCGGGCTGCCGGCCTTGACGCGAATCCACTCGGGTTTTTTCAGCACCTCGCCCTGCACCACCTTGACCGGGATGCGCGACAGCTTGGCCGCCGCCTTTTGTTTGGCCAGCGGGTTGTAGGCCTCCTGGCTCTGGATTTCACGGACGACTTCTGGGGTGCTCATGGTGTTTGCCTTGGGGGTGTGGCTTCAGGGTGCCAGATAGGTGACGAGCTTTTGGCCCAGCACATCCGCGGCCTCCTGCCAGCTTGCCGATACGCCGATTGTAGAAAGGTCTGTGGTGACCAGCCCGGCATAACCGCAGGGGTTGATACGGGAAAAGGGTTCCAGGTCCATCGCGACGTTCAGCGCCACGCCGTGGTAGCTGAACTGGCGGCTGATCTTGATGCCCAGCGCGGCGATCTTTCCGAGGCCGCGAAACGGGTCCAGCGGGTCGCGCGGGCCGGTCAGCGCGGCATGCGAGCCGGGTTCGTCCAGGCGCACATAAATGCCGGGCGAACCGCCGACGCGGTGACCGGTGACGCCGAAATGCGCCAGCGTGCGGATCACCGCTTCCTCGATGCGGTAGACGTATTCCTTGACGTAATAACCGGCGCGCTTGAGGTCGAGCAGCGGGTAAGCCACCACCTGCCCGGGGCCGTGGTAGGTAACCTGCCCGCCACGGTCGGTGGCCACCACCGGGATGAGCCCGGGGTTCAGCACGTGCTCGTTTTTGCCGGCCAGGCCCTGGGTGTAGACCGGCGAATGCTCACAAATCCATAGCTGGTCACGCACGTCGTTATTGGGCTGGAGGCCGATTTGGCCTGGAATTTCAGCAACACGGCTGCGCGCGGCGGTGAAGGCCTGCATGGCCTGCCAGGTGGGCAGGTAATCGACCTGCCCGAGTTGCCGGGTTAACACGGCACGGCCGCCGCGCCGGGCCGCCCCAAGCAAGGCCAGCCCCCTAGGGGGGCAGCGACCCGCGTAGCGGCGGAGCGTGGGGGCACCATTTTTAAAGCACGACTTTGACCATCGGGTGTGTGCTCAGCGTGCGGTACAGCTCGTCGAGCTGTTCGCGGCTGGTGGCGGTGACGGTCACGGTGACGCCCAGGTACTTGCCGCCCTTGCTCTCGCGCAGCTCGATGGTGGAGGCGTCGAAAGCCGGGTCGAACTCGCGCGCGATCATGCTGATGGCGTGGACCAGGCCGTCGACCTTCTCGCCCATCACCTTGATGGGGAACTGCGACGGGTACTCGATCAGCGACTCCTGGCGCGGGATATCGGGGGGCGGGGTCGGCAGGCTCAAGCGACGGGCTCCTGTTTGGCACGCTGGTAGGCGGCGTGTAATTTGGCATAAACCGGCCCGGGTTTGCCGGTACCGACCGCCTGGCCGTCCAGCGTGGTGATGGCCAGCACTTCCTTGGTGGCCGAGGACAGCAGCAATTCGTCGGCGGCCAGCACCTCTTCGCGCTTGATCCGGCGCAGTTCGAAGGGGATGCCTGCATCGCGGCACATGCTCTCGATCAGGCCGTAACGGATGCCCTCGAGCACCAGGTTGTCCTTGGGCGGCCCCAGCACCTTGCCGTCCTGGACCACCCAGACATTGCACGCCGCAGCCTCGCTGAGAAAGCCGTCCCGGAACATCACGGTTTCCACCGCATCGGCATCGGCGCTGATCTGGCGCGCGAACACCGCGCCCAGCAGGCTGGTCGCCTAGATGTGGGCCTTGCTCCAGCGGAAGTCGTCGGCCGTGACACAGGCCACGCCGCCGGCGCGCTGCTCAGGCGTGGGCGGCTTCATGGTGCTGGTCATCACGAACACCGTGGGAGCGAGATCCGGCGGCATCACGTGATCGCGCAGCGCCACGCCGCGCGTGATCTGGATGTACACCAGCTGGTCGATTTTTTCGGGCGCACTGTGCTGCGACAGCGCATAGCCGTCCACCAGCTGCATGACAATCCAGCGCCATTTGTCGTGGGTCAGCGGGTTGGCGATGCGCAGCTCGGCCAGGCTGCGGTCCAGCCGTGCCATGTGCTGGGCAAAACGGAAAGGCTTGCCGCCGTACACCGGCACCACTTCATACACGCCGTCACCGAAGATGAAGCCGCGGTCCATGACGCTGATCTTCGCGTCCCGGAGCGCGGTGATCTCGCCATTGAGGTAGCAGGGTGTGTCCGGAAGGAGGGGAGGGGAAGATGTCATGTTGAATGTGGATTGAGGCAGAGACTATTGTCGCGCAGCCTTATTTTCCGTGCCGCAGTACCCGCCGCTTGAACCAGACACGCCCGCGCCAGACCAGCTTGACCAGCACGTAACCGCCGGCGGAACCACCGATGGCAAAAATCGCCATGCCGAGCACCGCCGGCCAGCCGAAACGCTGCAGCCAGGCCACGGCATCGAAGCCTGCGCTGGTGGCGGCCGCGTCCAGCACCGCGTCGCCGGCGGCCGCCTCTTGCGGGGAAACGCCCAGGATCAGGCTGCCAAGCTTGTAGGCCAGCCAGAGCCAGAAGCCGATGGTGAAGGGGTTGGTAATGAGCGTGGCGCCGGCCGCCACCGGGATGTTGCCGCGCCACCAGACGCAGTGCACCGCGGCCACCAGGATTTGAGCGACTGGAAGGGCAAAGGCCCAGAACAGGCCGATGGCGACGCCGCGCGCCACGGCCTCATGCTGCAGGTGCCACAGCCCGGGCTCCTGCAAGTGGTGCGATACCGGCTTGAGCCATGGGTGGGCGGCCAGCGTCTCGCGGCTCACGCCCTGGGTGAAGCGATCACTCCAGTGGGCGCGCTGCTTTTTGCTGCCGGCCGTCGGGCGGGTGGGTTTGCGCTGCGTCATGGACGTGGCGGCCTGCGAAGCGGGGGGCGGAAGTCGCCAGGGTTCATGGGGGCGTCGAGGCGGGCGAAGTGCGCGTCAAGCCAGAAAAATGACAGCCGCAATGGCCAGTGCCCCCAGGCCCAGGTTCAGGCTGGCCAGCATGGCGATCTGGCCAACCCGTTTGCCGCCTTCGGGCCAGTCGGCGGCAGCGACCGCCAGCTTGAGCCGCCGGAAGGGACCGAAAAACAGGTGGCCGAACAGCGCAAACATCAGCAGGCCGATGCCGAACATCAGGTGCCAGCCGACGGGGGCGTTTTTCATGCCCACCGCCATCAGCATGGCCAGGCCGGTCAGAAGCAGCAGGCCTATGGACAGCCATACCCATTTGAAGAAGTTTTGCAGCACGCCGGCAATCAGCGGCAGCCGCTGGGGCGGCGCCAGTTGCGCCGTGGCGGCCGGACGCAGCGCAAACAGCATGAAACTGATGCCGCCCAGCCACACGATGGCAGCGGCGATATGGAGAAATTTCATCAGGGCGGGCATGGGGTTCCTTTGGGGTAAGCGGCACCTGCCGTCAGTGCAGCAAGCAGGTGCGCGGCTGCGACAGGGTCGTGCAATTGTCAATTGTCGCTTGCAATACCTGCGCCACCCGTGATGCGGCCTGCAGCCGGCACCATCACCGCAGCGTCGGGCAGGGGAATTTTGGGAACGGGCGGGTTTCTACGTATAATCAAGGGCTTTGCTAATAACCGGCCGTGAACCGCCTGCCCAATTTGTGGTGACCAAAATGACAGATGCGGCGGTTGACCGGGCGGCGAGAGCTTCCGGTGATAGAGATGAGACGGAACAGGACGATTTCAAGTCACTGACGCGCGAACAGGCGCAGCAGTTTCGAAAAAACCATCCTCAGGTTTCTCTCTGGCACGTGCTGGCGGGTCAGTGTGTGGCGGGTGTCCTGGTGGCCTTGCTCGCATGGCTGCTGACCGGAAGGCCAAGTGCCGGCTGGTCTGCCTTGTACGGGTCGCTGGCGGTGGTTGTTCCTGCAGCGCTTTTTGCGCGCGGTTTGACCGGCAAGGTTTGGTCGATGAATCCGGGCACGGCTGTGGCCGGATTCTTTTTGTGGGAAATGGTCAAGGTCGCTTTGACGCTGGCAATGCTGTTTGCGGCGCCGAGGCTGGTTTCGATGCTGAGCTGGCCGATCATGTTGATCGGCCTGGTAGTGACAATGAAAGTGTCCTGGTTCGCGCTGTTTTTGGCGGCCAGGCATAAAAAACTTTGAGGCGAGCAATAAATGGCTTCTGAGAACGCTGCAGGACAGGCAGGCCCAACGGCCGGTGAATACATCATTCACCATCTGACGCATTGGCGCAACAAGGAGCTGGTCGGCCCTTTTGACCTGACGGTGGTCAATCTGGATTCCGCTTTTTTCAGCATTGTGCTTGGCATCCTCGGCTCTTTCCTTCTCTGGAAAGCTGCCCGCAAGGCCACTTCCGGCGTCCCGGGCCGCTTCCAGGCGGCCGTCGAGTTGCTGGTTGAAATGGTCGACTCCCAGGCCAAGGGTATTGTTCACAATGCCCAGAGCCGCAAGCTGGTCGCGCCGCTGGCCCTGACCGTGTTTGTCTGGATTTTCCTGATGAACGCCATGGACTTGCTGCCGGTGGATTTGCTGCCGGTCATCTGGGCCGGGATCTATAGCGGCGCCGGCCTTGATCCGCACCATGCCTACATGCGTGTGGTGCCCACCGCCGACCTGTCGGTCACCATGGGCCTGTCGCTGGGTGTATTGCTCACCTGCCTGGTCTACAACGTCAAGATCAAGGGTTTTGGCGGCTGGATCCACGAGCTGTTCACCGCGCCCTTTGGCAATCACTGGGCCCTGTACCCCTTCAACTTCATGATGCAGATCATCGAGTTTGTCGCCAAGACGGTATCGCATGGCATGCGACTGTTCGGCAACATGTATGCCGGCGAACTGATCTTCATGCTGATCGCGCTGATGGGTGGCGCGATTGCCTCGGTTTCGCTGGGCACCGGTATCGCACTGGCCATCGGCCACGTCATCGCCGGTACCGCCTGGGCCATCTTCCACATCCTGATCATCACGCTGCAGGCCTTTGTGTTCATGATGCTGACGCTGGTGTACATCGGCCAGGCCCACGATCACCACTGAGCTTTTCTGTTTCCGTTTCTTTTTCTTTTTCTCTCGCAACCTAGTCCTAAGGAGTCATCATGGAAGTTATTAGTTTTGTCGCTCTGGCCGCCGGCCTCATCATCGGCCTCGGCGCAGTTGGCGCCTGTATCGGTATCGGCATCATGGGCAGCAAATACCTCGAAGCAGCTGCACGCCAGCCTGAGCTGATGGGCGAACTGCAGACCAAGATGTTCCTGCTGGCCGGCCTGATCGACGCGGCTTTCATTATCGGTACCGGTATCGCCCTGTGGTTCGCCACGGCCAACCCGTTCCTGGCGCAAATCGCCAACCTGCCCAAGTAAGCCTTCATCTATCGTAAAAATGTCATTCCTTCGGGCTGGCTTCTGGCCGGGTCCGTGGGGAAAGGATGAGCAGTGAGCATTACAGGTACCCTAATAATCCAGCTGATCGTGTTCGGGATTCTGGTCTGGTTCACGATGAAGTTTGTGTGGCCGCCCATCACGGCAGCTCTTGATGAGCGCGCCGGCAAGATCGCCGACGGCCTCGCCGCCGCCGACAAGGCCAAGTCCGAACTTTCCGTCGCCAACAAGCGCGTGGAAGAGGAACTGGCCAAGTCGCGCAACGAGTCTGCCCTGCGTCTGGCAGAAGCCGAGCGCCGTGCGCAGGCCATGATCGAGGAAGCCAAGGCCAGGGCCACCGAAGAAGGCAGCAAGATCATTGCTGCAGCCAGGGTTGAAGCCGAGCAGCAGACCGTCAAGGCCCGCGAAACCCTGCGCGAGCAGGTCGCCGCACTGGCTGTCAAGGGCGCTGAGCAGATCCTGCGCAAGGAAGTCAATGCCGGTGTGCATGCTGACTTGCTGGGCCGCCTGAAGACCGAACTTTGACTGAATTCAAGCGAGCATCACTATGGCCGAACTAGCCACCATTGCCCGTCCCTACGCTGAAGCGCTGTTCAAGACCGCCGGCGGCGATCTCGACGGCACCGCTGCCTGGCTCGACGAGCTGGCCGCGATTGCTTCCAATGTGCAGCTGCAGCAGTACGCAGGCAACCCCAGCGTGACTTCGGCGCAGACCTTTGACGTGATTTCCGGCGTTGCCAAAAGCAAATTGCCCGAGGCCGCCAAGAATTTCCTGCGCGCGGTCATCGACAACGGGCGCATCAGTGTGCTGCCGGAAATCGCCAGCCAGTTCCGGGTGCTGAAAAATACGAAGGCGGGTTCGTCCGACGCGACTGTTTACAGCGCCTTGGCGCTGGACGGTGCCGCGCTGGTCGGGCTGGCTGCAACGCTGGAAAAACGCTTCGGCCGCAAGCTCAACCTCAAGGTCGAGCTGGAGCCCGAACTGATAGGCGGCGTACGAGTCGTGGTGGGTGACGAGGTGCTGGACACCTCGATCAAAGCCCGTTTAGAGCAAATGAAAGCGGCACTGATTTCCTGATCTGCCGAGTGCAAGTCCTGAAGTTTTAGCCCATAACCGAAGAAAGAAGGAAAGAGTCATGCAACTCAATCCCGCAGAAATTTCTGAACTGATCAAGAGCCGCATCGAGGGCCTGACAGCCAGCAGCGACATCCGCAACCAGGGCACCGTTGTGTCGGTGACCGACGGCATCGTGCGTATCCACGGCCTGTCCGATGTGATGCAGGGCGAGATGCTTGAATTCCCGGCCACCGCCGATGGCACGCCGACTTACGGTCTGGCACTGAACCTGGAGCGCGACTCCGTCGGTTCCGTGATTCTGGGCGAGTACGAACACATTGCCGAAGGCGACACCGTCAAGTGCACGGGCCGCATTCTGGAAGTGCCGGTCGGCCCCGAGCTGCTGGGCCGCGTGGTCAATGCGC
>JAUXPP010000058.1 GCA_030683705.1 Polaromonas sp. | reverse complement strand
TCTTCCCCCGCCCGTCGGGCTGGGCCGAGGAGCGCAGCCGAAAACGGATCAGGACGGGCGATTGTCTGAGCGCAGCGAGTTCGAGCCCGGCCCCGTTTTCGGCGAGCACCGCAGGTTGCCCCGGAGCGCAGCGCAGGGGACCCAGACCATCGGGTCGCCTTTCTTTTGGGTACTTTTCTTTGGCGACGCAAAGAAAAGTGCCTCGCCCGCCGGGGCGAGACCCGGCTTGTTGGCAAACCCATAGTGCTGAAGTCAAAGACGGCTTCGACAAGCTCAGCCCGAACGGTGCTGGTCTTCGGGCATGGATCCCGGATCAAGTCCGGGATGACAAATCCCGCGATGAGTTTGCTATGAATTCAATAGCTGCTCACGCAATCCGGACGGGCACAAACGCCCGAAATCACTCCGAAGAATGGGAGGCTTTGGCCTTCCGGTAATTCCACCACGGCAACATCGCCCGCAGCGACAGCACCTGGCCGCTTTGCGCGCGTTCGCCGCTGTAGCCGGGCAGGCCGGCCAGTGTGGTCTGCCAGGCGGCGCTTTGCAGTTCGGCCAGCAGCGCCTGCACCGGTGCCTGCGGCAGCGCCGACTTCAGGCAGACCAGGTGGTAACGCTCCTGCACCAGCGGCACGAAGTCCAGGCCCTTGTCGCGCGCGGCGGCTTCGATGCCCAGGCCCGCATCGGCCGCGCCGCTGGCCACCGCTTGCGCGACGGCGGTGTGCGACGGCTCCTGGCTGTCGTAGCCGCGCAGGCTGCCGGCGTTCAGGCCGCCCTGCGCCAGCAGTTCGTCGAGCAGCACGCGGGTGCCTGTGCCTTCGGCGCGATTCACGTAACGCAGGCCCGGCTGCTGCATGTCGGCCAGTTGCCGGATGCGGCGCGGGTTGCCTTTGGCCACGATCAGGCCCTGGCTGCGGTGCGCAAAACCGATGATCTTGTGCAAGCCCGGCTTGAGCAGGTGGCGGTAGGTCTGCGCCGGCACCGAATGGATGTCGGGCCGGTCCAGCGTGTGAAAGCCGGCCATCATGCAACGCCCGCTGTTGAGCGCGGCAATCGCGTCCACGCTGCCCATGAAACGGATGTCCAGGTGCAGGCGGCGCGAAGCGGCGTCGTCGCGCAGTGCGCTGAGTGCCGCATCGTGGCTGGCATACAGCGTCAGCACATGGGCCTCGTCATCGAAAGCGGTGGAAAACGCGCGTTCGATGTCGCCGCGCAAGGCCTCAATCTGCGGCGCCAGCCGGGCCTGGGCCTGGCGTTCGGCCCACAGCAGCTTCTCGCCGAACTCGGTGAGCTGCGCGCGCTGGCCCTTGTCCCAGACGATCAGCGTGCGGCCCAGGGTCTGCTCCCACTTCTTGAGTGCGCCCCAAACGTGGCGGTAGGACAGGTCGAGCGCGTGTGCGGCTTTCGAGATCGATCCCTGCTCGCGCACGGCATGCAGCAGGTCCATCAGCGGATTGCGGATCAGCGCGTCCTTGCCGCGTTCGGGCGACAGCAGGTAGGAGAGTTCGACTTTGTGCATGGCAGGGTGGGTACCGATTATGGGTGCAGCGGCGCACCGCCTGTTGCACCTATGTACGGGGCTTCCTAACTGGTGAATCCCGATGGCAGGATGTGCTGCACGCACCTAGGATAAGGCTCCATTTTCGATCTGCATGAACACCTTCTCCGACAGCGTCAGCACCGCTTTTGCGCTGATCATCTCCCTCGACCCCCTGCTTGGCAGCATTGTGCTGAGGTCGCTGGCCGTCAGCGCCTGCGCTTGCCTGCTGGCCTGCAGCGCCGGCCTGGTGCTGGGCGCCTGGCTGGGCGTGGCGCGGTTTCGCGGCCGGGGCGTGATTCTGACCGTGCTCAACACCCTGCTGGCCCTGCCTTCGGTGGTGGTCGGGCTGGTGGTCTACCTGCTGCTGTCGCGCTCCGGCCCGCTGGGCTTTCTGGGCTGGCTGTTTTCCTTCCAGGCCATGGTGCTGGCGCAGACCGTGCTGGTGCTGCCGGTGGTCACCGCGCTGGTGCGCCAGACCATCGAGGATGCCGACCGCCTGCACGGCGAGCAGTTCCAGTCGCTGGGCGCAGGCAAGGGCATGCGCAGCCTGCTGCTGCTGTGGGACGAGCGTTACACCCTGTTGACGGTGCTGATCGCCGCTTTCGGGCGCGCGATTTCCGAGGTTGGCGCGGTGATGGTGGTGGGCGGGAACATCGACGGTTTCACGCGGGTGATGACCACGGCGATTGCGCTGGAAACCAGCAAGGGCGACCTGCCGCTGGCGCTGGCGCTGGGCCTGCTGCTGCTGGCGGTGGTGCTGCTGCTGAATGTGTTGATCGCGCTGGTGCGGCGCTGGCGCGAGCGGCAGGACGACCACGCGCCGCTGCCCGACGGTGTGAAGCCGCTGGCGGTCCAGCCCCAGGGGGGCGGCGAATGAACCCCTTGTTCGAGTTGAAGGCCGTGGGTGTGTCCTACGGCAAGGTGCAGGCGCTCAAGGCCTGCGGCCTGCGCATCCAGGCGGGCGAACGCGTTGCGCTGGTCGGCTCCAACGGCAGCGGCAAAAGCACCTTGCTGCGCACCCTGCATGGCCTGGTGCGGCCCGGCACCGGCAGCCTGCAGGTCGATGCGGCGGCGCGCCAGGCCATGTTGTTCCAGCATCCCTACATGCTGCGCGCCAGCGCCCAGACCAATGTGGCGCTGGGCCTGTGGCTCAAGGGCGTGGCCTGGAAAGAGGCCAAGGCCCACGCCCTGCGCGCGCTCGAGCGGGTCGGTTTGCTGGCGCTGGCGCAGCGCAATGCCAAGGCGCTGTCCGGCGGCCAGCAGCAGCGGCTGGCGCTGGCGCGCGCCTGGGCGCTGCGGCCCGATGTTCTGCTGCTGGACGAGCCGACGGCCAGCCTGGACCCGGCCGCCAAACGCGAGGTCGAGGCCCTGATGGCCGAGTTTGCCGAAGCCGGCATGACGCTGATTTTCAGCAGCCACAACCTCGGCCAGGTCAAGCGCCTGGCCAGCCGCGTGATTTACCTCGAACACGGCCGCCTGCTGGCCGACCTGCCGACGCATGATTTTTTCAATGGCCCGCTGCCGCATGAAGCCGAGATTTTTGTCAAAGGAGAACTTGCATGAACCCGACCCTGTATTCCCGATTTTTCAAACATTTCAGGGCCGTAGCCCTTGTCCCACTTGCGTGGGCAGCTACTGTTTCGATAGCGCAGACACAGCCCATCGTGATGGCCTCGACCACCTCGACCGAGCAGTCCGGCCTGTTTGGCACCCTGCTGCCGGCCTTCAAGCAGGCCAGCGGCATCGACATCAAGGTGGTGGCCCTGGGCACCGGCCAGGCCATCGACATGGGCCGCCGCGGCGATGCCGACGTGTTGTTTGTGCATGACCAGGTCGCCGAGGAAAAAGTCGTGGCCGAAGGCTTTGCCATCAAGCGTTTCCCGGTCATGTACAACGATTTCGTACTGGTCGGCCCTGCCGCCGACCCGGCGAAGACCAAAGGCAAGGACATCACCGAGGCTTTGAGAAAACTCAACGCGGCCAACGCCAACTTCGTCTCGCGCGGCGACAAGAGCGGCACCCACGCTGCTGAATTGCGTTACTGGAAAAGTGCTGGCGTGGACAACCCGGCTTTCACCAACTACAAGGCCTGCGGCTGCGGCATGGGCCCGGCGCTGAATATCGGGTCCTCGTCGAATGCCTATGTCCTGACCGACCGCGGCACCTGGCTCAGCTTCAAGAACCGCGGTGAGCTGGTGGTTCTGGTCGAGGGCGATACCCGGCTGTTCAACCAGTACGGCGTGATGGTGGTGAACCCGGCGAAACACCCGCAGGTCAAGCTCGCCGAGGCGCAGAAGTTTGTCGACTGGGTGATCTCGCCGGCTGGCCAGGCCAGCATCGCCAGCTACAAGATAGGCGGCGAGCAGCTGTTCTTCCCGAACGCGACGAAGTAATGGCCAACTGGCTGATGCCCGTCCTTGCCTCATTGGCGATGGGCAGCGCGCAGGCGCAGCCCTTGCCGCCGCTGCAGCTTTACGCCGCCGGCAGCCTGCGTGAAGCCATGACCACGGTGGTGCAGCAGTTCGAGGCGCAGACCGGCCGCAAGGTGGCGCTGACCCTGGGCGCTTCCGGCTTGCTGCGCGAGCGCATCGAACAAGGCGAGCCGGCCCAGGTGTTTGCCTCGGCCGACATGGAGCATCCGCAGCGCCTGGCCGCCCAGGGGGGCTGGCAGGCGCCCGCCGTGTTTGCGCTGAACCAGATGTGCGCGCTCGCCGCGCCTTCTGTGGAGGTTTCGCCGGACAGCCTGCTCGATGTCATGCTGCGCCCCACGGTGCGTGTCGGCACTTCAACCCCCAAAGCCGACCCCTCGGGCGACTACGCCTGGGCGCTGTTCCGCCGCGCCGAAACCCTGCGCACCGGTGCCCGGGCGGCGCTGGAGGCCAAGGCCCTGCAACTGACAGGCGGCGCCGATTCACCCAAGCCGCCGTCCGGCCGCGGCACCTATGCCTGGGTCATGGACCAGGGCCAGGCCGATGTGTTTTTGACCTATTGCACCAATGCCGTGGCGGCCCAGCGTGAAGTGCCGCGCCTGAAGGTTGTGCCGGTGCCCGAGGCGCTGCAGGTCAGTGCGCGTTACGGCCTGACTTCACGCAGTGGTGCGGATGCCGGCGCCGCGCAACTGGCGCAGTTCATTCTGTCGCCCACCGCGCAGGCCATCCTGCGCAGCCACGGCTTCGGCCAGCCCTAACGCAGCAAACCCAGCGCAAACGGCAGGCTGAGCATGCCCAGCAGCGTCGACAGCGTGACCAGGCCGGCGACAAACGCGCCGTTGTAACCCATGCGCGCGGCCAGCACGTAGCAGCTCGATGCCGTCGGCAGCGCCGAAAACGACAGCAGCACCGTGGTCTGCACCGGCGACAGGCCGAACACCCAGGACAGCCCCAGCGCGATCAGCGGAATGAAAAAATGGCGGATCGCCAGCAGCGACACCGCCAGGGTTTTGGCCGAGGCCAGCGACGCGAACTGCATGCCGGCGCCGGCGGCCATCAGGCCCAGCGCCAGTGAGGCCGCGCCTATGCGTGTGACGGTGGGCTCCAGCCACACCGGCATCTGGAAACCCAGCAGGTTGGCCGCCAGCCCGGTGGCGGTGGCGATGATCAGCGGGTTGCGCACCAGCGCACCGACAAAACCGGTGTTGGCGTGGCGCGCCATCGGCCAGACCGCGCCCACATTGAACAGCGGCACACAGACGCCGATCAGTATGGCGATCAGCAGCAGGCCTTCGGCGCCGGCCAGGCGCTCGGCCAGCGCCAGCGCGATGAAGGAGTTGAAACGGAAGGCGACCTGCGCACTCGCGGCGTGTTCGCGCCTGTCGATGTGTGCACCCAACCAGGGCAGATAGGGCAGCGAGTAGGCCAGAGCGATGCCCAGCACCCCCATGGTCAGCCCGGCGGCGATCAGGCTGGAGGCCGCGCCCAGGTCCAGCGGGCTCCTGACGATGGAATGAAACAGCAGGACCGGGAACAGGAAGTAATACACCAGGCTTTCCACCTGCTGCCAGACCGTGCGGTTCAGCGCGGTGTAACGGCAGACCAGGTAGCCACACAGGATCAGGGAGAAATCGGGGAAAAGAAGGAGCGCGTAGTTCACCCGGTGAGAATACCGCAAGCGTAAGGGTTTCTTAGGGATTGCCCTTATGCGTTATCCACAAGGGGCAGGCACGTTGCTTGCGCTTAGGATAAGCCATTGTTTTTTTAATAAGGAAGTTAGCCATGCAACGTCGTTATCTGCTCACCCTCTCCGCGCTGACGCTGGCCACCGCCGCGGCAGGTTCGGCCTTTGCCCAGGCCTACCCCAACAAGGTCATCAAGCTGCAGGTGCCGTTTGCACCGGGCGGCACCACCGACATCGTGGCGCGTGTGGTCTCCGAGCCGCTGGGCAAGGCGCTGGGCCAGAACGTGATCGTCGAGAACAAGGCCGGCGGCGGCGGTGTGGTTGGCGCGCTGGAAACGACACGGGCGACCCCCGACGGTTATTCGCTGGGCATGGCCACGGTGTCCACCACGGCGGCCAATCCCGCGATCAATACCAAGATCCCCTACAACCCGCTGACGGACTTCACGCCCATCATCAATATCGCCGCCACGCCCAACATCATTGCGGTGCACCCGAGCTTTCCGGCGCGCAACTACAAGGAGTTCATTGCCGAGATCAAGAAGAATCCCGGCAAGTACTCGTACGCATCGTCGGGCACCGGCGGCATCGGCCACCTGCAGACCGAGCTGTTCAAGAACCTGAGCGGCACCTTCATCACGCACATTCCCTACCGTGGTGCAGGCCCGGCCCTGAACGACACGGTGGCCGGCCAGGTCCAGATCATTTTTGACAACATCCCCTCGGCCCTGCCGTTCATCCAGCAAAAGCGCCTGATCCCCATCGTGGTGGCCGCGCCGACCCGCCTGGCGGTGCTGCCGGACGTGCCGACCTTCAAGGAAGTCGGCCTGGAGCCGGTGAACCGCATGGCCTATTACGGCATCCTGGGTCCCAAGGGCCTGTCGAAAGAAGTGGTCGACAAGGTCAGCGCGGCGACGCTCACGGCGCTGAAAGACCCGGCCGTGCGCAAGCGCATCGAGGACACCGGTTCCATCATCGTCGGCAACACGCCCGAGCAGTTCACCGCGCAGATCAAGGCGGAGTACGAGGTTTACAAAAAGGTCGTGACCAGCGCCGGCCTGAAGCTCGAATAAGTTCGCGGGCTTCGGCCACTTGAGCCAACACACCCCGCAGGCCTGTGCCTGGCGGGGTGTTTTTTTGTGCCGCGATCGCGTGGGGGCGGCGCTTTTGTTATCGTCGAAGCATGCATCCCCAGAGCCAGTCCGGCATTGACAGTTTTATCGACGCCTTGTGGCTGGAAGACGGCCTGTCGAAAAACACGCTGGCGGCCTACCGGCGTGACCTGTCGCTCTACGCCGCCTGGCTGGGCGCGAAAGAGCAGGGCGCCCGCGCGCTGGATAGCACGGCCGAGAGCGACATCCACGGCTACTTCTCGGCGCGCCACAGCGCCACCAAGGCGACCTCGGCGAACCGCCGGCTCACGGTGTTCAAGCGTTATTTCCACTGGGCGCTGCGCGAGCGACTGATCACGGCCGACCCGACGCTCAAGCTGCAGTCGGCCAAACAGGCGCTGCGTGTGCCCAAGCTGCTGTCGGAAGCCCAGGTCGAGTTGCTGCTGGCCGCGCCCAGCGAAGACACGGCGCTGGGCCTGCGCGACCGCGCCATGCTGGAGCTGATGTATGCCAGCGGCCTGCGCGTGAGCGAGCTGGTCGGGCTCAAGACCTTCCACACCAGCATGAACGAGGGTGTGCTGCGCGTCATGGGCAAGGGCAGCAAGGAGCGCCTGGTGCCTTTCGGCCAGGTCGCGCGCGACGCCATCGTGCGTTACCTGGCCGAAGCCCGGCCCGAGATTTTGAAAGGCCAGCAGACCGACGACCTGTTTGTCACGGCGCGCGGCAGCGGCATGAGCCGCGTGATGTTCTGGATGCTGGTCAAGAAATACGCGCAGCGTGCCGGCATCCACTCGCCGCTGTCGCCGCACACCCTGCGCCACGCTTTTGCCACGCATCTGCTGAACCATGGCGCCGACCTGCGCGCGGTGCAGATGCTGCTGGGCCACGCGGATATCTCGACGACCACCATTTACACCCATGTGGCGCGCGAGCGGCTCAAGGCGTTGCATTCGCAGCACCATCCGCGGGGCTAGACAAGCCGCCACGCGCTCCCCGGGCAAAATAGGCCCATGTTCACCTCAGGAAAATTCATGTCATCGTCCTTCCCGCGCCGCCGCCTGCTGGCCCTGCCCCTGCTCGCCCTGTGCGCCGCCGCCTTGCCTTCGATTTCCATAGCCCAGGCCGGCTGGCCGGCGCGGCCCATCCGCATCGTCGTGGCGTATCCGCCCGGCGGCATCAGCGACAACATCGCGCGGGCACTGGCCGAAAAACTGGCGCAGCAGCTGGCTACGCCGGTGGTGGTGGAAAACCGTGCCGGCGCCGGCGGCAGCATAGGCATGGACGTGGTGGCCAAGGCCACGCCGGATGGCTACACCCTCGGTTTCTCCTCGATCAGTCCACTGGCACTGAACCCGCACCTGGGCAAGCTGCCTTATGACCCGCTCAAGGACATCGCGCCGGTGGCCAGCGTGATGTATTCGCCCGTGGTGCTGCTGGCGACCTCTGCCTTCCCCGGCAAGGACTTCAAGGACATGCTGGCGGCGGCCAAAGCCAAACCCGGCAGCGTGCGCTGGTCGACCTCGGGCCTGGCTACTGTCGGCCACATCGTGCTCGAGCAGGTGCAGAACGGCGCGAAGGTGGAGATCACCCACATCCCGTACAAGGGCGGCGGCCAGCAGCTGACCGATGCGCTGAGCGGGCAGTTCGAGGTGATCACCACCAACCTCAGCGGCGCCGTGATGCCGCACATCCAGTCGGGCAAGCTGCGTGTGCTGGCGGTCGGCGCGCCGGCCCGTGTCGAGGCCTTGCCGCAAGTGCCGACTTTTGCCGAACTGGGCTTTGCACCCGCCAACCTGAGTTCGCTGTTCGGTGTGTTTGCGCCGGGCAACACGCCGGCGGCCGTGCTGCAGCGGCTCAACAGCGAGATCAACATCGCCTTGCAGACGCCGGAGCTGCGCAAGCGCCTGCTTAGCGCCGACAACGTGCCGACCATCGGCAGCGCCGCGGACTTCGCCCGGCAGATTGCGCAGGAATCGGCCGGCAACGCCCGCATTGTCCAGGCCGCAGGCATCAAAACCGATTGACGGGCCCCATCGTATTGCTATCTATTCGATAGCTGCCTGCGCTTTTCCGGAAAGGGCTGGAGGCTGATTTGGCTTATGAACGGGGCGCGGCGTACATGTAGTCGCGCCGGAAGGGGTAGCGGCTTTGCGCGCCCTGGATGGCTTCGTCCGCCATGGCTTCGGCCGGCCGCGCGGCCAGCATCTGGTGCAGGCTGATCCAGCCCTGCTCGAAACACATGGCGCTGCCGGCCAGATACAAGCGGTAGGCCCGCAGGATTTTTTCGGCGCGTTCATTGCCGCCGGTGGGGGCCAGCACCTGCTGCGCTTCGCCCAGCCTGGCCTCAAGCGCATCCGACCAGTCCCAGAGCGTGCGCGCATAGTGCGGCCGCAGGTTTTCGGTGTCCACCATTTCCAGGCCCGAGCGCGCCAGGTGGGTCAGCACATCGCTGACGTGCAGCAACTCGCCGCCCGGGAAAATGTATTTGCCGATGAAGTCGCCCATGCCCGCGCCCAGCTTGGTGTTGTCCAGGCCGCCGGCGGTGATGCCGTGGTTCAGCACCAGCCCGCCCGGCGCCAGCAGCCGCATGATCTTGCCGAAGTAGGCGCCCATCTGCGCGCGGCCCACGTGTTCGAACATGCCGACCGAGGAGATCTTGTCGAAGGGCTGGTGGTCGTCGAGCTCGCGGTAGTCGCGGAGCTCCATGCGCACCCGGCCCTGCAGGCCTTTTTCGGCGATCAGCGCCTGCACATGCGCATGCTGGTTTTTCGACAGCGTGATGCCGGTGGCGTCCACGCCGTAATGTTCGGCGGCCCAGAGCAGCAGCCCGCCCCAGCCGGCGCCGATGTCGAGGAACCGTTCGCCCGGCTGGAGCATCAGCTTGCGGCAGATGTGGTCGAGCTTGGCCTCTTGCGCCTCTCCCAGCGACATGGCTTCGTCGCGGTAATAGGCGCAGGAATACACGCGGCGCGGGTCCAGCCAGAGCGCATAAAAATCGTCGGACACGTCGTAATGGAACTGGATTTGCTCGGCGTCTTTTTCGGGCGTGTGCATGCGCAGCGAGCGGATCTGGCTTTGCAGGCCGGCCCACCAGCCGGTGTCGCTGTGCACCGGATTCGCCGGCAGCAGGCTGGCCGCCACCGCCATCACGTCGCGCATGCGGCCCTCGATGTTGAGCGTGCCCTCGACGTACTCCTCGGCCAGCGCGCCGATCTGGCCGGCGCGCAGGCGCGTGAGGCTGGCCCAGTGCGAAAAACTCATCTTCACCGGCGCGTCCGGCATGCCGAGGACCTGGCCCGCGGGCAGTTGCACGGACACCGGCGCCCGCAGGCCAACCAGCCGGGACTCCAGATGGGGAACGAGATGCCGGATCATGGGCGCACTCCTGTTCACATTCAAGCGGGTCTGAATGAGGAGCGTGGTCGCTGCTGCGACCGCTTTGCCATCGACCCATTGGCAAGCCCGACTATGCGTGAAGTTCAGGGCTTCGTGTGTAGGAAAAAACGGATTGTTGCGATTTCGCAAGCCCTGCCAGTCGAAGGTTCTACTTCTATTGTTTTGATGAACGAGCCTCACCCGCCCAGCAACGCCAGCTCGTCCTCATCAAACCCCGCAGCCCGCCGTGCATCGACGTTGAACGGCCCCTTGAGCCGCGGGGCTTCGTAACGGCGCGCCAGCTCCGCGTAGGTGGCGACCGGATCCAGCCCGCGTTCGCTGCACAAATGCCGGTACCAGTGGTTGCCGATGGCGACATGGCCGATTTCGTCGCGCAGGATGATGTCGAGGATGGCGACCGCTGCCAGCGCGTCGGGTGTGCCGACCTTGCGCAGCTTGGCCTGCATCGCCGGCGTGGCGTCCAGGCCGCGCGCTTCCAGGGTGCGCGGCACCAGCGCCATGCGCGCCAGCACGTCGCCGGCGGTTTTGTGGGTCATGTCCCAGAGGCCGGTGTGGGCGGGAAAGTCGCCGTAGTCGTAGCCCATGGCCTGCAACTGTGTGCGCAGCAGGCTGAAGTGATGGGCTTCCTCGGCTGCCACCCGTATCCAGTCGCGGTAGTAGGCAGCCGGCATGTTGTCGAAGCGCCAGGCCGCGTCCAGCGCCAGGTTGATGGCGTTGAACTCGATGTGGGTCACTGCGTGCAGCAGGGCGGCCAGGCCGGCCGGCGTGTGCGGTGAGCGTTTGGGCACGTCCAGGTGCGAGCGCAGTTCGGGCCGCGGCGGGCAGCCGGGCAGGCCGGCGGGCGGCGCGATGGGTGCTGTCGATGCTATCGAAAGCGTAGCTGCCTGCGCTTGCAGGGCGTGGCTTAGCAGCACTTTTTGCTGTGGATCGGACTGAAGCAGGGCGGCCAGGGCCAGCTGGCGCAACTCAGGCGGGACGGCGGGCGGCGCGGCAGGCAGGGTCATGCCCGGATTGTCGGCGAAACACGGGGTGGCTCTTTACAATGGACCGATTCCGCAGAGGCAACACAGAGGACACAACGATGGCGATTTACCAACTCGATGAACTGACCCCGAAGCTGCACGACACCGCCTGGGTGGCCGACAGCGCGCAGGTGATTGGCGATGTGGAACTGGCCGAAGGGGTGAGTGTCTGGTTCGGCACCGTGATACGCGGCGACACCGAAACCATACGCATAGGGCGCGGCACCAATGTCCAGGACGCCAGCGTGCTGCATGCCGACATGGGGGTGCCGCTGACACTGGGTGAAAACGTCTCCATCGGCCACCAGGTCATGCTGCACGGCTGCACCATCGGCGACGGTTCGCTGATCGGCATAGGCGCGGTGGTGTTGAACAACGCCAGGATAGGCAAGAACTGCCTGGTGGGCGCGGGCTCGCTGGTGACCGAAGGCAAGGAGTTCCCGGACGGCTCCATGATCCTGGGTAGCCCGGCCAAAGCCGTGCGCCAGTTGTCGCCCGAGCAGATCGAGGGTTTAAAAATGATCGCCCATCACTATGTAGAGAATGCCCGCCGCTACAAGGCGGGATTCAAAAAGATCGATTGATGTCCTCCGAACTCCATAAATTCATTTTCGACGGCCTGCCGGTGCGCGGCATGCTGGTGCGCCTGACCGATGCCTGGCAGGAAATCCTCCAGCGCCGCGAGGCCGGCGGCGGTTACCCGCCTGAAGTGCTGCAATTGCTGGGCGAAATGACCGCGGCCGGCGCGCTGATGCAAAGCAGCATCAGCTTTGACGGCGCACTGGTGCTGCAGATCTTTGGCGACGGTCCGGTCAAGCTGGCCGTGGCCGAGGTGCAGCCCGACCTGAGCCTGCGCGCGACCGCGACGGTGACCGGCGAGGTGTCGCCCGGCGACAGCCTGAGTCGCCTGGTCAATGTCAACAACGAGGGCCGCTGCGCCATCACGCTGGACCCGAAAGACAAGATGCCCGGCCGCCAGCCTTACCAGGGCGTGGTGCCGCTGTTCGGCGACCAGCATGAAAAAATCGAGAACCTGGCCGAGGTGCTGGAGCACTACATGCTGCAGAGCGAGCAGCTCGACACCAAACTGATCCTGGCCGCCGACGGCAAGGTGGCGGCGGGCCTGCTGATCCAGCGCCTGCCGGTCAAGGGCGAGGGCAACCTCGAAAGCCAGCGCGACCGCGATGCCGACGAGGACCAGATCGGGCGTAACGAGGATTACAAGCGCATCGCCATCCTGGCCGGCACGCTCAAGCGCGAGGAGTTGCTGACGCTGGACGCCGACACCATCCTGCACCGCCTGTTCTGGGAAGAAAAGATCACGCGTTACGTGCCCAGCACGCCGACCTTTGCCTGCAGCTGTTCGCAGGAGCGCGTCAGCAGCATGTTGCGCAGCCTGGGCACGGCGGAGGTGGAAAGCATCATCGCCGAGCAGGGCCGCATCGATGTGGGCTGCGAGTTCTGCGGCGCGCAGTACGGCTTCGACCCGGTCGACGCCGCGCAGATTTTCACCAGCCCGGCCGGACAGTTGCCGCCGGCGCCGACGGTGCAGTGATCAGCGTGCAGCGAGCAGGTCGCTGAGCAGGCGACGCTCGCACTGCGGGTCGCTGCAGTTGTCGCAGGCCCAGACCCAGCGCGTGCGGCTGGCATCACCCTCAGCCGTGTTGCCGGTGCTCTGCAGCGCAGCCAGCGCGTTGTGCAGCCGCTGCTCACCCTCGCCGTACACCACCTGGTAGCCGATACCGGATTGCGCCAGTTGATCGCGCAAGACACGGTCGGCGGCTTGCTGGACTGCTGCAAAAGCAGCAGGCACCGGAAGATCCAGGCCCATCAGCAGCGTGGTGCAGACCGTCGGGCCGGCGTGGGGCAGCGCCGGGTTGTCCTCAACGGTGAATAAAGGCCAGTCGTGCCTCCCGGCAGACAAGGTGTTTGCCAGTTCCGCCGCCAGCCGGGTCTTGCCGGTACCGGGCGCGCCCAGCAGGCGGATGGGCACCGGTGCGGCGGCCTGGGTTTTCAATGAAAAAGGCCTCCAGCCCATATTTGACGGGCGTGAGCAGCTATCAAAAGCATAGTGAATTCAACTGCATCCAGACCGGTGCAGCGACGCAGGCTCAGGGCGTGACCTGCACAAAAATTTCATTGGGCTTGACCATGCCCAGCTCCTCGCGCGCTTTTTCCTCGACCATGTCCAGGCCTTCGCGCAAGTCCTTCACCTCGGCCGACAGGCGCGCATTGTCGGCCTCGGCCTTGGCGTTCGCCGCCGCCTGCTCGGTGAGCCGGCGCTGCATCTCGTTGACGCTGGGAAGGCTGCCTCGCCCAACCCAGAGTTGTGCATGCACGATGATGAGCAGCACAATCAGGAGGGCAGGGACGACGCGGTTTCCCACGATCAACTGTGCTGATTAACGTAAATTGTAGAAGGCAGCGCGGCCCGGATAGGTGGCGATGTCGCCCAGGTCTTCTTCGATGCGCAGCAGCTGGTTGTACTTGGCCATGCGGTCGGAGCGGGAGAGCGAGCCGGTCTTGATCTGGCCGGCATTGGTGCCCACCGCGATGTCGGCAATCGTGTTGTCTTCGGTCTCGCCGGATCGGTGCGAAATCACCGCGGTGTAGCCGGCGCGTTTGGCCATCTCGATCGCGGCAAAGGTTTCGGTCAGGGTGCCGATCTGGTTGATCTTGATCAGGATGGAATTGGCGATCGACTTGTCGATGCCTTCCTTGAGGATTTTGGTGTTGGTGACAAACAGGTCGTCGCCGACCAGCTGCACCTGCTTGCCCAGGCGTTCGGTCAGGATCTTCCAGCCGTCCCAGTCGCCCTCGTGCATGCCGTCCTCGATGCTGATGATGGGGTATTTGTCGCACCAGGTGGCCAGCATGTCGGTCCACTGCTGGGCGTTCAGTTTCAGGCCGCCTTCGGCTTCGTGGACATACAGGCCGTCCTGGTAGAACTCGCTGGCCGCGCAGTCCAGCGCCAGCGCGATCTGCTCGCCGGCGGTGTAGCCGGCCTTGTCGATGGCTTCGAGGATCAGCGCAATCGCGGCTTCATGGTTTTCAACCGAGGGCGCAAAGCCGCCTTCGTCGCCGACGGCGGTGCTGATGCCGCGGTCATGCAGGATTTTCTTGAGCGCGTGGAAGACCTCGGCGCCCCAGCGCAGGGCTTCGCGGAAGCTGGGCGCGCCGACCGGCACGATCATGAACTCCTGCAGGTCCAGGCTGTTGTTGGCGTGCGCGCCGCCGTTGATCACGTTCATCATGGGCACCGGCATCTGCATCGCGCCCATGCCGCCGAAGTAGCGGTACAGCGGCAGGCCGGCCTCCTCGGCCGCGGCACGCGCCACCGCCATGCTGACGGCCAGCATGGAATTGGCGCCCAGGCGCGACTTGTTCTCGGTGCCGTCCAGGTCGATCAGCGTGCGGTCCAGGAAGGCCTGCTCGCTGGCGTCCAGGCCCAGCACGGCTTCGGAGATTTCGGTGTTGATGTATTCGACCGCCTTGAGCACGCCCTTGCCGAGGTAACGGCCGCTGTCACCGTCGCGCAGCTCGATGGCTTCGCGCGAGCCGGTGGAGGCGCCCGAAGGCACGGCGGCGCGGCCCATGACGCCGGACTCCAGCAACACGTCGCATTCGACGGTGGGGTTGCCCCGGCTGTCCAGGATTTCGCGGCCGACGATATCAACAATTGCGCTCATTGGGGTTCTTTCAAATCAAAAAAACAAAATTCGGGGAATCCGGCTCACACGCCTTCGACAACAATCATGCGCATGACGGCCGCGCCCTGGCGCGCCGCCCTGGCCTTGCCGTATTCAGGAGAGGTATCAAAGGCCTTGGCGGCCGCAACGCTGGGAAACTTCAGGATCACCAGCCGCTCGGGGGCCCAGTCACCTTCGATGACTTCGACCTTGCCGCCGCGTACGCAGACCTCGGCGCCGTGTGCCTGCATCGCGGCAGAGGACCACTTTTTGTACTCTTCGTATTGCTCGGGATTGGTGACGGTGACGTTGGCGATGATGTACGCAGAAGTCATGTCAGGCCTGGAAGTTATCTTCGAGGTAGCCGTTTTTCTTGGTCACGCGGTCGAGTTCGAGCAGCGTTTCCAGCAAGGCCTTCATGTGTTTGAGCGGAACGGCATTGGGGCCGTCGCTCATGGCCTTGGCCGGGTCCGGGTGGGTTTCCATGAACAGGCCGGCAATGCCGACCGCCACCGCTGCGCGGGCCAGCACCGGCACCATCTCGCGCATGCCGCCGCTGCTGGTGCCGTTGCCGCCCGGCAATTGCACGGAATGGGTGGCGTCGAAGACCACCGGCGCGCCGGTCTCGCGCATGATCGCGAGGCTGCGCATGTCGGAGACCAGGTTGTTGTAGCCGAAACTCGCGCCGCGTTCGCAGGCCATGAAGTTGTCTTCGTTCAGGCCTTTTTCACGCGCGGCGGCACGGGCCTTGTCAATGACGTTTTTCATGTCGCCGGGCGCGAGGAACTGGCCCTTCTTGATGTTGACCGGTTTGCCCGACTGCGCCACCGCGTGGATGAAGTCGGTCTGCCGGCACAAAAAGGCCGGCGTCTGCAACACGTCGACCACCGAGGCCACGGTGGCGATGTCGGCTTCGGAATGCACGTCGGTCAGGATGGGCAGGCCGAGCTCGCGCTTGACCTTGGCCAGGATCTCCAGGCCCTTGTCCATGCCCGGGCCGCGAAAGCTGGTGCCGCTGGAGCGGTTCGCCTTGTCGTAACTCGACTTGAAGATGAAGGGAATACCGAGAGACGCGGTGATTTCCTTGAGCGCGCCGGCGGTGTCCATCTGCAACTGTTCGGACTCGACCACACAGGGACCGGCGATCAGGAAGAAGGGCTGGTCCAGCCCGATGTCAAAACCGCAGAGTTTCATGCCACCACTTTCAGGGATTTGCCGGCCACCTGGTGATCCAGCGTGGCCTTGATGTAGGCGTTGAACAGCGGGTGGCCGGCCCACGGCGTGGACTTGAACTCGGGGTGGAACTGCACACCGACAAACCAGGGGTGGATATCACGCGGCAGCTCGATGATTTCGGTGAGCTGCTCGCGCTGGGTCAGCGCCGAAATGACCAGGCCGGCGGCGCGCAACTGGTCGAGGTAATTGACATTGGCTTCATAACGATGGCGATGGCGCTCGGTGACCACGTCGCCGTAAATGCCGTGGGCCAGCGTGCCTTTGGCCACGTCGGAACTCTGCGCGCCCAGGCGCATGGTGCCGCCGAGGTCGGACTTGGCGTCGCGTGTCTTGATGGTGCCGTCGGCGTCCTTCCACTCGGTGATCAGCGCGATCACCGGGTGCGGCGTGTTGGGCTCGAACTCGGTGCTGTTGGCGTCTTTCAGGCCGGCCACATGGCGCGCGAACTCGATGGTTGCGACCTGCATGCCCAGGCAGATGCCGAGGTAGGGCAACTGGTTCTCGCGCGCATAACGCGCCGCGCAGATCTTGCCTTCCACGCCGCGTATGCCGAATCCGCCGGGCACCAGGATGCCGTCGAACTTGGCCAGCCGCGAGACGTTGTCGGGCGTGATGCTTTCGGAGTCCACGTATTCGATGACCACCTTGGCATGGTTCTTCATGCCGGCGTGGCGCAGCGCCTCGTTGAGCGACTTGTAGCTGTCGGACAGGTCCACATACTTGCCGACCATGGCGATGCTGACCTGTTTTTGCGGGTGTTCGGTTTCATACACCAGCTCGTCCCAGCGCTTGAGGTTGGCCGGCGGCGTGTTCAGGCGCAGCTTGTCGCAGATCAGGCCGTCCAGGCCCTGCTCGTGCAGCATGCGCGGCACCTTGTAGATGGTGTCCACGTCCCACATGGAGATCACGGCCCACTCGGGCACGTTGGAGAACAGCG
>JAUXPP010000041.1 GCA_030683705.1 Polaromonas sp. | reverse complement strand
GCCCGCGCGTGATGATCTCCAAGCTCGGCCAGGACGGCCACGACCGCGGCGCCAAGGTGGTGGCCACGGCCTTTGCCGACCTCGGCTTCGACGTGGACATGGGACCGCTGTTCCAGACCCCCGAGGAATGCGCGCGCCAGGCGATCGAGAACGATGTGCATGCGGTCGGCGTCTCGACCCTGGCGGCTGGCCACAAGACCCTGGTGCCGGCCATCATCGCCGAGCTCAAGAAGCAGGGCGCCGACGACATCATCGTGTTTGTCGGCGGCGTGATTCCGCGGCAGGACTACGAGATGCTGTACGAAGCCGGCGTCAAGGGCATTTACGGCCCGGGCACCCCGATCCCGGCCAGCGCCAAGGATGTGCTGGAGCAGATCAAGGCTGCACTGAAGTGATTTCCGGAGAACTGGTGGAGGCGGTTCTGCACGGCGACGCCGCCGTGCAGCGCCGCGCCATCGCCAAGGCCATCACCCTGCTGGAATCCACGCGCGCCGATCACCGTGCCCAGGGCGACGAACTGCTGACCGCCTTGTTGCCGCACACCGGCAAGGCGTTCCGCCTCGGCATCAGCGGCGTGCCAGGCGTCGGCAAATCGACTTTCATCGAGGTACTCGGCCTGTATTTGATCAAGCAGGGGCATCGGGTGGCGGTGCTGACCATCGACCCGTCGTCGAGCGTCTCGGGCGGCTCCATCCTCGGCGACAAGACGCGCATGGAACATCTCTCGGCGCACGAACGTGCCTACATCCGGCCCAGCCCCTCCAGCGGCACGCTGGGCGGTGTGGCCGAAAAAACCCGCGAGGCCATGCTGGTTTGCGAAGCCGCCGCTTATGACGTGGTGATCGTCGAAACCGTGGGTGTCGGGCAGTCGGAAACGGCGGTGGCCAACATGACCGACATGTTTGTGCTGATGCAGCTGCCCAATGCCGGCGACGACCTGCAGGCGATCAAGAAGGGTGTGATGGAGCTGGCCGACCTGGTCATCATCAACAAGGCCGACATCGATGCCGACGCCGCGATGCGGGCGCAGGCGCAGATCACCTCGGCCATGCGGCTGTTCGGCCTGGTCAACAACGCCATGGGCAGCGCCCAGGCGGCGGCTTATGACAGCGTGTGGCACCCGCAGGTGGTGCAGCTCAGCGCGCTGCATAACAGGGGGGTGGATGCCTTCTGGGCGGCGGTGACGCAGTTCAGGACGGTGCAGACCGCCAATGGCCGGCTGGCTGCGCGCAGGCAGCAGCAGTCGCTGTCCTGGATGTGGGAGCGCATCGATGCGGCCCTCAAGCAGTCCTTTCGCCAGGACCCGGCGGTCAGTGCCATGTTGCCGGCGCTGCTGGCCGATGTGGCCGGGGGCCGCATCCCGGCCTCCACCGCAGCACGACATCTGCTTGCAGCCCATGCAGGACGGGCGCAAGCAGCTATCGATTAAATAGCACAGAGAAAGAAACACACCATGCAGGACATCCTCGAACAACTTGAAAAAAAGCGCGCCGCCGCCCGTCTCGGCGGCGGCCAGAAGCGCATAGACGCGCAGCACGGCAAGGGCAAGCTGACGGCGCGTGAACGGCTGGAGTTGTTGCTCGATGAGGGTACCTTCGAAGAATGGGACATGTTTGTCGAGCACCGCTGCACCGACTTCGGTATGGAGAACAACAAGGTTCCCGGCGATGGCGTGGTGACCGGCTACGGCATGATCAACGGCCGCCTGGTGTTTGTTTTCAGCCAGGATTTCACCGTGTTCGGCGGCGCGCTCAGCGAAGCGCATGCCGAGAAAATCTGCAAGGTGATGGACCAGGCCATGAAGGTCGGCGCGCCGGTGATTGGCCTCAACGACTCCGGCGGCGCGCGCATCCAGGAGGGCGTGGCTTCCCTCGGCGGTTATGCCGATGTATTTCAGCGCAATGTGATGGCGTCGGGCGTGGTGCCGCAGATCAGCATGGTCATGGGCCCCTGCGCCGGCGGCGCGGTGTATTCGCCGGCCATGACCGACTTCATCTTCATGGTGAAAGACAGCAGCTACATGTTCGTCACCGGCCCCGAGGTGGTGAAAACCGTGACGCACGAGGAAGTGACCGCTGAGGAGCTGGGCGGCGCCACCACCCACACCACGCGCAGCGGCGTCGCCGACCTGGCCTTCGACAACGATGTGGAGGCGCTGCTGATGCTGCGCCGGCTCTACAACTACCTGCCGCTGAACAACCGCGAAAAAGCACCGATACGCCCCAGCGCCGACCCGGCTGGCCGCATGGACCTGAGCCTGGACACCCTGGTGCCCGAGAATCCGAACAAGCCCTACGACATGAAGGAGCTGATCACCAAGACGGTGGACGACGGCGACTTTTTCGAACTGCAGCCCGAATACGCCAAAAACATCATCATCGGTTTTGCGCGCATGGAAGGCCAGAGCGTGGGCATCGTCGCGAACCAGCCGCTGGTGCTGGCCGGTTGCCTGGACATCAAGAGCAGCATCAAGGCGGCGCGGTTTGTGCGCTTTTGTGATGCCTTCAACATCCCGGTGATCACCTTTGTCGATGTGCCCGGCTTCATGCCAGGCACCA
>JAUXPP010000034.1 GCA_030683705.1 Polaromonas sp. | reverse complement strand
CCCTCCCCTAGCCCCTCCCTCGCCCCGCTGGGCGATGGAGGGGGACTTCATGTGGCCACGTGCGCTGCTCTCGCGTGCAAACATGACCGCTCATTGGGATTCCCGTCCTTGAAGCGCTACGCGCTTCAAGGACTCCGGATTGAATTCGGAGCTGGTAGTTGGGGTTTGCTTTTTTTTCCACCCTTCTGTATGCGCCGAGGAGCGGAGGGCCAGACGGATCAGGACGGGCGATTGTTTGAGCGAAGCGAGTTCGAGCCCGGCCCCGGCTGGACCGAGCACCGCAGGTTGCCCCTCGTAGCGTCAGCGAAGAGGGGTCGCAGACAGTAGGGTCGCCGTTCTTTTGCTTACTTTTCTTTGGCGAGCCAAAGAAAAGTGAGTAGCCACCGGGCAACCCCCGGCCAACAGGCCGTGGCAAGCCCTGGCACCCGGCTATGCAAAAGACAGCAGGACTAACTCCCCACTCCCTCCCCTAGCCCCTCCCTCGCCCCGCTGGGCGATGGAGGGGGACTTCATGTGGCCACGTGCGCTGCTCTCGCGTGCAAACATGACCGCTCATTGGGAGTCCCGTCCTTGAAGCGCTGCGCGCTTCAAGGACTCCGGATTGAATTCGGATCTGGTATTTGGGGTTTGCTTTTTTTCCCACCCTTCTGTATGCGCCGAGGAGCGGAGGGCCAGACGGATCAGGACGGGCGATTGTCTGAGCCGAAGGCGAGTTCGAGCCCGGCCCCGGCTGGACCGAGCACCGCAGGTTTCCCCTCGTAGCGCCAGCGAAGAGGGGACGCAGACAGCAGGGTCACCTTTTCTTTGCTTACTTTCTTTTGGCGAAGCAAAAGAAAGTGAGTTGCCGCCGGGCAACCCCCGGCCATCTGTCGCAGGCAAACCAACCACAGTGGAAGAAAAAGCGGCTTCGACAGGCGCAGCCCGAACGGTGTCGGTGCGCCCACATGGATCCCGGATCCAGTCCGGGATGACAACATGGCCAGGTTTGCTATGGATTTAATAGCTTCTCACGCCCACCAGGTATGGGCCAACCGCCGATTTGACTCCGAAACGCGGCAAGGCATGCTCAAAACTTGGGCATGCCCTTCATCCCGCCCATACGTTTCATCATCTTCATCATCCCGCCGCCCTTCATCTTCTTCATCATGCCCTGCATCTGCTCGAACTCGTTGAGCAGCCGGTTCACGTCCTGAACCTGCACACCCGAGCCGGCCGCGATGCGGCGCTTGCGTGTGGCCTTGATCAGTTCGGGCTTGCGCCGCTCCAGCGGGGTCATGCTCTGGATGATGCCTTCCTTGCGGCGTATGTCTTTTTCGGCCTTGTCCATGTCCACCTGGCCGGCCTTGGCGGCCATCTGCGACGGCAGCTTGTCGAGCAGGCTGGACAGGCCGCCCATGCTTTTCATCTGCTGCAGCTGGCTCAGGAAGTCCTCGAGATCGAAGCCGCTGCCGGACTTCATCTTGGCGGCGAGTTTTTGCGCCGCCGCCATGTCCACGCCGGCCGTGACCTGCTCGACCAGGGCCACGATGTCGCCCATGCCGAGAATGCGCCCGGCGTGGCGCTGGGCGTCGAAGACCTCGAGCCCGTCGATCTTTTCGCTGGTGCCGGAAAACTTGATCGGCGCGCCGGTGATCTGCCGCACACTGAGCGCCGCGCCGCCGCGCGAATCGCCGTCGGTCTTGGTCAGGATGATGCCGGTCAGCGGCAGCGCCTCCTTGAAGGCTTTGGCGGTGTTGATCGCGTCCTGGCCCTGCATGGCGTCGACCACAAACAGCGTCTCGACCGGATTGAGCGCCGCATGCAGCGCCTTGATCTCGGCCATCAGGGCTTCGTCGATCGCCAGCCGGCCGGCCGTGTCGACCAGCAGCACGTCGAAGAAATGCTTGCGCGCATAGTCCAGCGCGGCCAGCGCGATGTCCACCGGCTTCTGGTCGGTGCTGCTCGGAAACCACTCGGCCCCGGCCTGCTTCGTCACGGTTTTGAGCTGCTCGATCGCCGCCGGGCGGTACACGTCGCCCGACACCGTCAGCACTTTTTTCTTCCGCTTTTCGATCAGGTGTTTGGCCAGCTTGGCAGTGGTCGTGGTCTTGCCGGCGCCCTGCAGGCCGGCCATCAGGATCACGGCCGGCGGCTGGGCCGCCAGGTTGATGTCGCTCACGCCTTCGCCCATGGTCGCGGCCAGCTCGCGGTTGACGATGCTGACCAGCACCTGGCCGGGCGACAGCGAACTCATGACCTCCTGGCCGAGTGCCTTGTCCTTGACGCGGGCGATGAAGTCGCGCACCACCGGCAAGGCCACGTCGGCCTCGAGCAGCGCCATGCGCACCTCGCGCAGCATGTCCTGCACATTGGACTCGGTGATGCGGGCCTGGCCTCGCATTTCCTTGACGAGGCGGGAAAGTTTGTCAGTAAGGGCAGAGGCCATGAGCAGGCTCCACAGCTGGAGCAAAAGGAAGTGAAGGAAGAAATACCGGCCTGCGCGGCAGGCGGCTACAGCTAAACTGTAGCCATGATTTTAACTTTGAGCGCTGGGTGGGGTCTGGCGACGGCCATCGCCGCCGCGCTGGCCTACGCCGTGCTGGCGCTGGCCGCCCGGCGCCTGAGTCAGTCAAGCACCCGCATTGTGCTGTTCATGGCCTGGCTGCTGCACGCGCTGGCACTGGCCGACGGCCTGATCGGCGATCCGCCACGCTTTGGTTTTGCACCGGCCCTGTCCATGACGGTCTGGCTGGTGCTCAGTGTATATGCGGTGGAAAGCCGCCTGTTTCCGCAACTGAAGGCACGCTGGACGCTGGCAGGGCTGGGCACGGCCGCCGTGCTGCTGGCGCTGGTGTTTCCCGGCTCCAGCTATCACCTGATCGCCTCGCCCTGGCTGCCGCTGCACTGGGCGCTGGGCATTGCGTCCTACGGCCTGTTTGCCGCAGCCGTGGTGCACGGCTGGCTGATGAACCGGTCGGAGCGGTCCATCCGTTCCGCCACCCAGCCGGACACCGGCGTTCCCCTGTTGACGCTGGAGCGCCTGACCTTCCGTTTTGTGCAGGCCGGTTTTGTGCTGCTGACCGCCACGCTGCTGGTGGGCTGGCTGTTTGCCGAAACCCTGTACGGTCCGGGCCTGGCCGGGCAGTGGAACCACAAGACGGTATTTTCAGTGCTGGCCTGGCTGACCTTTGCCAGCCTGCTGGCAGGGCGGGCCCGCCTCGGATGGCGTGGCCGCCAGGCCGTGCGCCTGCTTTACCTGGGCTCGGGCCTGCTGCTGCTCGGCTATGCCGGTTCGCGTTTTGTGCTCGAAGTCGTCTTGAAGCGCGTATGAAATACCTGATCGTTTTTGTGGTGGTGCTGGTGGGTATCTGGTTCTGGCGCAACAACCGGCGCGCCGAATTGCGCGACAAAAAGCCCTCGCCGCCTCCGACCGTCAGCGGCCCGAAACAGGCCACCGAGGTCGTGGCCTGCGCGGTCTGCGCCGTGCACCTGCCGCGGCCGGACGCGGTGCCGGGCAAACTGGGCCTGTACTGCAGCGAGGCGCACCGCCGCCAGGGCGAAACCTAGATGGGTGGCGCCACGGACTCGGGCAACTCGTGGTTCGGCCCGCCCGACGCCAGCGCCTGGGACAGCGGCGCGAGCGGCGAGTCCTTCGCCCGCCTGTGGCGCGCCTTCATGACTGCGCGCGTCACGATTGCCAGCGTGCTGCTCGCCCTGCAGGCCTCGATTTATGCGCTGGGCCAGCCGGTGCGCGGGGAAATGATCGTGCTGTGCGTGACCTACTTCGCCGCCACGCTGGCGGTGCGGGCCTGGGCCAGGCCCAAGCGGCCGGGCAGCACCTTCGACGCCCAATGGCTGTACACCGTCGGCATCGATGTGGTGGCGTTTTCGGCGCTGAACTTCCTGCAGCTGGGGGCCTTGAACTACACCGCATTGTTTGCCTTGCCGGTGCTGCTGGCGTCGGTTCTCGGGCCCATCCTGCTGGCGCTGGGAACGGCCGCCAGCGTGACCCTGCTGCTGCTGACCGACGCCTGGTGGGTGTCGCTACAAATGCAGGGCGACGCCACCGCGCGGTTTCTCCAGGCCGGCCTGAGCGGCTCCGGCTTTTTTGCCGTGGCCCTGCTGGCCAACCAGCTCGCATTGCGCCTGTCGCGCGAGGAGCAGCGCGCCCACAGCAACCAGTCCGCCGCGCGCATGCAGACCCAGGTCAATGAACTGGTGATCGATACCCTGGCCGATGGCGTGCTGGTGATAGACACCAGCGGCATTGTTCGCGCGGCCAATCCGGCCTCGCGCCGGCTGCTGGCAGCCCAGGGCGGGGAGCGTGCCGCCCCGTTTGTGCTCGCCGCCGAACCCGCCTGGCGGCCGCTGGCCGAGCTGGCCCACCTGACCTTTGAGCGGCAACAGCCGCAGCAGGCCGACGTGGGCCTGGAACACGCCTCGCGCCACGCGCGCCGCCTGCAGGTCCACACCCGGCTGGCTGCGTCGCGTGACGGCTCCCACGAAAGCCTGTGCGTGATGTTCCTGGAAGACCTGCGGGAAATGGAGGCCAGGGTCCGCACCGAAAAAATGGCCGCCATGGGCCGCATGTCCGCGGCCGTCGCCCATGAAATCAGGAACCCGCTGGCCGCCATCACGCAGGCCAACGCCCTGCTGGAAGAAGACCTGCAGGACGCCGGGCACCGGCAGTTGACGGGCATGGTGGCGCAGAACGCCCAGCGCCTGGCACGCATCGTCGAGGAAATCCTCAACCTGTCGCGTGTGCAGGAGCAGGCGCCCGAGGTGCAGACGCGGGCGCTGCGGCTCGACGACATGGTGCAGCGTATCTGCGCGGACTGGGCCCAGCAGAACGCGGCCGGCCAGCGGCTGCGCGTGGTTGCCGGCACCGGCCAGACTGCGATCCTGTTCGAGGCTGAACACCTGCGCCGCCTGCTGGTCAACCTGCTGGACAATGCCCTGCGTTATGCCAGCCCCGCCGCCGACGCCATCCAGGTCACCACCGATGCTTCGTCGGGCCAGGTGCGCATGCTGGTCTGGAGCGACGGCCAGCCACTGGAAAAAACCGTTCAGTCGCACCTGTTCGAACCTTTTTTCTCATCGGAAAGCCGCTCCAGCGGACTCGGCCTGTACATCTGCAGGGAGCTGTGCGAGCGCCATGGCGCGCTGGTGGGTTACCAGCGGGTGGCGCGGCGGAACGTGGAAGGCAACGAGTTTTTCGTCATCTTCAGGCCGGCGTCGGCCGACTCGGTGCTGCCACCGGCCGCTGCGGGCACCTTGTTCTGACACGCGATTTTCCTGATACAACACCTGAGCCATGAGCACCCCGAATCCGGCCCACATCCTGGTCATCGACGATGAACCGGACCTGCGCACCCTGTATGAGCTGACGCTGCTGCGTGAAGGTTACCGGGTGGAAGCCGCCGCCGACCTGGCGCAGGCGCGCGCGCAGTTGCAGGAGCACCGCTTCGATGCCGTGATCACCGACATGCGGCTGCCCGACGGCCTGGGACTGGAGTTGCTGCGCGAGATGGTGAGCCAGCAGCGCCCCGAGCGCTGCGTCGTCATCACCGCGCATGGTTCCGCCGAAAACGCGGTGGAAGCGCTGAAGGCCGGCGCTTTCGACTACCTGACCAAGCCGGTCGATCTCAAGCAGTTCCGCAACGTGGTGGCTTCGGCCATCCAGGGTCCGGCAGGCACGGAAAAATCCAGGGCCGACAGCGAACCCGGCCCTGCGGCCGCCCGGTCCGGCAAGTCCCAGGACGGCGCGCTGACGCTGCAGCGCCTGGTCGGCGAGTCGGCCGTCATGCAATCCGTCAAGGCCCGCATCATCAAGGTGGCAGGCAGCATGGCGCCGGTGCTGATCCAGGGCGAGTCGGGCACCGGCAAGGAACTCGTCGCGCGCGCGGTGCACGACTGCAGCCATCGCGCCGCCGGGCCGTTTGTTGCGGTCAATTGCGGCGCCATTCCCGAGAACCTGCTGGAAGCGGAGTTTTTCGGCGCGCGCAAGGGTGCCTATACCGGCTCGACCCAGGACCGCCAGGGTTATTTCCAGGCGGCCAAGGGCGGCACCCTGTTCCTCGACGAAATCGGCGACCTGCCGCTAGCCATGCAGTCCAAGCTGCTGCGCTCCATCCAGGAACGGGTGGTGCGGCCCCTCGGTTCGGCGCAGGAGGACACGGTCGATGTGCGCATTGTCAGCGCCACCCACAAGGACCTGGGCGCGGCGGTGGCGTCCGGGCATTTCCGCCAGGACCTGTATTACCGGCTCAACGTCATCGAAATCCATGTGCCGGCACTGCGTGATCGCCGTGAAGACCTGCCGGTGCTGTGCCATGACCTGCTGGGCCGGATCTGCCGCGAGTCCGGCCTGCCGGTTCCCGAACTGTCCGGCCAGGTGCTGGCCCGCCTGCAGGCCCACCCCTTCAACGGCAATGTGCGTGAACTCGAAAACATGCTGCACCGCGCGGTGGCCCTCGGCGAAAGCAGCGAGCTCCAGGTCGACACCCAGCCTGCCGGGCAAGTGGTGACGGTCCCGGAAAACCTCCAGGACTTCCTGGACAGCCAGGAGCGCGGCATCCTGACCAAGGTGCTGCAGGAAACCGGCTTCAACCGGACCGCCGCGGCAGCCAGGCTGGGCATCAGCCTGCGCCAGATGCGTTACCGCATCGCGCGGCTGAACATCGTCACACCCAACAGCGACGACGCGCCCGATGAAGCCTGAGGCGTCCGGCGCGGCCCAGGCACTGTGGCACGACGGCTGGTACCGCTACGCGCGCGCGCTGGCGTCGCCAAATTTCGGCCCGCGCCCCGCGGGCGCAGACGTCGACCTGATCGTGCTTCACTCCATCAGCCTGCCGCCGGGCCAGTATGGGACCGGGCAGGTGCACAAGCTGTTCATGAATGAGCTGGACTGGGACGCCCATCCCTACTTCCAGGGCATACGCGGGATGCAGGTCTCGGCTCACTTCTTCATCACCCGCGACGGCAGGCTGTGGCAATTTGTCAGCTGCGACCAGCGTGCCTGGCACGCGGGCCAGTCCAGCTACCGCGGCCGCGGCAATTGCAACGACGACTCGATCGGCATCGAACTCGAAGGACTGGAAGGCGGCCTGTTTGAAGCCGCCCAGTACGAAACCCTGTCCAGCATCTGCGCAGAACTGTTGCGCCACTACCCGGTGCGGCACATCGCCGGCCACGAACATGTCGCCAGCGGCCGCAAGCAGGACCCCGGCCCTGGTTTCGAATGGCCGCAATTGCAGGACTCGCTGGGTTTGCCGGCTAAGTGTTTTCCCGAACGCTATTAAATCGGCCGCCCAAAAAAAAACACACCAGCAGGGTGCGCGCAAAAACGGTGGCACCTGCATCCGCGCCCATGCTGCCCGCGCACACCGGCCCGGACCCCAATGCTGCTGCGGCTTTCCGCCACCTGAGGCCTGTCCGCCGGCATGCCGCGCGAAGCATCACAGGCATGCGCGCGATGACAAAAACGGTGCATTTTTCACAAGCGAAAACCGCTACATAAGGTAACACCGCCAAAAGCAGGCGATACACTACCTGTAGTGCTTGAAATCACTCCAGACCCTAGGTATAGTGTCTGAGCCCTACATTCAATTTGATGCATCCGGGGCACCGCAACCCAAGGAACAGCAGCCAAACGTGTCCGCCAAAGGCAACCGTCAGCCCTCCCCTTTGCCCTGAAGCCATCGAACTCTCACCAACAACAAAGATACAACGAGGAACCATGCAAACAGCCCAACATGCAACCCCCGCCGCCGGCATGCCGATGGCCGCCCCCTCCGGCAACAGCAGCGCCCAGCCCAACCCCCTGACCCACTACCAGATCATCCGCCGCAATGGCGCCGTGGTTCCGTTTGAGCCGAACAAGATCGCCGTGGCGATGATGAAGGCCTTCCTCGCGGTGCATGGCACCCAGGGCGCGGCCTCCGCCAGCGTGCGTGAAACCGTGGATGGCCTGACCCAGGCCGTGATGCGCGCGCTGATGCGTTCGCGGCCGGGCGGCGGCACCTTTCATATAGAAGACGTGCAGGACCAGGTCGAGCTCGGCCTGATGCGCGGCGGCCACCACGAAATCGCCCGCGCCTATGTGCTGTACCGCGAAAAGCGCACGCAGGAACGCGCGCGCCAGCCGCAGGTGACGGCAGCGCAGGCGCCGCAGCTGCATGTGCTGGACGGCGGAAAAAAGGTCACGCTGGACATCGGCAAGCTGCAGGCCCTGATTGAAGCGTCCTGCGCCGGCCTGGGTGCCGAAATCAAGCCGGACCCCATCGTCGCCGAGACCATGCGCAACCTGTATGACGGTGTGCCCATCGACGAGGTCTACAAGGCCTCCATCCTGGCGGCCCGCACCCTGATCGAAAAAGATCCCGACTACACCTACGCCACCGCGCGCCTGCTGCTGCACACCATCCGCCGCGAAGTGCTGGGCGAGGAAGTGGTGCAGGAAGACATGGGCACGCGATATGCCGAATATTTCCCCCAGTTCATCGCCAAGGGCGTGCAGAACGAACTGCTCGACGAAAAGCTGCTGCAGTTCGATCTGGAGCGCCTGGGCGCCGCGCTCAAGCCCGAGCGCGACCTGAAGTTCGACTACCTCGGCCTGCAGACCCTGTTCGATCGTTACTTCCTGCACGTGCGCAAGCAGCGCATTGAGTTGCCGCAGGCGTTTTTCATGCGCGTGGCCATGGGCCTGTCGCTCGACGAGATCGACCGCGAAGCCCGCGCCATCGAGTTCTACGAAATCATGTCCTCTTTCGACTTCATGTCGAGCACACCGACCTTGTTTAATGCCGGTACCCTGCGCTCGCAGTTGTCGTCCTGCTACCTGACCACCGTGGCCGATGACCTGGGCGGCATTTACGATGCCATCAAGGAAAACGCGCTGCTGTCCAAGTTCGCCGGCGGCCTGGGCAACGACTGGACCCCCGTGCGCGCGCTCGGCGCCCACATCAAGGGCACCAATGGCGAGTCACAAGGCGTTGTGCCTTTCCTGAAGGTCGTCAACGACACCGCCGTGGCGGTCAACCAGGGCGGCAAGCGCAAGGGCGCGGTCTGCGCCTACCTGGAAACCTGGCACCTGGACATCGAGGAGTTCTTGGAGTTGCGCAAGAACACCGGCGACGACCGCCGCCGCACGCACGACATGAACACCGCCAACTGGATCCCCGACCTGTTCATGCGCCGCGTGATGGAAAAAGGCAGCTGGACATTGTTCTCGCCGTCGGACACGCCGGACCTGCATGACAAGTTCGGTGTTGATTTCGAAAAAGCCTATGTGGCCTACGAAGCCAAAGCCGAGCGTGGAGAAATCAAGCCCTCCCGCAAGCTGCAGGCCATCGACATGTGGCGCAAGATGCTTTCGATGCTGTTCGAGACCGGACATCCCTGGATCACATTCAAGGACGCCTGCAATGTGCGCTCACCGCAGCAGCACGTCGGTGTGGTGCACTCGTCCAACCTGTGCACCGAGATCACGCTCAACACCAGCGACACCGAAACGGCGGTCTGCAACCTCGGCTCGGTCAACCTGGTGCAGCACCTGAAAGACGGCGCGGTTGATCACGAAAAACTCAAGAAGACCATCACCACGGCCATGCGCATGCTGGACAACGTGATCGACATCAATTACTACGCGGTCAAGAAGGCCCGTGACTCCAACATGCGGCACCGGCCGGTGGGTCTCGGCATCATGGGTTTCCAGGACTGCCTGTACGAGCTGCGCATCCCTTATGCCTCGGATGCGGCTGTTGATTTTGCCGACAAGTCCATGGAAGCGGTCTGCTACCACGCTTACTGGGCCTCGACCGAGCTGGCCAAAGAGCGCGGCCAGTACACCAGCTACAAGGGCTCGCTGTGGGACCAGGGCATTTTGCCGCTGGACACGCTGGACCTGCTGGTCAAGCAGCGCGGCGGCTATCTGGAAGTGGACCGCTCGGCCACGCTGGACTGGGACGCGCTGCGCAAGAAAATCGCCAAAGACGGCATGCGCAATTCCAACTGCGTGGCCATCGCCCCAACTGCGACCATCTCCAACATCATCGGCGTCGATGCCTGCATCGAACCCTGCTTTGGCAACCTGTCTGTCAAGTCCAACCTGTCTGGCGAGTTCACGGTCATCAACCACTACCTGGTGCGCGACCTCAAGCGCCTGGGCCTGTGGGACGACGTGATGGTGGTGGACCTCAAGCACTTTGACGGGTCGCTGCGGCCGATCGACCGTGTGCCGCAAGACATCAAGGCGCTGTACGCCACGGCGTTTGAAGTTGACGCGACCTGGCTGGTCGAGGCCGCCTCGCGTCGGCAGAAGTGGATTGACCAGGCGCAGTCGCTCAACATCTATATGGCCGGCGCCTCTGGCAAGAAGCTCGACGACACCTACAAACTCGCCTGGCTGCGCGGCCTGAAGACCACCTATTACCTGCGCACCATGAGCGCCACGCACGCCGAGAAGTCCACGGTGAAAGCGGGCAAGATGAATGCGGTCGCCTCGGGCAACACCAGCGACACCGGCAGCATGAACGCACTCGATGCGGCAGCGGCCACGGCGCAGGCGCAGATGGATGCATCACCTGCGACCGACATCAAGTTTTGCGCGATCGATGATCCGGGTTGCGAGGCTTGCCAATAACAAAACGCATCGCGGCGCCGGAAAATCCGGCGCCCGATTCGATGTAATTGAGCAACACTAATTTATAGCGATGTGAATGAACACTTTTCATTTTGTATCGCTGCTTTCATAATCCAACTTATTGGAAACATCTATGTTGACTTGGGACGAAGAAGCCAAACCATCGTTGCAAAAATCTTTGACCAGCGGCTTGCCTGAAGGCCGCTCGATGGAGCTTCCGCCTCTTTCCGTGCAGCCTCAAGCAGCGTCCCGCATGCTTGACGACAGCGCACTGACCTCCACCACACCGACACGCGCCGCCGCAAGCCCTGCGGCTGCCGTCGCGCCCACGGCACACCGCGTCAAGGCTGCCGACAAACGCATCATCAACGGCCAGACCGACGTGAACCAGCTGGTTCCGTTCAAGTACAAATGGGCTTGGGAAAAATACCTCGCCAGCTGCGCCAACCACTGGATGCCGCAGGAAGTCAACATGACGCGCGACATCGCGCTGTGGAAAGACCCGAACGGCCTGACCGAAGACGAGCGCCGCCTGGTCAAGCGCAACCTCGGCTTTTTTGTCACCGCCGATTCGCTGGCTGCCAACAACATCGTGCTGGGCACCTACCGCCACATCACGGCGCCCGAGTGCCGCCAGTTCCTGCTGCGCCAGGCGTTTGAAGAAGCCATCCACACCCACGCCTACCAGTACATCACCGAATCGCTGGGCCTGGACGAAAGTGAAATTTTCAACGCCTATAACGAAGTGCAGTCGATCAAGGACAAGGACCAGTTCCTGATTCCTTTCATCGA
>JAUXPP010000027.1 GCA_030683705.1 Polaromonas sp. | reverse complement strand
GGGCGCAGGCCGTTGCGGTCGAGGACGGCGCCGATCAGGCTGCCGTCGGTGAACGTGACCGATGCCGGCCCGTCCCACGGCTCCATCAGCGAGGAGTGAAAGGTGTAGAAGGCCCTGCGGGCCTCGTCCAGTTCGGGGTTGTTCTCCCACGCCTCCGGGATCATCATCAGCACGGCGTGCGGGAGCGTGCGCCCGCCCAGGTGCAGCAGTTCGAGCACCTCGTCGAAGGACGCGGAGTCCGAACCGCCCGGCGTGCAGATCGGGAACACACGGGACAGGTCGCCGGGGATGGTCTCGGTGGCGAGGAGTGCCTCGCGCGCCCGCATCCAGTTGCGGTTGCCCTTGACGGTGTTGATCTCGCCGTTGTGGGCGACATAACGGTAAGGGTGGGCCAGCGGCCATTCCGGGAAGGTGTTGGTGGAAAAACGCTGGTGCACCAGGCCCAGGGCCGAGACGCAACGCGGGTCGGTCAGGTCCATGTAATAGGTGCCGACCTGGTCGGCCAGCAGCAGGCCCTTGTAGACCACGGTGCGGCTGGACATGCTGGGGACGTAGTATTCCTTGCTGTGCGTGAGCTTCAGGCGCTGGATCGCGGCGCTGGCGGTTTTGCGGATGACATACAGCTTGCGCTCCAGCGCGTCCTGCACGATCACGTCATTGCCGCGGCCGATGAAAATCTGCCGCAGAATGGGTTCTTTCTTGCGCACGGTCGGCGACATCGGCATGTCGCGGTTGACCGGCACATCGCGCCAGCCCAGCAGGACCTGGCCCTCGGCGCGCACCGCGCGCTCCAGCGCCTGCTCGCAGGCCAGGCGGGAGGCATGTTCCTTGGGCAGGAACACCATGCCGACGCCGTATTCGCCGGGAGGCGGCAGGTGAATGCCCTGTTTGGCCATCTCTTCACGGTACAGCGCATCCGGAAGCTGGATCAGGATACCGGCGCCGTCACCCATCAGCTTGTCGGCACCCACAGCACCCCGATGGTCCAGGTTTTCAAGAATTTTCAGGCCTTGCTGGACGATCGCGTGGCTTTTGTGGCCCTTGATGTGTGCCACGAAACCAACGCCGCAGGCATCGTGTTCGTGGGCCGGGCTGTAAAGCCCGTTGTCTTGAAAATGCCTGATTTCAGCAGCCGTGGTCATGGCGCACTCCTGGTCGATGGGAGAACAGCGGTGGCCACACGAAGGCGCGCCAGCCTGTCTTCCTTGGGTTCGTAATATGTCGCGGGAAAGAGAGCATAGTGCAGTGCAACAACAATGCCAAGCTGAATAAACGGGGTCAGATCCCTATTAATTCCTTGTCGTGGTTGTCGGAATTTAATTGGGGACAAGACAACCACATTGGCCGGGTTGGCTCGACCTAACTGAGCACAGAAACCTTTTTTGGCGGTCGGCCGGCGGCTACCTTGCTGACGCGCCGCGGCGTCTGCGCCTGCACTTCCGCCACAAAAGCCGCATCGCCAAGCGCCCAGCCGCTCAGCGTGGATTGCGTGAGCGCCAGCTGCCGATCAGGCGCCACGCCCTCATGCACCCTCTGAACATAAGCGGCTTCACGCGCAAAAGGGGTGTTCCCCAGCGACCAGTACTGGGGATGCGGCGTGACCAGCCGGTCCACACGCAAGCCGGCGTAGTGACCATGGCTGGACCAGGGATAGTCACGCGCCTGCGCCACCAGGCCATGGCGCACCGGATTGAGGTCGATAGACACCATGCAGTCCAGCAGGTAGCGCTCCGGCTGGATCACGGTGGACCGGTAACGCCCTTCCCACAGCGTTCCGGTTCGTCCCTGGCTGTCATTGAAGTAGCGCACATAACGCCGGCCCGTGGCCTGCATCAACTGCGGCACGCCGTCTGCCGTTTCCGGCGTTGCCAGCAGGTGGAAATGGTTGTCCATCAGCACATAGGCGTGGATCGCCACGGAAAATTTCCTGGCGTTCTCGTCGATCAGGGCCAGCAGGGTCTGGTAGTCGGCCGTGCAGGTGCTGATGGCCTGGCGGTTGTTGCCGCGCTGGATGATGTGCTGCGGGTAGCCCGGAAGACTGAGGCGGGGGAGACGGGCCATGGGGATGATGTGCTGTGGGCCAGCGCATCATAAATCGGATCTGTCCCCCGATGACAGCTCCCCGCCTAACGCACCACCTTGCCGTCGGGAGTGATCGTGACCAGATCCACCAGGCGCACGGATTCGTATTTTTTGGCCCGCAGGTTGACCCGAAACCCGCCAACGTCGTAGTCGGTGATCGACTCGAAAGCCTTCTGGAGCGACGCCCGGTCCACCTTGCCGCCGGCCGCGCTGCGCCGCACGCCCTCGGCAAAGGTGCGGGCGGCAACATAACCCTCGACACTTTCGTAACTCGGGTTCTGGTCGGTCTGGTTGAGCACGTCCAGGTACTCCTTGATGATGGGTGTGCCCGCGCTGCGCGGCGAGGGCACGACCTGGGAGATCACCACACCGCCGATTTCCTTGCCGAGCGCCGTGAACAGCGGATCGATCCCGACCACGGAAAAATTCAGGAACTGGCCGGCAAAACCGGTCTTGCGCATGGCCCGGATGAAAGCGGCGGACGTATTGAACAGGCTGACCTGGATGATGGCCTGGGCGTTGGACTTGGCCAGTTGGGCCACGGCCGGGCCGACCTTGTCGCTGTTGACCGGCGAAAACGCGCTGGCCACCAGCGGCGGCAGCTTCAGGTCGACCAGGGCCTGGTTGACGGCCGCCAGCCCGGCGCGGCCCATGGCGTCGTCCTCGGCGAACACCGCAATCCGGTTCTGGTTCAGCGTGGCGCAATGGCGCACCATCTTGTAGGCTTCATCGGCCAGCGCCGGCCGGATGTGGAAGGCATTGCTCAAGGAAGCCTCCCGCAGGCTGTCCGACGCCGCGAACGGCGCGAAAAACAGCGTGTTGGCTGGTTTGGCGGCGGCAAAGGCCGCATCGCAACTGGCCGTGCCGACAAACCCGAACAAGGCATCCACCTCGTCGGCGATCAGTTGTTTGGCATTCGCGGCCGCTTTTGCCGGGTCGTAGCCGTCATCGAGCGTCTTGACCTCGATTTTGTAACCGGCCGCACCATTTTTGGCATTGATCGCATCGAAATAGAGCTTGGCGCCGTTCAGGTAGGCCAGGCCGATCTGGTCGGCCGCCCCGGTCAGGGGAACCGACTGCCCGATCACGATTTTGCGGCCGCCCCTGCCGGTCTGGGACCAGATGGCGGGGCTCCAGACTGCTGCGCCGGCCGTCAGGGCGCTCGCTAAAAGTGCACGACGATGAATTTTCATACAAGCCTTGGTTGAGTTACCGCTGCTTACGCAAGATGGGTGCCGTACCCCATGACAACTCAGTCTTTTGTAAGCAAATGAACAATGACAGAAGGTTAGTTGTTTCATCCATTGAAAGGGGCGGTGCCGGATGCCAACACGTCATAAGGCTATGCAGGCCCCGCCGCAAACGCCGCCCGCATCAGCAAGCGCGATCAGGCACGCCTGAGCAGCGCCCGGATCTGCCAGGCCAGCAGCAAGCCGGCGACCGAGCAGGCCCCGGTCACCACCCAGGTCCATTGCCAGTGGCCGGCTTGGGCCGCCACGCCGGCCACCAGCGGTGGCCCGAAAAACTGTCCCAGCGCGGACCACTGCTGCATCCAGCCGACGGTGGTCGGCACCGCCTGCGGGCCCGGCGCGAGCCGCACCGCGAGACTGAACAGCGTTCCGGGGATCAGGCCGCCCAGCATGGAAAAAACCAGCACCGCGAGGTATTGAATGCGCGGGCTGCCATCCACGCCGAAAGCCACCCCGGTGCCCAGCGCCATCGCCACAAAGCCCGCCGCCAGCAAGGCGACCGGCGCTGCGCCGCGGTGCAGCAGGCGGCCGGCGGCCAGGTTGCCGATGATGTTGACACCGGCGGCCAGCGCCGTGAGCCAGGCGGTGGCGCCCGCCGCCACACCGGCCTGCGCGTAAATCGACGGAAGAAAACCGACCACGGCCATCCACTGTCCCGAATACATGGCAAAACTCAGGGCCACGGCCCAGGCGCCGCGCGAGCGCAAGGTCAGTTTGAGCAGGCTGCGCCAGGAAGCGGAAGCCGCAGCCCGCTGCCGCGGGTCCGCCGGCGCCCCCGTCGCCGGCACGTCGGCAGGCACCCGGAAAAACACCAGCAGCGCAAGCAGTGCAGCGATAGCGGACAGCCCCCACCACCACAGACGCCAGCCCCACTGGGCATCGGCGAGAGCCATCACCGCCGGCCCGGCCAGCAAAGCCAGCGCAGCGCCCAGCGGCATGTAGGCACCCCAGCCACCCAGCGACCGGCTGAGCTGCCCGGGTGGCACCAGCTGACGCAGCAGACCGGGCGCAGGCAGCACCACACACAGGAAACCCAGTCCCTCCAGCGCGCGGGACACCAGCAGACCGGCCGCGTTTTGCGCGGCACCACCCATGGCGCTGGCCGCTGCAAGCGCCAGCAGGCCGGTCAGCACACTGCGGCGCGGACCCCAGCGCTGGATAAGCAAGCCGGCCGGCAGGCCCAGCGTCATGCCGGCGAGCTGTACCAGGGACAACAGGAAGCCGGCCTGCAGCAGCGACACGCCCATAAGCTGCTGCAACACCGGCAGCGCCGGCGGCAATTTGGCGACATGCAGCGCGGCCACCACGCCGGCCGCAATCACACAGGCGGCGGGACGCATCAGCTTCAGGGGGGAAAGGCCACGCGGCCGATCAGGCGTTCATGTTCCCGGGCCGCAAAACGGTCGGTCATGCCGGCAATGTAGTCAGCCACCACACGCTCGGGTTTGGCGGGCAGGCCGTCGCTCGCCAGCGTGCGGCTCTCCAGCCGGTCGAAGCGGTCGGTGTGGGCTTGCGGCATTTCGGCCGGATCGGCCATGTAGGCGGCAAACAGTTCGCGCACTACCTGCTGCGCGGTTTGCGTGGTCGCTACCACTTGCGGATGACGGTACAGGTTTTGCAGCAGGAAACGCTTGAGGGACGACGACTTGGCGGCCATGTCCGGGCTGAAGCACACCAGCGGCGGGCTCAGCCGCACGGACTGCACGCTGTCGACTGCCGCCGCCACCAGCGCCGCCTGCGTGGCATCCATCACGTCGTAGACCTGGGCACTGAGCATGCGGCGTATGGTTTCGAACAGCAGGCGGCGGCCCTGCAGCCCGGGATGCTGCAGCAGCGCTTCGCGCCGGTACTGCGCAAACAGCTCGACCTGCTCCAGCTGCTCCAGGCTCAGCAGGCCGGAGCGCACACCGTCGTCGATGTCATGCGCGTTGTAGGCAATCTCGTCGGCCAGGTTGGCAAGCTGGGCTTCCAGGCCCGGCTGCTGCGCAGGCTGCCCTTCGGCTGCGGCCAGAAAGCGCTGTGCCACACCGCCGGGCTCGCGTGCCTCGATGCGCCTGGCGTTGCGGCGCGAGCAGTGCTTGAGGATGCCTTCGCGGGTTTCAAACGACAGGTTCAGACCGTTGTAGTCGGGGTAGCGCTCTTCCAGGGTGTCGACCACACGCAGGCTTTGCAGGTTGTGCTCGAAGCCGGCGCTGTCGGCATGGTGAGCTTTCAGGCAGGCATTGAGCGCGTCCTGCCCGGCGTGGCCGAACGGCGTGTGGCCCAGGTCATGCGCCAGCGCAATCGCTTCGACCAGGTCCTCATTGAGGCGCAAGGTGCGCGCGACAGAACGGCCGAGCTGGGCGACCTCCAGCGAATGCGTCAGGCGGGTGCGAAACAGGTCACCCTCGTGATTGAGGAACACCTGGGTTTTGTAGACCAGGCGGCGGAAGGCGGTGGAATGCACGATGCGGTCGCGGTCGCGCTGGAAGGCCGAGCGCGTGGGCGCCGCAGGCTCCGGATGGCGACGGCCGCGGGAATCGGCCGGGTCACAGGCATAAGCCGCCAGCAAGCTCATGGTTTATGCCTCAAATCGGTCTCCAGCCCATATCCGACAAGCGTAAGCAGCTACTGTTTTTATAGCAATCGACCACCGGTCAGTCGCAGCTGGCATCGATCACTTCGCGCACCAGGGCGTCCGGTGCACCGCGCACCGCGGCGCTGCCGGGCGCGGCAATGACCACGAATTTGATTTCGCCCGCTTCGGCTTTTTTGTCCACACGCATGAGTTCCAGGTAACGCCCGGCGCTGTCGGCCGGCGCCAGGCGCGGCCCCGTGACCGGCAGCCCGGCGCGCCGGATCAGCGTGCACAGGCGCTCGACAAAAGCCGTATCGACCTGGCCCAGGCGCTGCGACAGGCGCGCCGCCATCACCATGCCGCAGCCCACGCCCTCGCCGTGCAGCCACTGGCCGTAGCCGAGGCCCGACTCGATCGCATGACCGAAGGTGTGGCCAAAGTTGAGGATGGCGCGCAGGCCGGTTTCACGCTCGTCCTGACCCACCACGTCCGCCTTGATTTCACAGCTGCGCCGGATCGCATGCGCGAGTGCGGCCGGATCACGCGCCAGCAGGGCATCGATGTTGTCTTCGATCCAGCCGAAAAAGTCCATGTCGGCAATCGGCCCGTACTTGATGATTTCGGCGAGACCCGCGCTCAGTTCGCGCGGCGGCAGGCTTTGCAGCACATCGAGGTCGCAGATCACGCGCTCGGGCTGGTAAAACGCGCCCACCATGTTCTTGCCCAGGGGGTGGTTGATGGCGGTCTTGCCGCCGACGGAGGAGTCCACCTGGGCCAGCAGCGTGGTCGGCACCTGCACAAACGGCACACCCCGCATGTAGCAGGCCGCGGCAAAGCCGGTCATGTCCCCGACCACGCCACCGCCCAGCGCGAACAGCACGGTTTTGCGGTCGCAGGCGTTTTCCAGCAGGGTGTCAAAAATCAGCTGCAGCGTGGGCCAGTCCTTGTGGACCTCGCCATCGGGCAGGACCACCTGCAGCACGCGCGAATAGTGCGGCTGCAGGGCGCTGCGCAGCGCCCCGGCATACAGCGGTGCCACCAAGGTATTCGAAACGATCAGCGCCGTGCTGGCCGCCGGCAGGTTGCGGTAAGTGGCCGGATCGCCCAGCAGGCCGGCGCCTATGCTGATGGGATAGCTGCGATCACCCAAGTTGATCCGTACCTGTTGCGCCGCCGGAGAAGAAGAAGTTGCAGACATGGCTCAAGTGTAGAGGCTTGGCTTCGGGCCCCGGCCCGCAGCGCGCGGCCTCATGGCCTCGTCGAGGCCTGCACCAGACCCGAGGCTTCGAGCTGGCCCGCGATCAGGTGAACCAGCGCCGGCACCGAGGGGCGCCCGGTCTCGACCACCAGGCGCGCGCTTTCGCGGTACAGCGGGTCGCGCACGGCATACAGGTCGCGCAGCCTTTCCAGCGGATCTGCGACCTGAAGCAGCGGACGGTTGCGGTCGTGGCGCAGGCGGCGAAAAACATCTTCGGGCAGGGAGTGCAGATAAATCGCATGGCTGCGCTGGCGCAGATGCTCACGGTTGGCCGGCCTGAGCACAGCCCCGCCGCCGGTGGACAACACGCAGGGCTCGCCGGCGGTCAACTCGTCGATAACGGCCTGCTCCAGGTCGCGAAAAGCCTCTTCGCCCTCACGTTCGAAAAATTCGCGGATGGACAGGCCCAGGCGCTGTTCGATGACCTGGTCGGTGTCCACAAAGGGCCAGCCCAGGCGCCGGGCAAGTTGCCGCCCCACCGTCGATTTCCCCGAGCCGGGAAGGCCGACGAACGCGACATGGGCAACTGGATTCACAGGGTTCACAGGGCTTGCCTGTCAGGAAGGAATGAACAAAAGAGGCGCGTCGCAGCTGCCGGGAACCCGTCAGCACGCGCCATGGCGGCGCACAGCCCCGGTCCAGGAATTCGGCAAAACCGCCAGGCGACCGCCTGGTGGTTCGCCGCTGACCTGTTAACGCAATGCAGCGCCGTTGCTGATCATCTTGGGCGAGATGAATACCAGCAATTCCGATTTGTTGGCGGTGCGTGTGCGTTGTTTGAACAGGTTGCCGACACCGGGGATATCGCCCAACACCGGCACCTTGGTCACATCCTCCCGCTCGGTCTGTTCAAAAATACCGCCGATGACCACCGTGCCGCCGTTTTCGACCAGCACCTGGGTCTGGATATGCTTGGTATCGATCGCAAAACCATTGGTGGTGGAGCGCCCCACGCTGTCCTTGTTCACATCCACATTCAGGATGATGTTGCCTTCGGGCGTGATCTGCGGCGTCACTTCCAGCTTGAGGTTGGCCTTGCGGAAAGCGATGGAGGTCGCGCCGCTGGATGTCGACTGCTGGTAAGGCAACTCCGTGCCTTGCTCGATCAGCGCCTTGACCTGGTCGGCCGTCACGATGCGCGGGCTGGACACGATCTTGCCCTTGCCGTCGGCTTCCATCGCGGAAATTTCCAGATTCAGCAACCGGGTCAGCGATGAATTGAACAGGGAAACAGCGAAGGTCGCGGCACCAAAACCGTTTTGACCGACGCCTGGCAGGTTGACGAAGTCCCCTGCGGTGGTTCCGAAATTTCCGCCGCGCACGGCAGCCGTACCCGCCGGAATATTTGGCGTGATGTAGGTCGCGCCGAACATCGAGTTGTTGTTGCCGTTGATGCTGAATGGTCGCCCCCCCAGCCTCACGCCCAGGGATTTGCCAAAGGTATCCGAGGCTTCCACGATCCGCGCCTCGATCAGCACCTGCCGCACCGGGATATCCAGCTTGGCAATCAGGCTTTGAACCTGCTCCAGCTTGGAAGGAATATCGGTGACGAACAACTGGTTGGTCCGGCCCTCGGAGATCACGCTGCCACGGGGAGACAGTATCTTGGTGGCGCCCGGCGCCCCAGTGCCCAGCAAGCCCTTGGCAATGTCTTCAGCCTTGGCATAGTTGAGCTTGAAGTCCTGGGTACGGACCTGCTCCAGGCTCTGGATCGCATTGCGCGACTCCAGGTCCAGCTTGTCCTTGGCCGCCAGTTCGTCCTTGGGCGCGATCAGCAGCACATTGCCAGTCTTGCGCATGCCCAGGCCGCGGGCCTGCAAAATGATGTCCAGGGCCTGGTCCCAAGGCACGTCCTTCAGGCGCAGCGTCACGGCACCGGTCACGCTGTCCGAGGTCACGATGTTGAAGTTGGTGAAGTCCGCGATAACCTGCAGCAGGGAACGGGTTTCGATGTTCTGGAAATTGAGCGACAGCTTTTCACCGGTGTAGCCCGGACCCTGGGACAGTTTGGACTCATCGATCTTTTGCTGACGCACTTCCAGGACAAACTGGTTGTCGCTCTGGTAGGCGCTGTGCTCCCACTGGCCCTTGGGCTCGACCACCATGCGGACCTTGTCACCGAACTGCGAGGTGGTGACGCTTTGAACCGGCGTGCCAAAGTCGGCCACATCCAGCCGGCGGCGCAGGCCTTCGGGCAAAGCGGTTTTCAGAAACTCCACGACCAGGGTCTGCCCCTGCTGGCGGATATCGACGCCGACCTGGTTGTTGGCGAGGTCCACCACGATCCGGCCGGAGGCGTCGGTGCCGCGCCGGAAATCGATGTCTTTCAGCGGCAAGGTGTCGCGGTTACGGTTCTCCGCAAACACCGGTGCAGCCACCGCCGCTGGGGCGGCCACGGCCACCGGTGCCAGGGTGATCAGGAGGGACTTGCCCTGGATCTGTGTGCTGTAGGCGGTGGACGCCTTGAGATTGAGCACCACGCGGGTCCGCTCGCCGGCCTGAACCACATTGGCAGAACGCAAGTTGCCCAGGTTGAGGTCGACCGCGGAGCGGCCCATGGAGTTGGTGACACCCGGGAAATCCAGCGCGATGCGTGCTGGCGTCTGGATCGTAAAGCCTGTGGGCACCGTCGTCAAAGCTTCCGAGAGGTCGATGCGAATCACTTCCGAGCCGCCCTGAACCGAACCGGTCACGGCTTCGATGGCATTCGGAGATTGAGCCCACACGGCGGCGGGCAGCGACGCAGCGAACAGGGCCGCACCGACCACCGCGGCGGCAGAGGCCCGCGCCCATGCCATCTGCAACACGCCGGCACCGGTCGCACATGCATTCTTGTTCATTTTGATCCCTCTTGAAGCTGTATGTTCGCCATCCGCTCGGTCCATTCCCCCGCCGCGTCCTGCACGATTTCACGCAGGGCCATCTCGGTTTCGGAAATTTTCGTGATGCGACCGTAGTTTTGACCCAGGTAATTGCCCACCCGCACCTGGTACAACAGGTTGTCGACCCGGACCAGGGCAACCGGCTGGCCCTGCTTGATGAGGCTACCCACCATGATCACGGCATCCAGCGGCATGGCTTCCAGCGGTTCCTTGCGGCGGTTCAGTTCCGGCGCGATCAGGCCGGCATTGGCGGTGGCCTGGTTGGAGTCGCGCCTGAGGGCCTGCAGCAGTTTCTGGTTGCTGAAGGGCTCGATCGCGCCCTCCTGGGTATAAGCCTGTGGAGAAAATTTGGTCGGCTCCGGCAAAGGCTGGATTCTCGGCCGGGTCTGGCTTCGCTGCTCGCTCATCCACTGCTGCAATTCCTCATGCTCGGAAGAACCACAGGCAGTCAGGCCGACACAGACCCCCAGGGCAAGAGCCAGCGGAGCCAGTTCACGAATGCGGGCCAGTGTCATTTCGCCGCCCCCTTGGCGCCCGGCGCGACCTTGCGCTGCGAGGCGATTTCGTCAGGATCGAGGTAGCGGAAGGTCTTGGCGGTGCTGTCCATGCTCATCATGCCGTCCTTGACAGGGGTGATCGCCATGTTGTTCAGGGTGACGATGCGCGACAGGTTGGCGATGTCGGCGGCAAACGCACCGATGTCGTGGTAACGGCCGGTGACCTTGATGGCAATCGGCAGCTCGGCGTAATAGTCCTTCACGCTGACCTGCCCGGGCCTGAACAACTCGAATTGCAGGCTGCGGCCCAGGCCGGCCTGGTTGATGTCCGACAGCAGCGCATCCATCTCGGCCTTACTGGGCAGCTGTTTTTCCAGCTGGGTCACATATTGCTGGACCTGCTCACGCTGCTTTTTCAGCGCCTCGAGGTTCACGGCCTGAACCAGCTTCTTCGTGAAGTCCTCCCTCAGCTGCAACTCCTTGGCCTGTTCGGCCTTCAGTTCTTCATCGGAAGAACTGAGCCAGACAAACCACAACGCCGCCACCACCGCGACGGTGACAAACAGGCACAACAGATAGCGCGGGATAGCCGGCCAGGACGGCGGATCGTTCGGGTTGAGGCCGACGAATTGCGCCTTCACGCCCTCCTGGATCGCGGCAAAATTGATGTTGACTTTAGCCATGTTCAGTGCCTGTTCGTGAGCCGGCCGTCAGCTCTTGGCCGCCGCAGGAGCGGCCGCTGCGGGCTTGGCCGCTGCAGGGCCCGTGGGAGTTGCTGCCTTTTGCACATCGGTTGCGCGTTTGAGCGATACACGCATCGAAAAATTGGAGACGCGGCGCTGGTCCCGCGGACTGAGCGCGAGCGATTTGCCGGTAATTTCAATCAGTTCCGGCCGCGTCAGCCAGGGACTGTTGTTGCTCAGGTTGCGCAACAGTTCCGAGACCCGCTCGTTGGACTGGGCCACCCCGGTCAGCATCACCGTCTGGTTCTCCTGCTTCATGGTGCTCAGGTAGACGCCGTCGGGCAATTGACGGACCAGTTCATCGAGCAGGTAGACCGGCAGGTTGCGGTTACCCTGCAGGTCCTCGACCGCGCCCTGACGCGCACGCAAAGCGGCGATTTCCTGCTGCAAGCCGGCAATTTCCTTGATCTGGTTTTCAAGCCGGGTGATTTCCGACTTGAGGAAGGTGTTTTTGGCCTGCTGGTCCGAAATCTGGGCCTGGTACCAGGAATACACGCCTCCGCAGATCAGGCCGCCAGCCAGGGCGGCGATGCCCAACGCCACAAAAAAGGCCTCGCGCCTGCGTTTGCGGGCCGCTTCACGATGGGGCAGTAAATTGACCAGAATCACTGGAAAAACCTCCGCAAGGCCAGACCGCAGGACGTCAGGTAGGACGAGGCCTCACGCTTCATCTTGTTTTCCCGGATATTGGCGCCCAGGGTCATCCCTTCGAAGGGATTGGCCACCATGCAGGCAAATGAGGTTTGCTGGGTCACGGCATCGGTCAAGCCCGGCAGGGCCGAGGAGCCGCCAGCCAGCATCACCAGGTCGACCTTGTTGTGCGGCGTGCTGGTGAAAAAGAACTGCAGGGCCCGGCCGATTTCCTGCGCCATGCTGTCGACAAAGGGCTTGAGCACACTGGCACCGTAATCGTCCGGCAGGTCGCCGCTGCGTTTTTTGCTCTCGGCCTCTTCCGGGGAAAAGCCGTACTGGCGCACGATCAGCTGGGTCAGTTGCGCACCGCCGAAGGCCTGATCGCGCTCATACAGGACTTCGTCATTCTTGATGACCTGCATGCTGGTGGTGAGGGCGCCCACTTCGAACAGGGCGACCATGGTGTCCACGCCCTTGTCGGGCAGGTTTTCAATCAGGCGCGCGGTGGCCAGGCGCGATGCGTAGGATTCGACATCCACCACCACTGGTTTCAGGCCCGCCGCCTCGGCCAGCCCCTGCCGGTCATTGACTTTTTCCTTGCGCGATGCCGCGATCAACACCTCGACATCGCCCACCGAGCTGGCACTGGGCCCAACCACGCAAAAGTCCAGGCTGACCTCGTCCAGCGAAAACGGAATGTACTGATTGGCCTCGGCCTCGACCTGGATTTCGAGTTCCTGCTCGCTCATGCCGCCGGGAAGAATGATTTTTTTGGTAATCACCGCAGACGCCGGCAAGGCCATGGCCACATTTTTGGTCCGGGTCCCGCTTTTCTTGACGACCCGGCGCACCGCCTCGGCCACCTCTTCGAACTTTTCCACATTGCCGTCGGTGATCCAGCCACGCTCAAGGGGCTCGATGGCACATCGGTCAAGCACAAGATTGCCGGCCTTGTCGCGGCTCAGTTCCACCAGCTTGACGCTTGAAGAACTGATGTCCAGACCCAGCAAGGCTGACGACTGACGGTTGAATAAGGATCCCAAAGAGATCAAGACGGTCCCCAAATGACGGCTGGCTTTCAGCCCCACAAACTTAAGAAATCACTTGAATGCTATCAGTAAGGCCCTTGTACAACAAAGGATTTTTCGATTTTGGCTTACCATCACCGTTGTCAAAAGTTGACGCTTTTGGCGAGCTTTTGCGGTTTGGAGAACAAGCAGCCTGCCACCAATAAATGCAAAATGTGAAATCCCCGGTCCGCCCCCGCTCGCTTGCCAGGGGCAATTTTTACAATGCTGGCGCGCACTTACATTAGACCCCCATGCCCTCAAATTCCCCGTCCTCCGACACCGGCGCTTCGACCGCCCATCGCCTGACCTGGTTGCCGGCCCTGCTCAGGGCGGCGGCATGGAGCCTGGGCGTCGTGCTGGCCGGCGCGGTGTCCGTCCTGATGATCGTGGCGATTGCCTTGTCCGTGGCCTACCCCAATTTGCCGGATGTGTCGGACCTGCTGGACTACCGGCCCAAGCTGCCCCTGCGCGTCTACTCGTCCGATGGCGTGTTGCTCGGCGAGTTTGGCGAAGAGCGCCGCAACCTGACGCCTATCGCCGACATTCCCAAGGTGATGAAGGATGCAGTGCTGGCGATCGAGGATGCGCGCTTTTTCTCCCACGGCGGTGTCGACTACATCGGCGTCATCCGCGCCGGCCTGGCCAACATGGGCCGCGCCAAGAGCCAGGGCGCCTCGACCATCACCATGCAGGTGGCGCGCAATGTCTACCTGTCCACGGAAAAAAGCTACACGCGCAAGATCTACGAGATGCTGCTGACCTTCAAGCTGGAGCACCTGCTCAGCAAGAACCAGATCCTCGAGATCTACATGAACCAGATTTTTCTGGGGCAACGTGCCTATGGTTTTGCGGCCGCGTCGGAAGCCTATTTCGGCAAGCCGCTCAAGGATGTCAGCATCGCCGAAGCGGCGATGCTGGCGGGACTGCCCAAGGCCCCGTCCGCCTACAACCCGGTGAGCAACCCGAAGCGCGCCAGGGCGCGCCAGCTCTACATCATTGAGCGCATGCAGGCCAACGGCTTCATTACCGAGGCCCAAGCCGAAGAGGCCAAGGCCGAGCAACTCAAGGTACGCTCCGGGCCGGATACCGGCCGGGTGCACGCCGAGTTTGTCGCCGAAACCGTTCGCCAGCTGGTGTTCAGCCAGTACGGCGATGAAACCTACACCCGCGGACTCAATGTGTTCACCACCCTGCGCGCCGCCGACCAGACGGTGGCGTACAAGGCCTTGCGCAAGGGCATCATGGACTACGAGCGGCGGCAGATCTACCGCGGCCCGGAGAAGTTCATTGAGCTGTCGACGGACCCGCAGGAAACCGAAGACGCCATCGACGATGCCTTGGCGGACAACCCCGACAACGACGATGTGATGTCTGCCGTGGTGCTGGAAGCCGGGCCGAAAAAGATCGTCGCGGTGCGCCAGAACAGCGAAACCATCGAAATCACCGGCGATGGCCTCAAACCCGCCCAGTCCGGCCTGTCCGAGAAGGCGGCACCGAATATCAGGATTCGCCGCGGCGCCCTGATCCGGGTGACAAAAACGCCCAAAAACACCTGGGAAATCACGCAGTTGCCCGAAGTGGAAGGCGCTTTTGTCGCGATCGACCCGCGCAATGGCGCAGTGCGGGCGCTGGTCGGTGGTTTTGACTACGAAAAGAACAAGTTCAACCACGTCACGCAGGCCTGGCGCCAGCCCGGCTCCAGCTTCAAGCCCTTCATCTACTCGGCGGCGCTCGAAAAAGGCTTCACGCCGGCGACCGTGGTCAACGATGCGCCACTGTTTTTCGATGCCGGCGTCACTGGCGGCCAGCCCTGGGAGCCCAAAAACTACGACGGCACCTTCGACGGCCCGATGAGCCTGCGCCGCGGCCTGGCCAAGTCGAAAAACATGATCTCGATCCGGGTGTTGCAGGCTGTCGGTCCCAAATATGCCCAGGAGTGGACCACCCATTTCGGCTTCGACGGCGAGAAACACCCGGCCTACCTGACCATGGCACTGGGCGCCGGTTCGGTCACGCCGCTGCAGATGGCGATCGGTTATTCGGTGTTCGCCAACGGCGGCTACCGTGTCAACCCCTACCTGATCACGAAGATCACCGACCAGAAGGGCCGCACCGTGATTGAAACCCCGGCCCCCGGACTGGACGAGTCGGTACGCGGCATCGAAGCCCGCAATGCCTTCATCATGTCCAGCCTGCTGCAGGAAGTGGCGCGCAGCGGCACCGCCGCGAAGGCGCAGGCGACGCTGAAACGGCCCGACCTGTACGGCAAGACCGGCACCACCAACGACTCGATCGACACCTGGTTCGTCGGTTACCAGCCGACGCTGACAGCCGCGGTATGGATGGGTTACGACACGCCGAAAAAGCTGGGCGACCGGGAAACCGGCGGCGGCCTGAGCCTGCCGGTCTGGATCAACTTCATGGAATATGCGCTCAAGGGCGTGCCGGTCGCCGAGTACACGCCGCCTGCGGGCGTGATCAACATGGGCGGCGAGTGGTTTTATGAGGAATACGCCAAGGGCTCCGGCGTCAGCAGCGTGGGTCTGGCCGACGCCCCGGCCCCCGGCGCAGGCGCCGACAACCCGATCCAGGGCCAGCCGGTGCCGCCGGGCGCCGCGATCCAGTCGCCGCCGCCGGGCGATGAACGCAAGCGCATCCTTGATCTGTTCAAGAACTGACGCAGCCCCCCGTTCGCTTTACTGCGTGTAGTGATCTGCCCCCCGGGCAGGTGGCGGCTCAGGGAGCCTTGAAGACCAGCGGCTGGCCGGCCTGCTCGCTGGCATAACGCGACAAGCCGGCAAACAGCTCGCTGCCGTCTTTGGTGTCGCGCCACTGGCCATCCACGAATTTGTAGTGAAAGCCGCCGGCGCGGGCGGCGAGCCAGATTTCCTGCAGCGGTTTTTGCAGGTTGATGATGATCTGGCTGCGGTTGGCAAAACTCAGGGTGATCATGCCGCCGGTGCGCTGGTTGTCGACATCCGCATCGGTCTCGTCGTTGATGCGGTCGCAGGCCATCTCAATCGCCTGAAGCGCAGCCTCCGCATGGTCCAGATAATCCAGGTCCGTCATTACAATCCCATCATGTTTGCAAGATCCCACATTCGAGCCCAAATTCTAGGCCGCGGACGCGTTCTCTTCGCGGCGCATGGCTTTTGCACCCTGACGCTGGCGCTCGCCGGCGTGGCCGGCCTCACGGCTTGCGGCCAGAAAGGCCCGCTGTTTTTCCCGCCCCCGCCGAAAGCACTTCCCTCGGCCGGCGTCACGCCGGCCACGCCGGCGAACCCCCTCGGATCGCCGGTGGCCACACCCGACATCCCGCAGCCGCCGCCCGCCGCGCCGTCCACGTCGGCACCGCGATGAGCATGGCGACCCCCTCCCCCGCGCCCCTGATCGATCTGCCGGGTGCGCCCCAGCTGGCCTACCGGCAGGGCCGGCTGCACCTGGAAGCGGCCAGCCTGGACGCCCTGGCCCGTGAACACGGCACGCCGTTGTTCGTCTATTCCAAAGCCGCCATGCTGGCTGCGCTGGCCGCTTACCAGCAGGGTTTTGCCGGGCGCGATGCGCAAATCTGCTACGCCATGAAGGCCAACTCCTCGCTGGGCGTGCTGCAGGTGTTTGCGGAGGCCGGCTGCGGTTTCGACATTGTTTCGGGCGGCGAGCTCGAACGCGTGCTGGCCGCAGGCGGCGACGTGCGCAAGGTGATTTTTTCGGGCGTCGGCAAAACCCGCGCGGAAATGCAGCAGGCGCTGGCAGCCGGCATCGGCTGCTTCAACGTCGAGAGCGAAGCCGAGCTGGATGTGCTGTCGGAGGTGGCGCTGGCGAGGGGCCAGGTCGCGCCGGTCAGCATTCGCGTCAACCCCAATGTGGACCCGAAAACCCATCCCTATATTTCCACCGGCCTGAAGGGCAACAAGTTCGGCGTGGCGCATGAAGACGCCCTGCGCATTTACCGGCATGCGGCCTCGCTGCCCGGGCTCAGGGTCGCCGGCATCGACTGCCACATCGGCTCGCAAATCACCGAGACCACGCCTTACCTGGACGCGATGGACCGCGTGCTCGACCTGGTCGCCGCCATCGAAGCGGCGGGTATCCCCATCCATCACATCGACTTCGGCGGCGGCCTCGGCATCAACTACAACCAGGACACGCCGCCGGCGGCGGATGCCCTGTGGCAACTGCTGCTGGCCAGGCTGGACGCGCGCGGCTACGGCAGCAAACAACTGATGATAGAACCCGGCCGCTCGCTGATCGGCAATGCCGGCGTCTGCCTGACTGAAGTGCTCTACCTCAAGCCCGGCGAACAGAAGAACTTCTGCATCATCGACGCGGCCATGAACGACCTGCCGCGCCCGGCCATGTACCAGGCCTTCCACGCCATCGTGCCGGTCGTGCCCTCATCGGACGCGCCCGAGACCACCTACGACGTGGTGGGCCCGGTCTGCGAAAGCGGTGACTGGATAGGCCGTGACCGCGCGCTGGCGGTCCAGGCCGGCGACTGCCTGGCGGTGTTGTCGGCGGGTGCGTACTGCATGAGCATGGCCAGCAACTACAACACCCGCGGCCGTGCCGCCGAAGTGCTGGTCGACGGCGCCAAAGCCCACCTCATTCGCCGCCGGGAAACCGCCGCCGACCAGATGCGGCAGGAGCAGCTGGTTCCCGGCTGAAGCGCGTCCCGCCGCCCTCTCGCCGGGGCTTGTCACGCTATTATTTCGATAGCTGCTCACGCACGGCGGGCGTGCGCCGGGGCCGTTTTTTCTTCACATAGTCCCGCACCCGCCAGCCCAGCAGCACGGCGAGGATCACGGCATACACCGCGACTTCGGCAAAATCGTTCTTGCCTGAACGCATCCAGAAAAAGTGCAGCAGGCCCAGCCCGGCGATCAGGTAGACCAGCTTGTGCAGCATTTGCCACCGGCGCGCGCCCAGCTTTTTGATCGCGGCATTGAAGGAAGTGGCCGCCAGCGGCGTCAGCAGCAGGAAGGCCGAGAAACCGACGAGGATGAACGGCCGCTTGATGATGTCCTTGATGATTTCGGGCACATCGAAACCCATGTCGAACCAGCTGTAACTCAGCAGGTGGATCACCACATAAAAATAGGTGAACAGCCCCAGCATGCGCCGGAAACGCGCCAGCGCTGGTGTGCCGCTGATCACCCGCAGCGGCGTGACCGCCAGCACGATGCACAGGAAACGCAGGGTCCAGTCGCCGGTTGCGCGTATCAGGTGTTCGGCCGGATTCGCGCCCAGGTTGTTGGTGAAGGCGCCGTAGAACAGCCAGGCAAACGGCAGCAGCGCCAGCAGGAACACCAGCGGCCTGGCCGCCGGGTGCAGCAAGGCTTTGTTAAACGCGGCACTCATCCGCCGCCGGGCCGCCCCAAGGCGGATGGCGCCCCCTCGGGGCTGGCGCCTGCGGCTCCAAACCTGCCTGCGCAGGTTTGGACGGACAACAGCAGCGAAGCCTCTGGCGAGCGGCGGCCTGCAAGGTGCAGCGACGTACACGCAGTGACAAGCGTGGGGGCCATCTTCATCAGAAGTTCTTCTTGAGATCCATGCCGGCGTAGAGCTGGCCGACCTGTGCCTCGTAGCCGTTGAACATCAACGTCTTGCGCTTCTTGGCGAACAGACCGTCCTCGCCGATGCGGCGCTCGGTGGCCTGGCTCCAGCGCGGATGGTCCACGTTCGGGTTCACGTTGGAATAAAAGCCGTATTCGTTGGCGGCCGCCTTGTTCCACGCGGTGCGCGGCTCCTTGTCCGTGAAGCGGATCCGGACAATGCTCTTGCCGCTTTTGAAACCGTATTTCCAGGGCACCACCAGGCGCACCGGGGCGCCATTCTGGTTAGGCATCACCTCGCCATACATGCCGAAGGCCAGCAGGGTCAGCGGGTTCATGGCCTCGTCCAGGCGCAAGGCCTCGACATAGGGCCAGTCGAGCACACGCGAACCGACAAACGGCATGGTCTTGGGGTCGGCCTGGGTGATGAACTCGACGTACTTGGCATTGCCCAGCGGCTCGACCTTTTTGATCAGCTCGGCCATCGAATAACCGACCCAGGGGATCACCATGGACCAGCCCTCGACGCAGCGCATCCGGTAAATCCGTTCTTCCTGGGCGCTGAGCTTGAGCAGGTCCTCGATGGCCCAGGTTTTCGGTTGCTTGACCAGGCCGTCGACCACCACGGTCCAGGGCTTGGTGACCAGCGTGCCGGCATTTTTGGCCGGGTCGGCCTTGTCGGTACCGAATTCGTAGAAGTTGTTGTAGGTGCTGGCGTCCTTGTAGTCGGTGACTTTTTCCATGGTCACCGCACCGGCCACCGCCGACCTGGCGCCCGGCAGGGCCGCCAGCTTGCCGGGTCTGGCCACGCCCTGGGCCAGCGCCTCGCGCCCGGCCCAGCCGGCCAGGGCCGCACCGGCGGCGCCGCCAGCCATCAGCCGGATCATGTCGCGGCGTTGCTGATAAATCCCCTGGGATGTGATCTCGCTGGAGACCGGGTGAATGAATCCGCTGTTGTGGGTCTTGATCAGCATCTTGCTTCCTTGGAGTCGTTGGTCGGGATTTGACGGTTAGTCTGGATACGCAGCCACTTCTTACAAGGATTCAGCAGTGCAGTGTTGCATGCTGGATGGAACAAATAAAAATGATGCGTTTTGGGTCAGGGCAAGGCGCAAACCACAGCGATACACCCAGTATCGCGCGGATTTGCAACGCCGCCATGGCGCAAAAGGCGCGTTTTTATGTTCCAGATAGCGTGCAGCACTGCACTGGAGTTACAAGGTTCCGTAACTGTGCAGACCGCTAAGAAACATATTCACGCCGATAAAGGCGAAAGTCGTCACGCCCAGGCCAGCCAGCGCCCACCAGGACGCCACGGTGCCGCGCAGGCCCTTGACCAGGCGCATGTGCAGCCAGGCGGCATAGTTGAGCCAGACGATCAGCGCCCAGGTTTCCTTGGGGTCCCAGCTCCAGTAGCCGCCCCAGGCTTCGGCCGCCCAGAGTGCGCCCAGCACGGTCGCGATGGTGAAGAAGGCAAAACCCACGGCAATCGCCTTGTACATCACGTCGTCGAGCACCTCCACCGCGGGAAGGCGTTCGGCAATGCGCCGGCGCGCCAGCAAAATGCCGCCCACGATGAGCGCCGCCACAAGAAAGTAGCCCAACCAGTAATTGCCGCCGGCTTCCTGGGAACTCTGGCGGAAGGCCAGTGGCACAAAACACAACACGATGCCAAATATCCACAGCGGCGCCAACTTGTACCAGCGCGTTTCCTGCACCTGGGCCTTGATCAGGTAGGCAAACGCCACCATGGCCGCCAGGGCAAACATGCCGTAACCGATGAAGTTGGCCGGCACATGCAGCTTCATCCACCAGCTCTTGAGCGCCGGCACCAGCGGCTGGATTTCATGCGCCTCGCGCACCACCGTGTACCAGAGCAGGAAGCCGACCGCGGCGCTGACCACCAGCATCACGAACGCGCCCATGGCGCGGGTGTTGTACTGTGCTTCGAAATAGAGGTAAAACGCGGCCGTCATCCAGCAGAACAGCACAAACACTTCGTAGAGGTTGCTGACGGGAATATGGCCGACGTCGGCGCCTATCAGGTAGCTTTCATACCAGCGCACCATGGTGCCGATCAGCGCCATGCCGACGGCCACCCAGGCGATCTTGCTGCCCAGCGACTCCAGCGCATCGCCCTGCTGGCGGATGAACATGCCCAGCCAGTAAAACACGGTGCTCATGAAAAACAGCACGCTCATCCAGAGGATGGCGGACTGGCTGGACAAAAAGTACTTGAGCCAGAACACCTGCTCGGCGCGCGCCAGCTCGCCCTGGTAGGACACGATGCCGAGCAGCGAGAACAGCGCCACCGCCCCCATCAATACGCGCAGCGGCCGCCAGAACCAGCCCATGGCAATCGCGGCAGGAATGGTGCCGAGCAGGATGCCCTTTTCGTAAACATCCATGAAGCCGTGGTAACGCGCAAAGGCAAACAGGCCGCCGGCCAGCACCAATGCCGCAAAAATCCAGTCGGCCAGGCTGCGCCTGGCAAAGTAGCCTTCCTGCAGGCTGA